>CAZQZX010000259.1:0-8735 GCA_964597885.1 uncultured Planctomycetota bacterium
TCTGCCGCGTTGGCGGCGGTCGTGTCGGGCGCGTGCTCGTCGACGTGGTCGCCGTGGGGGTGGTGCAGGTGACCGTCGTGCAGGTAGTCGACGTGGTCGCCGTGGCGGACGGCCACGTGCCCGCAGCCCGGCGCGTGCTCGTGGTCATGGGCTCCCGCGGTGTGGGTGCGATGGTCCGTCTTCGCGCAGCCGAACATCAGGCCGAGCCCGACGAGAGTCAGCGCCAGCAGGGAGAGGATTCGGGCCTGGCCTTCCAGTCCGCCGCGAGCGGGGCTTCGACGGAAGTCCTGCCCGCTGCAAACGGACGGAGTCGCGCTCGAGCGTCCGACCCTCGCCACTCTCGATCGGGCGGTCGTCACGGTCGACGATCCGGTCGAGACGGTGGAGGACCGCGTTCTCCCCGGTACGATCCCGCGCTTCCGCCTCGCACCCAAGAACTCTCCCAACCTCCCTTCCTAGCGGCCGCGCAGCACCGGTAGCGCCGGTCCGGCCTCGTTGATGAGGCCTCTCCCTCGGAAACCGGGGGATCCGCGACTCGGCAGCACCTCACCTGCGACATCACCGCCCTCGGACTGGCTCGCCGGTCTACGTCTCATCCGACCGCGAGGCCCCCGAATTCCGTTGGCGTGATCCGGCCCGAGCCCGGTGGCTCGCTCCCGTGCATTGGCTCGATCGAGCTCCGTGGACGCGAGTCCTTCTTGGCGGGAAGGGAGAAGGGATTGAAACCGATCCGAGGTCGTCCGGAAGGGACGGCAGGACAAACATCGCCCGACGGCGATCGTCGACAGAACGAAACGCAGGGCTGCCGAAGCCGGATCCATTCCGAGTTCGAGCAGGTCGTGCGTCCTCATCTGGTCTCGCTGTATCGGCTGGCCGCGAGCATTCTCGGGCCGGACGAGGGGTGGGACGCGGTTCAAGAAGTGCTGGTCCAGGTCTGGGAATCCGGCGAGCTGCCCCCGGACCATGTGGACCGATGGCTGCGCCGGATCGTCTGGAATCGTTCGCTCGATATCCTCCGCGGCACGCGGGCGCGATTGCAGCGCGTCGAGTGTCGTGAGGAAGAGCTCGACAGAGTGGGTTGCGATGCCGATCCGTCGCACGAGCTGCATCTGGCCGATCTGCGGCGCTCCATTCAGGAGGCCGTGGATTCGCTTCCGGCAAACTTTCGCGATGTCGTTGAGCTGCATGCTTATGGCGATCTCGACTACGCCCAGATGGCGGAGGAGCTCGGCCTGCCGGTCGGTACGGTTCGTTCACGACTGCATCGAGCCCGGGCCACCCTGCAGCGCAAGCTCATGGGGGGCAGCGAACGATGACGGACGCGAGTCGATCACGCGTTGTCGAAGTGCCGCGGCGGGGGGCGATTTCGCGCCGTAGTGAGTGGATACTCCTGAAGAGATCCAAGGGTTAGCGTCCATCTCTTCTTGTTCACGGGGCTCCCAGGATCCGGGGGCCCCGTGAATCCTTTTTCGCATTCGCGGAACTCCGGCTTCTCGGGAATCGTTCCGTTCCTGATGAATTGCGTAAAGAGGAGGAGAACCACGCCGCTCCTGTCGGCCTGGTTCGTGTTGACTATTGGAGTTTCCGCCCTGGCTTCGGGCGGTGAGCTCCCGCATGTCGTGCGGGTCGACGCCGACCTCGATTCTCCGGGCGACGGAAGCCGCTGGTCTGCGGCTTTCGGGGAGCTCGACGACGCACTCGACGCCGCCCGTAACTCGAACGGCGCCATCACGGAAGTCTGGGTTCGGGCCTCCTCGAAGAGCTACGTTCCCGGCCGACGACGAGGGATGCCCGAGGGGGATCGTGACGACGCCTTCGACCTCCTCGATGGGGTCGCGATCTTCGGGGGATTCCGCGGCGACGAGACGACGCGCGACCAGCGGAGTCGAGCGCTGTTCCACTCGACCGTCCTGAGCGGCGATCGCCTCGGTGACGACCTTCCCGGTTTCCAGAATCGCTCCGACAATTGCCATTCCGTCCTCCGGGCGATCGATGTCGGATCGTCGGCGGAGATCGACGGGTTCCTCATCCGGTCGGGTATGGCGGACGTTCCCGGCCGAACGGAACGCGGCTCGGGCGGGGGGCTCTACGCGCTGCGCAGCTCGCCGCGCCTCCGGAACTGCGTGTTCACCGACCATCTCGCGTTCCTCGGCTCGGCCATGGCCGTCTGGACGGACAGTCGTCCGCAGGTGCGAGAGTGTCGGTTCGAAGCGAACGGGAGCGATTCGTCCGGCGGTGCGCTGTACGTGTTCGAGCGCTCGCATGCTCTGTTCCAGGGTTGTGCGTTCGTCGCGAATGCGGGCCTGCGGGCCGCGGCGGTCTTCAACGAGCTCTCGAATCCGGTCTTCCATCGCTGCGACTTCGACGGGAATGTCAGTCGAACGAACGGCGGAGCCATCGGCACGGACTCGGGCCGCGTCCGCTTCTCGCGGTGTCGCTTCCTGAACAATCGATCGAGTGACGGGGCCGCGATCTACGCGAACGGCGAGCTCCGCGTTTCCGACTCGCTCTTCACGCACAACCATGCGGTGGCCCAGGGTGGGGCGATCGTCGCCTTTCGAGATGTGGTCATCGAGCGTTCGACGTTCGCGTCGAACGAAGCGGGGGCCGGCGGCGCGATCTGGTTCGGCCAGGCTGGCAACTCTCGCCTGGTTCGAGACTCGATCCTCTGGGCGAATCGAGACGAGGCTGCGGGCAGCGGAACGGATCAGATCGGCGGTACGAAGGGAGCCATCGGCTCGCTGATCCGCTGCTGCATCGAGGATCTCCCGGCGGTTCTTTCGGGAGTCGAGACGGCCGGCGGTGCCGCTCTCCGATTCGGCAACTTCTCGTTCGATCCGCGCTTCCGGAACGGAATGGCCGGCGACTATCGGCTGCGCGACGACTCACCCTGCATCGATCAGGGATCGTTCGCGGAGACCATCGAGAACGGGTCGGGCCTGCACGACCTCGACGGGAGGTCGCGTGCCGTCCCGTTCGGGGCTTCGCTCGGTGATTCGGTTTCGGACATCGGCGCTTTCGAAGTGCAGCCGGCGGCCCGGTACGAAGCGGGGAACGTCGCGACGGGTTCCTCGATCGAGGCTGTCGACGTTCTGTTCGTGAATGGATCCTCCGGCGGGGAGCGACGGTTCGTCGAAGTCCTTGCCGGTTCGACGATCGAGCTTCGGCTCGATGCACCTCCCGGGCGAGAGGCGAGCTCGTACGCGCTCTGGGCCTGGACGGGAGCCGATCGCAACCCTCGAAGCCTCGACGCGCGAGGGCTGTCGGTCGGAACCCTGGTGAACCCGACGCCGGTCTCGTCGCCGGATCGACTTCTGCTTCCGAGGCTGTGCCTGCGCTCGCCGGATCTTCCGAGAGAGCTCGCACGCGGCATCGTGGATCGCCCGGGACCGGTCGAGGCGCCGTGGGTCTTGCGCACGAGCATCGATGAGGCCGGGGTCTACACGATCCAGGGTCTCGTCGCCGACTCCGGCAGTCGGCACCCGAGCCGGTTCAGCGTGACGAACGCCATCACGCTCAGCGTCGTGGAGGAGGCTCCATGACGCGGACGCGGATTTCGTTCTGGCTGCACGCCTGTCTCGCGCTCTGGTTCGTGGCCCCGGCGTGGCAGTGGCACTCGCTCGCCCACCATCACGGAGATCGCGCGCGACACGATGCGATCGAAGCGTGCGAGCTCTGCGACGGGCAGGTCGATTGCTGCGACGAGAACGGGTCGCGAGGCGGCTCGGTCTCCGAAACCAACACTTCCCGGATCGCTTTCGGCAACCGAACCGAGGGCGGTCGATCTTCCCTATGGCATTTCCACCCCGGACGCGAGGGGTGCGAAACCGATTGCGTACTCTGCACGGCGAGTCGAGCGATTGACCTCGACCAGGGCGCCCTGTCCGATCAAGGGCGTCCCGCCACTGCGAGTACCTTCGACTCTTCTTGTGCCGTTTGCATTCTGCGGTCCTCCACGCCGGCCTATCGCTCGGTGCGTGGTCCTCCATGGGGCGGCTCTACCTTGACCTGACCCGCGGTAGCGCGTTCACGCGCGTGAGCGGTCGACAAGGCATTCCGTATCGATCCCGACGACTCATCCGTGCTCGAACGCCACGACGATGGCGCAGCGCGACTGAGCCCACAACATCTCGGGCCACGATCCATCGGAACGAAGGCCCGGTAAAAAGGAGGAAACGACAGATGAACCCGTCTGGCAACAGCGGAAGCACCCAGCGAACGAGCCGGCGTTCGCTCGCCATGTACGCGCTCCCGATTCTCTTGAGCGGTCTGTTCGCCTGGAGCGTCGTTGCAGGAGAGGGCCACAAGCACGCGGATGACTTCGTCATCGGTGTGAGCGGCTCCGGTCAGCTGAAGTTCGAATCCGAGCCGGTCGAGGAAGACGAGATCTTCTCGCTCGCCGAGGTCTCGGGAATCATCAACGGCTGGGCGGGCGACGAGCCCGGCTTCATGCCGCTCCAGAAGGACGAGCCGAAGGAAGACTTCTTCCCGATGGCCATCGGCGCCGAGATCCAGCTCGTCGTCGTCTCGCTGGACCTCGCCTTCAAGGCGCACACGCCGGGCTTCGCCGACGTGCTCGATTCCCCGGGCGATGCCTGGACGATCGCGACCGTGACGAACGACCCGCCGGAATTCGACGATCACCCGACGTGGCACATCGACAGCGACGACGTCTCGCTCGCCGACAACCAGGTGATCTGGTCGGCCACCTTCAAGTTCGTCGACGTGGGAACGACCGGCTACACCGAGTCTGAGCCCTTTACCCTTCGTTTCTCCAATGCGGATATCGAGAACTGTGTTCCTGGCGACGTCAACCTGGACGGTCGACACAACCGCGCTGACGCTTGCGACTTCATCCAGGCCGTCGAGGCGCCCTCGTCGATGACGCCGGACCAGAAGTGCGCGGCCGATGCGGACGGCGACGGTTTCGTGACGGAAGCCGACGCGGTGCGCTTCTACAAGCCGCTCGCCAAGCCGATCTGCAATGGCTGATTCAGCGTTGCTGACTGGCTATGCATCGACGCGAACACTGACTCGAATTCAGAGAACGATCCTCAACGGGAGACACGATAAATGAAGGTTCGAAACACGATTCTACTGACGATTTTCCTCGGCCTGATCGCCAGCGCCGCGATGGCCGGTGAAGGCCACAAGCACGCCGATGACTTCATCATTGGCATCAGCGGTACGGGCCAGCTGAAGTTCGAATCCGAGCCGGTTGAGGAGGAGGAAATCTTCTCGCTCGCCGAGGTCTCGGGAATCATCAACGGTTGGGCGGGTGACGATCCCGGTTTCATGCCGCTTCAGAAGGACGAGCCGAAGGAAGACTTCTTCCCGATGGCCATCGGCGCCGAGATCCAGCTCGTCGTCGTCTCGCTCGATGACGCCTTCAAGGCGCACACGCCGGGCTTCGGCGATGTCCTCGATCTGCCGGGCGACGCCTGGACGATCGCGACCGTCACGACGGACCCGCCGGCGTTCGACGACCACCCGACGTGGCACATCGATGTCGATGACGCGAACCTCGCGGACAACCAGGTGATCTGGCACGCCACGTTCAAGTTCGTCGATGTCGGAACGACCGGTTACACCGAGTCCGAGCCGTTCACGCTCCGCTTCTCGAACGCCGACGTCGAGAACTGCATCCCCGGCGATGTGGACCTCGACGGCCAGCTGAAGCGATCCGATGTCTGCGCGTTCGGCGACGTCCTGACGGATATCACGAACGCTTCGCCGGATGCCAAGTGCGCGGCGGATACGAACGGCGACGGCTTCGTCAACAAGGCGGATACGTTCTCGTTCTTCAAGCTCCTCGCCCCCTGCGGGCTGTAAGGAGATGTTCTGCGCGTCCCGTGCTCACGGTGGTCGTGAGCACGTCAGTTTCACCGTCGATCCATCCAGCGCGGAATCGGGTGGAATCGGCAGCACAAGAAGAGAAGGAGGTACGCAATGAAGCAGGGTCGATGGATCGCTGCGATCTGCGTTGCTGCCATCGCCATTGGCGTGGCCGGTAGCGTGATTGCGGGCGGTTCGCAGCACCGCGACATCTTCGTCGGCAAGACGAAGGCGAGCGCGTTGTCGAACGGCGAGGTTCTCTCGCTGCGCGACGAAAATGATGCCGTTCTGTTCCTCTCGGAGGTGGACGGTATCCTCAAGGGTTGGGCGGACAACAACCCGGGTTGGAACGCGGCGGATGGTTCCGCGGCGGGCGAAGAGCCGATGTCGCAGGGCGCTCAGCTCTTCTTCGAGGTCTCGGGATTTGACGGCGCCTTCAAGGCGTACGATCAGGTCTTCAACATCCTCCACGACGACGGTGACATGGGTGAGCTCGGTGGGCACGATCTGCACGTCCACTACACCTGGCACGTCGACACGCAGGATGCCGAGTTCGATGCGGATCGCGTCGGTTGGACGGGCGCGTACGAAATCGTGGACCTCGGCACGACCGAGTACGGCGCTGCGCCGCACGCGGTCTTCTTCCGTCCGGAAGCTTGCGCGAGCGTGATTGAAGGTGACGTCGATCAGGACGGCATCGTCAGCCCGCTCGACATCCAGGCGTTCTGGAGCGTGGTCGCCGATCCGAGCGCGGCCACGATGCAGGAGCGCTGCGCCTGCGACCTGAACCATGACGGTATCGCGTCGGCCGACGACGCGCCCTATCTCATGAGCCAGATGAAGAACGTTCGTCTGTTCTGAGATTGCTGCAACACAGCTAGATGAAGGACAGGGCCCCCGCGCATTTTTGCGCGGGGGCCTTGTCATCCGACCCGTCTCGGCGCTGCGCGACAGCGCGGGCACCGGAGAGATGGGCTGCAGGAGCGTCACTCCATGAATCGTTCGTCGATGCGGTTGGCCCTCGGTGGCGGTCTTGCCGTTCTGCTGCTGGTTGCGCTGGTGGCTCTGATGCGATCGCTTCAGGCGCCGGACGGAGAAGCGAACGCAGATCGCACGACCGAGACGCTCACCGTCGACGCGGACGACTCGTCCCGCGCGGATGCCGGGCTTCCCGAGATCGACAACCGGTCGGCGGCCCCCGAGGATCCTGGCGCCTCCCAGCCGGCGGCAACTTCCGGCTCGGGTCCTCGAGCTCTCACCGGCCGCGTCATCGATGCCTATCACGAGAGCGGGCTCGAGCGTGCGCGCGTCGTCGTCGCGACGGTGATCGGCTCGGACGTGGAGGCGAGGGGCTGGTCGCTGACCGATGCGGACGGCGGTTTTCGCATCTCGCCGATCCCCGAAGGTCCACTCCTGCTCGAGGCGACGCTCGGCGACTACGAGCGGACGACGCTCACCTTGGATCCGGCAACGCAGAAACTCGACGAACCGGTCGTGATCGCGATGGAGCGCGCGGCGCGCGTCACCGGGGTGGTCTTCGATGCCGAGGGCCGACCCCTCAGTGGTGTGGCCGTCGCGGTCGTCGATGCCGCGCCGAATGCCGGATCGGCCGATCTGCGCGATTCTTCCGGCGGCGGTTTCGATGCGTTCAGCGCGCTCGAGAAAGCTCGCCGGACGAGCGCCGATGGACGCTTCGAGGTGACGGTGCGGACGTCTTCGGATCGAGCCGACGGATTCCGGGTCGCGGCCCTTTCGCCTTCGAGCCCGCTGTGGCTCTCGGAGGTCCGATTCGCGGATCCCGGAGAAGTCGTCGAGCTCGAGATTCGCCTCTCCATGGGGATCACCGTGGAGGGACAGGTCACGGCAAACGGGGAGTCGGTGCCCGCGGTGCTGCGGTTTGTCGACCGTGCCCGAAAGGGACGCTCCGCCAAAGCGCGGACCGATTCCGCGGGCTGGTTCACCGCCTCGGGGCTCTCGCCCGGACTTCATGAGGTCGCCATCGTGCGAGCCGAGGACTGGGACGCCGGGGGGTCGGTCGTCACGCGCGAGCTGACGATCCCCGAGGGGCTCGATCGGGTGCGCGCCGATTTCGAGCTCGGTGGAGATCCGAGCGTGCAGGTCGCCGCGCGCGTGCTACGGAAGGGTATCCCCGTGGCCGGTGCGCAAGTCAGCTGCGTGAGCCATCGCCCAGGGGAAGCTGTCCGCAGCAGCGGGCTGCGACAGACCGATCGCGAAGGGCGCTTCACGGTGCGAACACCGCCCGGGCCCGTGTCCATGATGGTCGTCGCGTCGCCGGGGCAGGGCGGCTTCGACCCGGACGCGCCGCCCGAGGCCCGCACCTTCAGCGTCGAGATTCCCGATGTCGTGAATCCGCACGAGCTGGTCCTCGACTGGCCGACGGCGTCGGTCACGGGACGCATTACGGGATCGGCCGAGGGCGGTGCGGCTGGAGGGGCCGCGATCCGTCTGGTGCCGATCGCGCGAGAGGCTTCGGTCGCCGGGCAGTTCGCCGCCGTTCCGTTTCGTGCGGTGACGGAGGCCGACGGAAGCTTTCGGTTCGACTCGATCGACGAGGGCAGTTATGCGCTGGTGATGAGTGGTGAAGTGGCCGATCGGATGCTCGTGTCCGATATCGGCGTGCCCGCGCACTCCCTCGTCGATCTGGGCGAGCTGTCGCTGGGAGGAGAGGGCCTCGACGGGTACCTCCAGATCGAGGCCGATGCTGACGGCGGGGGTGGGCCCGAGCGTGCCGAAGTCTGGGTGATTCTCGACGGTCGCCCGCAGCTTCGCAGCGCGCGCATCGGTCCGCTCGCCTGTGCGACCACTATTGCAAGCCCCCGCCACTTTACCCCGGGTGATGTGAGGTAGGGCGTTGTTATGGTCGACAGGCAGGTAGAAAC
>CAZQZX010000260.1:0-8733 GCA_964597885.1 uncultured Planctomycetota bacterium
CGACGTGCGCCACGCGCTCGAGTCGCTCCACGAGTTCAACCCGATGCTCGGCCACCGCGGCTGCCGCCTCGGAATCACCTACCCCGAGATCTACGACATGCAGGCCCGCGCGATCTTCGAGGCGGCGTGCGAGGCCGCGAACGGCGGCGCGACCGTCATCCCGGAGATCATGGTGCCGCTCATCGGACAGAAGAGCGAGCTCGACTTCCTGCGCGAGCGCATCGACGCGATCGGCACCGAGATCCTCAAGGAACGCGGCGCGGACATCACGTACCGCGTCGGCACGATGATCGAGGTTCCGCGAGCCGCGCTCACCGCCGGCGAGATCGCGCAGAACGCCGACTTCTTCTCGTTCGGAACGAACGACCTCACGCAGATGGCCTTCGGGTTCAGTCGAGACGACGCGGGCGGGTTCATCCCCTACTACGTCGATACGAACATCCTGCCGGGCGATCCGTTCCAGAGCATCGACCAGTCCGGAGTCGGACGACTCATGCAGATGGCCGTCGCCGACGGTCGCGCGGCGAACCCGGGCCTCAAGATCGGGATCTGTGGCGAGCACGGCGGAGACCCGCAGTCGATCTACTTCTGCAAGGGGCTCGGCATGAACTATGTCAGCTGCTCGCCCTTCCGAGTTCCGGTCGCGCGCCTCGCCGCGGCCCAGGCGGAGCTGCTCGACTCCTGAGTCGATTCCGCCACAGTTCGATCGCATGAAAAAGCCCGCGCGTCCTCGGACGCGCGGGCTTTTGTTTTGGATGTCGTTCGTCGCCGGCTCGCTCTCGCCTCAGCGACAACGCAGGATCGTCACGCCGCGGTGATCTCGTTCATCACATCATCCGGGATATCGAAGTTCGCATAGGCATTCTGAACGTCCTCGTGATCCTCGAGAGCCTCGAGGAGCTGCAGAACCTTCTTGGCCTTGTCGGCATCGAGGGCGACCGTCGACTTCGGCACGAACGTGATCTCGGCCATCGTGGTCGGGATGCTCGCCGCCTCGAGAGCCTTCCGGATGTTCTCGAACTCGGTCGGCGATCCGCTGATCTCGAAGAATGCGGGCTCGGCGACCAGGTCGTCGGCGCCCGCCTCCATCGCCAGATCCATCAGCGTCTCCTCATCGCTCGCCGACGGCTCGACCTGGAAGATCGACTTCTTCTCGAACATCCACGCGACACAGCCATTCTCGCCCATATTGCCGCCTCTCTTGTCGAAGAGGTGGCGCATCTCGGCAGCGGTGCGATTTCGGTTGTCGGTCAAGACTTCGACGTAGACCGCCACGCCTCCCGGACCGTAGCCCTCGTACGTCAGCTCCTCGAGCGTCTCGCCTTCGAGCTCGCCCGTGCCCTTCTTGAGCGCGCGCTCGATGTTGTCCTTCGGCATGTTCGCGGCCCGCGCCTTCTCGATCGCGTACTTCAGGCGCAGGTTCATCTCGAGGTCGCCGCCCCCGGAGCGCGCCGCCGAAGTGATGTGCTTGGCGAGCTTGGAGAAGAGCTTGCCGCGCTTTGCGTCGACGGCCGCCTTCTTGTGCTTGATGCCCGCCCAATGAGAGTGACCTGCCATTGCGGATTCTATTCCTTCTCGATCTAGGCTTTCGCGGTATGGATGTCGTTCGAAGTGACGGCCTCAGGGGCCCCCGAAACCGGCGGAAGCCGATTATACAACAGGGTTTCCAGGACGACCAAGCGGCGCTCCGATGCGGCCGGGACGGCCTTTGCCAGGACTTTACACCCTGTAAACCGCCCCCATCGCGTAAAGCATACTTAACCACCATACGCAGAAGTACTTAGGCCGTAAAAATGGCCACCGGCCGCGATTCTGGATGGAAACCTGGTTTACACCCCATCCTGTAGCCCCCTCGCCCTTCGTAATCCCGATAGCAACGTAAGTCCTTATAGAATCGGCGTGTGATCGATCTTCCCAACGGATTCATCAAAACGGCACGCCACGTGCGTCTAGAGAATCTCGTTAGCGGGAACAGGAAAACCCGCGAGACACCGAAGACGGGCGCGAGCCTGGAAGTGTCTCGGCCAAACGGGGTCAGCGTGACGCAGGCAGGTGGGCATCGCAGTTTCATCGGCCAGTTGCGCAGACCCGGCACGAGACCTCCTCTCGCTGCTACAAGGACGAAAGGAGGGTCATCTAAGACCAACACCTGACATCTTCGGGAAAACAGTGTCGAGAAGTTAGGCTCAAAGTGAAGTAACCAGAAGGACCAACTGAAGCAAACCCTGAATATCTGCCCTAGGGAAGTGGCCTGATCGGTGCTTTTCGACACTGTTTTTTTTCAAACAACCCGCGCCGTCGAGGAATCGACGGCGCGGTTTTTTTATGCCCTCACCGAGCGCTCCACACGGACGCTGAACCACGCCGTTCGCGCCGTCCTCGCCTCGCCCACACCACGTTTGGACACGAAAAAACCCCGCTGCCGGCACTCGGCCGACAACGGGGTTGGATGTTCGATCGAAGGGGCGCTTATCGCTTCGAGAACTGGAAGCTTCGTCGCGCACCGCGCTGGCCGTACTTCTTTCGTTCGGCCATTCGACTGTCTCGCGTGAGGTGACCGGCCGCTCGGAGTGTCTCCTCCGAGGTGGGGTTCGCCTTGCAGAGCGCGCGCGCCATGCCGAGGAGCACGGCACCGGCCTGACCGGTGATTCCCCCGCCGTTTGCACGGACGGTGATGTCGTACTTGCCTTCCGCTTCGGCAGCCTTCAGCGCCGCCGTCACGAGCACGCGATGCTGCTCGCACGGGAAGTAGGCCCGGAAGTCCTTCCGGTTGACGGTGATGTTGCCGGTGCCCGGCGTGAGGCGGACTCGAGCCACCGAAGTCTTGCGTCGCCCGGTTCCGAAGTACGTCTCTTGATTCGCCACTTCCTGATCCTCTGCTGTGTCTCGGTCTTTATCCTGTGCTCTCGGCTCCCGCTACCTGATCCGCGCTCGCGGCGCGATCAGATCTCGAGGGTCGCGGGCGCCTGCGCCGTGTGCGGGTGATCCGTACCGGCGTACACCTTCAGCTTGCGGAGCATCTTTCGCCCGAGTCGGGACTTGGGCAGCATTCGACGGACCGCGAGTCGGACGACTTCCTCCGGCTTCCGCTCGATCATCGTGCGGAACGGGATGACCCGGCGGCCGCCCGGGTAACCCGAGTAGCGATCGTAGGTCTTCTGGTCGGCCTTGCGCCCCGTAAGGCGGATCTTCTCGGCGTTGATCACGACGATGTGATCGCCCGTGTCGATGTGCGGCGTATAGGTCGGTCGGTGCTTCCCCTGGAGGATGACCGCAACCCGCGACGCGAGGCGTCCGAGCACCAGATCCGTCGCGTCGACGATATGCCACTGCGACTCGATCTCGCCGGTCTTCGCCACGTACGTCTTCGTCAATCCACTGGACATGATGGTCCCTCTCCCGCCTTCTTCAAAATGCAACGCCGCCAGGCTCGGTGCTCCCGATCCGGCGGCGATTCGTATCGACTTGTCTAGCGAACCTCGCGCGGCTCGACCTTCTCCCAGGCGCGCTTCGTGAACTTGAGCACGTCGCGATGCGTCTGGAACTCGTCACCCGGTCGACGCCACTCGAGAAGCAGCCCACGGTTCCGGTAGAACCGCTTCGTGCCGACGCGGTAGACCACGTCCTCGAGGCCGCTGACCTTGATCGTGATGCGATCGAGCTGCGGATCCAGCTGACCGAGGATGGCGATGCCCTTCAGCGACTCTCCCGCGGGGAGCGTCTTGGGTCGCTCACTCGAGCTCAGCAGATCCGTCTTCATGCGGCTTTCGATCAGTTTCTCGGCGCCCTTGTGGGTGCGCTCGAAGTACTTCTTCTTCGTGTCGGTGTCGGCACGGAAGTGAAGCGAAAGCGGGGCCTCGGAGTCACCGTTGTTCGTCACGGTGAACGCGAGGTACCACAGCGTTTCCGCCTTCCCCGTCTTGTCGCGGTACACGACCGACGAGAAACGGTCGACCTTGAAGTCGAGCTTCCAGGGAACGGCAGCCGAATCCGAGATCTGAGCCGACGCCGGCTCGACGTTCATGCCCAGGCTCAGGAAGCCGACGAGGACCACCCAAACCGCCATCCCAGGAAAGAGACTTCTCATGGACCGCTCCCTTTCTTCTTCTTTACCCCGTAGCCTGTTACCCTGCACGACTTTGCAGCATCGGCGTGCAGTGTGTTTCCGCGATCGATGCCTGTGGCGCCGACCGAGCCGCCCGCCTGCCACTGCGCGGCGCCCGAGGGAGAACGCCGAAAACTCTCCGGGCAGATGGGCATAAAGGGCCGGAATATATCAATTTGGCCCGGCCACGACAACGAGAAAACCCGTCCGTGGAACCGGAAATCGGAAATCCCCGCAGCCGCCCGCCGAAGGGCCCCGCGACACCGGTTGCCGCCGCGCTTCTAGTCGTTCGTCAGAACCTCGAACAGCTCGAGAGGCGAGTCCTCACCCACCAGGAACTCCTCACCGTCGAGCTCCTCGAGGAGGATCTTCTCCTTGGAGCCGTCCATATAGAGGCAGTTCACGAGGTTGGGGTGATTGAGCGTCATCTCGTCGTCGTCGCTCACGATCAGCTGGGATGCGCGAGCGTTGAAGTTGATCGGGAAGTCCTTCTGGTTGCGGCCGGCGTAGCTCGTGAAGTCGGACGAGAAGTGATCCCAGTCCTCGAGCTCCTCGGCCACGATCGCGAAGTCACCCTCGATCATCTGCAGGAGGTTTTCGTCGCCGGGGCACACGTAGATCTTGGCGTACTTCGGGTCCTTCTCGAGGGTGCCCTTGTTCCACGGCGCCAGGAAGAAGCGGATTCCCGAGTCGTTCGGGTAGTGGTTCCGCTCCGTCTTGTACAGCTCGAGGCTGCCGTAGATCTCCTTGAGGTTGACCTGGCACTCGACGGCCTTCGCCGTGTCGCGGCTTCGGCCGAGCGTCGGCAGGACGAGTGCGATGATCGCCGCGATGATCGCGATGACGACCATGAGCTCGACCAGCGTGAAGCCCGCGTTCGTAGTCTTCGTCTTGAGGTTCATCGTCTTCTCGGTCATCTTTCTCGCCTACCTCGGGGCGTCGTCCACCGCGCAGGTGCGGCGCCCGATCACCCCGCCCTTTTTTCGGACCGGATCGAGCTGCCGATTATACCACGAATTACGGCTGACGCGCGGGCGCTCAGACGCCCGCCGCGCCGCGCATCGCGTCGGCCTTCGCCGTGTTCTCCCACGAGAAGTCGCTCCGACCGAAGTGACCGTGGTAAGAGGTCTTGCGGTAGATCGGGCGCAGAAGATCGAGGGATTCGATGATGCCCTTGGGCGTCAGGTCGAAGTTCTCGCGGACCAGCTCGGAGATCTTGGCTTCCTCGATCTTGGCCGTCCCGAAGGTCTCGACGTCGATCGAGACGGGCTCGGCAACGCCGATCGCGTAGGCGAGCTGCACCTCGGCGCGATCCGCGAGCTCGGCCGCGACGATGTTCTTCGCCACCCAGCGAGCCGCGTACGCCGCGCTGCGGTCGACCTTGCTCGGGTCCTTGCCCGAGAACGCCCCGCCACCGTGTCGACCGAGGCCGCCGTAGGTGTCCACGATGATCTTTCGGCCGGTCAGGCCGCAATCGCCCATCGGTCCGCCGACCACGAATCGGCCGGTCGGGTTGACGTGGATGATCGTGTCGTCGTCGATCCACTCGAGAGGCATCGACTTCTGGATGACGTGCGCGATGACGTCCTCGCGGATCTGCTCGTGCGGCACGCCGTCGTCGTGCTGCGTCGAGATGACGATCGTGTGGATGCGTCCGACCTGGTCGCCGTTGTACTCGATGGTCACCTGCGACTTCGCATCCGGGCGCAGGTACTTGATCGTGCCGTCCTGGCGGACGTTCGTGATGCGCTCGATCAGCTTGTGCGACAGCGTGATCGGCGCCGGCATCAGCTCATCGGTCTCGCGGCAGGCGTAGCCGAACATCATGCCCTGGTCGCCCGCGCCCTGCTCGGCGTGCAGTCCCGCGCCCGCCGTCACGCCCTGCGAAATGTCCGCCGACTGCTTGTCGATCGACGTCAGGACCGCGCAGGTCTTGTAGTCGAAGCCCATGGCCGCGTCGGTGTATCCGATGTCCTTGATGACGCTTCGGACGAGCTCCGGGATCTCGACGTAGCACTCGGTCGTGATCTCACCGGCAACCACCACGAGACCGGTCGTTACCATCGTCTCGCAGGCCACGCGCGCGGCCTTGTCCTCGCCGAGGATCGAGTCGAGCACGGCGTCCGAGATCTGGTCCGCCATCTTGTCGGGGTGTCCCATGCTGACGGATTCCGACGTCAAAAGACGCTTGCTGCTCATCTGCTCTCCTCCTGTGGTTGCCGGGCGACCGGTTCCGATCGCCTCGGGAACAGGTCCTCAAACCGATTCTCGAGTGTTTCGAGGCTGCTGCGACTGGCCCCCTGGGCCTCGCGAATCAACGTGCGGGCGCATTGGCCCATATCGAGCATGCGCGACGGATCGTCCAGAAGTCCCCGGAGGGCCTCCTCGAGATCATCCTGGTCGCGGACCATGACGGCCGCGTCGTGCTCGAGTAGCAAATCTACCGAATCCTGGAAGTTGCGGATATAGGGACCGAACAGCACGGCCCGGCCCAGTCCCGCCGCTTCCATCATGTTCTGTCCGCCGTGCGGCAGAAGGCTTCCGCCGACAAAGACGACGTCTGCCGCGGCGTAGACCTTGCTCAGCTCTCCCATCGTGTCGATCAGGAGAACCGTGCCCTTCTTCGGATGGATCGCTCCCGATGAGGCGTGCTCCCGGGCTTGGCGAGCCCCGCCCGCCGGCGGGTCCGCCGACTGACGACTGCGTCGTATGCAGACGAGCCCGGCATCCCGGATTTGCTCCTCGACCTCGTCCATACGCTCGGGCCGTCGGGGCGCAAGGATCAGGAAGAGGTCCGGATGGTCGACGACGAGACTGCGGTACACCTCGAGGAGGATCCGCTCCTCAGGAGGGTGCGTGCTCCCGCCGATCATCACGGTGGAGTGTTCGGGGATCCGGAGGGAAGCAGCCATTCGCGTGCGAAGAGCTTCGACGCCCTCGGTGACGATCGTGTCGTACTTCATCGTTCCCGTGACGATCACCTGCTCTGCGGGGATCCTCAGGGCACGAAGGCGTGCAGCATACTTCTTGTTCTGTACGCAGAAAAGCGAAATCTGCCGCATCGGCTCGGCCAGAAGCCGTTGCCAGGGCCGATATCCGCGGAACGATCGATCCGAGATCCGACCGTTGATGAGAGCCACCGGAACGCCCCGCCGACGCGCGGCCACGAGGAAGTTCGGCCAGATCTCGAGCTCGATGAGAAGGATCAACGAGGGGCGGATCCGGCGAAGCGCGCGGTTGACCACCCAGCTCAGGTCGATCGGGTAGTACACCACCTTGAGATGCGAGTACTGGCGCTTGGCGACGTTGTAGCCGGCGAGGGTCGTCGTCGATACGACGATGTCCCAGTCCGGGTGGCGCTCGCGGTAGAGCTCGAGGAAGCGGGACACGGCCAGCAGCTCGCCCACGGAGACCCCGTGGACCCACAGGCACCGTTCGCTGCCCGAGCGCCTCGGCAGGCGCCCGAGCCGCTGGTCGGCCCCCGCGCGAAAGCGCGGCTGCGTGAACAGCTTGAACGCGATGTACGGCGACGCGACGGCAAGCGCGAGCAGGTAGACCGCGTTATAGAACAGATGCAGCAGGAGCGTCCTGCCTAGACCCCCGCGTTCTGTCCGCAGCACTTCTTGTACTTCTTTCCGCTTCCGCACGAGCACGGATCGTTGCGTCCGACCTTCGGAAGAGTACGCTCGATCGGCTTCGCCTTCTGATCTCCCTGATCCCGATTGACGGCGGCCTCGTTCTGCTCGCGATTCTTTGCGTAGGGGTCCGTTGCCTGATGTTCGGTCGACGAGATCGACCAGGTATCGCGCAGCTTCCGCTCTTCTTCCGTCTGCACGCGCAGCTTGAAGATGTAGTCGGTGATGTCGTTGTTGATCGAGTTGATCATCTCGTCGAAGAGCTCGTAGGCCTCGCGCTTGTACTCGACCTTGGGGTCGAGCTGGCCGTAGCCTCGAAGGCCGATGCCGTGGCGCAGATGGTCCATCGAGAGCAGGTGATCCTTCCACTTCGTGTCGAAGGCGTTCAGCAGAAGGAAGCGCTCGATCCGGCGCATCATCTCGGCGCCGTTCTCTTCTTCGCGGCGATCGTACTCGGTCTTCAGCATCTCCGTGACCCGCTCGTGGAGCGGTTCGGTGTCCTTCGGATCGATGTCCGCGGTCGGGACATCGATCCCGAAGCGGCGATGGATCGCGCGCTGGAACTCGGCCACGTCGGGTGCCCCTTCATCCGGGGTCAGGTGGTCGCGGATCGCGACACCCACGACGTCGTGAATCATCTCTTCGATCACCTCGCGCAGATTGTCGCCGGCGAGGATTCGATCGCGCTGCTCGTAGACGAGCTTTCGGTGCTCGTCCATGACCTTGTCGTACTCGAGAACGTTCTTGCGGATCTCGAAGTTGTGCGATTCGACTTTCTTCTGCGCGCGTTCGATGGCCTTGTTCACCATCGGAGCCTGGATTTCCTGGCCCTCCTTCATGCCGAGCTTCTCGAGGATCGCGGCGACACGATCGGACGCGAAGATCCGCATGAGATCGTCTTCGAGCGACAGGAAGAAGCGGGAGGATCCGGGATCGCCCTGTTGACCGGCGCGACCGCGGAGCTGGTTGTCGATGCGCCGCGATTCGTGGCGC
>CAZQZX010000261.1:0-8629 GCA_964597885.1 uncultured Planctomycetota bacterium
CTTCGGCGCACGGAGGCGTTTCTCGACGAGGGGCGATACGCGGAGGCGGTTGGCGTGCTGGAGCGGATCCTCGCCTGTCGTCGTAGCTGTTCGACGGCCTTCGGCGATACCGCTCGCTCCGTCCGTGAGCAGATCTTCGACGGGCTCGAGCTCCAGCTGCAGCGGATCGAAGTGCTGCTCGACGGGGATGACGAGCGCCGGGCACAGGGCGAAGATCTGGCGCGTCGCTTCGCGAAGAGGGTTCGCGGCCTCGACATCGAGGCGCGCGTGCAAGCCTGCTGCCGCTGATCGAACCGCCAGCCGGTCGCAGCACGTCTCGTTCGACGGACTTGCTCCGTTTTCGCCGAGTGTTACCTTTCGTTACACCACATCTTGAGGAGTGTTACGTTTCGTAACACTCACGGGTTTTTGGCGCGTCGTTCGACGATCCGCCGCCGAGCCCTCCCTTTCCTCCCGAATCCTGGACGCGGTTTGTACTTGCGTTCTTCTCTCCCGCGGCGCTTCGTCGGTGGCACGCGCGTTGCGATCCATTCTTGTCGAAAACGGAGAATGGGAGGGAGGGTCTTGGATTCGGAGGGCAAGGAGCAGCGCGGCTTCTTGCCCTCTATTTGTCCCTCCCTGGCTGCGCGGTCGCGACGTGGACCGCGTGCGCGGCTCATGCGTCGCGGGATGTCGAGCCTCCGTCGATCGGTCGGGCTCCGTCCCCGTGCAGAAGGCGTCCCTCCATGCCGGCGGACACGGTCAGGATCTCCCCGGTCATGTGACTCGAGAGCCGGGGCGAGAGCAGGAAGGTAATCGTGCGAGCGATCTCTTCCGGCTCGGCGATGGCGCGGATCGATCGCGTCTGCATCGCTCGTGAGACCGCTTCCGGATCGTCCATGGCGTCGGCGGCCATCGGCGTGCGGACCCATCCCGGGCAGACGGCATTCACACGGCCCCGCGGAACGAGTCGAACGATCTCGTTCTTGAGCGTTCGCGTGAGCCCGTAGACGACGGCGGCCTTGGTCGCGGCGTACTCCGCGTGTCCTTCCTCGCCGAACACCGCGGCGGTCGAGCCGACGAGAACGAGTGACGCGTCCTCGGGTCGCGCGCGATCCAGATGGCGGAAGTACTCGCGCGCGGTCAGGAACACCGACGTCTGATTCGCGGCGACGTATCGCTCGAATCGCTCGAGCGAGAGGTCCTGGATGGGGACGGCCTCGGGTTCCCAGATGCCGGCGTTGGCCACGACGCCGTCGAGCCGTCCGAAGTGATCGAGGGCCGCCGCGAACAGGGACTCGCAGTCGGCTTCCCGCCCCAGATCGGCGGTCGCGATCATGGTCTCGGTCTCGAGCTGATCGGCGAGGGCTTCCGCGCGATCGCGGCCCCGATGCGCGTGCAGCACCAGGTGGGCCCCTTCTTCGGCGAGCTCCCGCGCGCAGGCCGCGCCGATCCCGCCGGACGCGCCCGTGATCAGCACGACGCGATTCTCGAGACCACTCTTCATGGATCGATTCCTCCCCTCAGGAGTCATGGCGCAGGGTACCGGGTCGGGCGAAGAGTCTAGCGCACGAAGGGCGCCTTGTGATAGGAGTGGCCGATCGATCTCCCGGAGGAGGTCGGCGGAACAACGAGGATGACGAGGCACCGCGAGGGCGACACATGAAGAGAAGCACGAGGAAGGTCAGCAATCAGAACGGGATGTCGGTGTGGTGGGTGGCCGCGTTGACGGCGGTTCTTGCCCTCGCCGGGACGACCGCGCTCGCGGACTCGACGCCGGGAGGCCAGGAGCTTCTCGAGCTTTCCGTCGAGGGGAAAGGGCGTCTCCAGTACGCCCTGATCCTTCCGAAGGGCTATGAGGCCGGCCGTGAGTACTCGGCGGTGCTCGCTCTCCCGCCCGGTCCGCAGACGGCGGCCATGGTGGATGCCGCGCTTGGCTACCTCGACGGCGCCGCGGAGCGGGGGTGGATCGTCGTGAGCCCGGTGGCGCCGGAAGGGAAGCTCTTCTTCCAGGGTTCGGAAGTCCTCCTGCCGGCCCTGCTCGACTCGGTCGCCGCGGCTCACCGCATCGCGGGCGGCAAGTTCCATGTGGCGGGAGTCAGCAACGGCGGCCGCAGCGCATTCCGGATCGCCGGCCTCCATCCCGAGCGCTTCCATTCGTTGACGGCGCTCCCGGGGTTCCCGCCGGAGTCTGCGGATGTCGACCGACTGGAGCGGCTCGGCTCGATGCCCGTCGCGATGTTCGCCGGTGAAAAGGACGAGCGGTGGGTCGAACGGTCCGAGCGGACGGTCGAGCGTCTTCGCGAGCTCGGCACGCCGGTCTCCTTCGAGATCTTCCCCGGAGAGGGGCACGTGCCGCCGAGCCTGACGCCCGCGCGGATGCTCGATCTTCTCGAGGCGCGCCGGATCGCGGCGGCGGGAGAGCCCGAGGCGGCCGGCGCGATCGGTGCCGTGCTCGATACCCTGCACCGCGCCGCGGCGGAGGCCGACGAAGACGTCTATTTCGGATTGTTCGCGCCCGAGGCCGTGTTCTTCGGCACCGACCCGGGCGAACGGTGGCCCCTCGAGGCGTTCCGCGCGTGGGCGAAGCCGTACTTCCAGCGGGACGTCGCGTGGGCCTTCACGCCGTCCGAGCGTCACGTGTCGGTCGGTGCCGCCGGCGATACGGCCTGGTTCGACGAGATCGCCACGAGCGAGAAGTACGGCCCGTGCCGGGGGACGGGAGCGCTGCGCCTTGTCGACGGGGCCTGGAAGATTACGCAGTACAACCTGACGATTCCGGTCCCGAACGATCTCGCGGGATGGCTGCTGGCGAAGATCCGCGGCGAGGCGGTGGCGACGACGCGCGTCGTGGTGGTCCGTCACGCCGAGAAGCGGCTCGACCAGGGATCGGATCCGGATCTGACCGAAGAAGGACAGGCCCGTGCGAAGCGCCTTGCGGCAATGGTCGAGCGCCTCGGAGTCGGCGCGGCCTACGCCTCGCAGTTCAAGCGGACGCAGCAGACCGTCGAGCCGGCGGCGCGCGCGGCTTCCGTCGAGGTGCAGGTCGTCGACGCACGGAAGCCCGGCGAGCTGGCGAAGCGGATCCGCGAGGAGAATGCGGGGGAGGTGGTCGTCGTGTCCGGTCATTCCAACACCGTGCCGGCCATCCTCGCCGCGCTCGGTGTTGCCGAGCCGCTGCGCATCGACGAATCCGATTACGGCAACCTCTTCGTCGTGACGCTCCGCGAAGGTGAGCCGACGGAGCTCCTCTCGCTTCGCTTCTAACGGGCGAATCCGCGAGGGACGGACAGGTCGAACAAAGAAAAACGCCCGGTGGCCGATGGCCACCGGGCGTTTCTTGTTGCTTGGCGATCTTGTCGACCGCGATCAGGACTTACTGAATCGTGTCCGTGACCGAGTTGGACTTGACCGATTCCGAACCACCGGCGCCCTGGACGTTCACCGCCTGGGTGTGGACGGTGAGCTGCGGGATGCTCGGCGGCACGGTACGCGTGAACTGCACCTGACCCTGGCTGTTCGAAGTACGCGTGATGAGCGTCTTGACGTTGCCGATCAGGTCGAGGCAAAGGCCACCGTACTCAGGCGGGCACGGACCCATGTCCGGGTCGACTCCACCCTTCGTCCAGTGGATCACGACGGTCGAGTTCGGCGAGGCGCCGAAGACCGAGAACGTGGCGGGCGAGCCGCGGACGAGCTCGGTCTGCGAGAGAAGCAGGTTCTGCTCCTCGGTGCAATCGATGCGCTGCGCCTTGAAGGCGTCGACCGCCGACTCGGTGATCGAGTCGTTCGGGTTGTCGGTCGAGCTGAAGCGGACGCGGACGGTGCTCGACGGAAGGGCGACATCACTCAGCGTGAACTGGTGCGTCTGCCATCCATCGCTACCGCCGGTCTGCGTGAACGCGGTCGTCCACGTGCTGCCGCCGTTGACCGAAACCTCGCAGCGGAACGGATCGTCGCCGTCGTCGTTGCTGTGCCAGTAGGCGAAGCTGATGACACCGTCGTTCGACAGGTCGAAGAGCGGCGACGTGATCGTGGTCGGGCCACCGTCGACGTCCGAGTTACCGGCGACGTTGTCGGTGAGGAAGCAGAAGCCCGAGCCGTCGAAGTCCGTGGTCGGGTCGCGGCGCGTGCCGTCACCCGCCGGGACGCCGCGGACGAACGCACCGTCGGTGATCGCGGTGTTCGTCACGGTCCAGCCGGTGTTCGTGTTGAAGTCGTCCTCGAACGCCGTGAAGACGTCCTGGGCGACGATCGCCGAGTAGGTCGAGGCCGGGGCGCCGAACGGATCGGAGCTCGTGCCACCCTCAGCGACGTTGACGTTGAAGTAGTAGTCGAACTGATCGAAGCAGTTCTGCGACGGGATGTTCGCTTCGTACTGGTTCACACCGACCGACTGCATCGGGATCGTGACGAAGCTTCCGCCGTTGAAGCGGTACGTGACCGTACCCGTGCCATCGACCGGCGTCTCGCGGTTGGCCGCGACGTCGACGCGAATCGTGGTGCCACCCGGCGTGAAGATGTCCGGGAGACCGTTCGGGAAGGTCCACGTGAGGGACGGAATCTCGGGGAACGGCAGGTTGCGCGAGAGCGCGGCCGCCGCGATGTCGTTGTAGTTCGGCGTACCGTCGTTCAGGTTGCCGTTGTCGTCATCCGCGACGAACGTGTCGAGGACGGCGTCCGGGATGTCACCCGAGTTGGCGACAGCCGGGAGGAGGATCAGCTCGTCCGCCTTCTGGCGACCGAGGATCTGACCGAGCGAAACCTTCAGGTTCTTCGTCATCTGCCACGTGAAGCCACCGTAGACCTCACCCTGGCAGTGGACGGAGCCACCGCACTCGGTGGCCGGCCACAGACGGACGTTCTCGCCGTCACGCAGGCAGGTGCCCGGGCCGAAGAAGTCACGACCGGTGCACGACTGGTCGGTGAGACCCATGGCGAGCGAGTCGCCGAAGCCTTCGCTGAGGCCGCCGTTCAGGATACCGCCGCGACCCGCGTCGACACCGTGGCCGTACTCGTGCGCGACGACGTCGGCGTACGCGGTGTTCGGGCAACCACCACCAGCCTGGTAGAAGTTGATCGAGCTACCGTCCCAGAACGCGTTGCAGCTCGAGTTGATGTTCACGTTCGTCGTGAGCTCGAACTCGAGGCCGTTGTTGCCCATGATCGGGCTGGTGTAGTCGTGCGAGACGATCGTCCAGTAGAACGCCGTCGTTTCCGCGAGGCCGAGCTCGCCGGCACCCGGGTGGTTGAAGTTGAAGTTGTTGCCTTCGTTCGCGGTGATGTTGAGCTGCGCGTCGCCACCGGCCTGGTTCTGGACGTTCGACCAGCGGCCGTCGAGCTGCGATCGGATGGTGCGGCTGCCCGTACCCCCGACGAAGTTGAAGTCACCGTTCGCGTCGGTGAACTGCGTGCCACCGCCGCCCGCCGTGATCGTCACGCGAGCGTCTTCGAGGTTCGTGTTCGGCGTGGCGCCGGCGCTCGGCGCGCCGAGCAGGACGTTCGCCTTGACGTTTCCGCCGTGATCGTAGTGGATCAGGTCGTTGATCTTGTACACCTGCACGGAATCGCGCGCGTGCACGAAGTACTCCTTGCCGAACGGATCGACGAGGTTGTTGTTGCGGATCTCGAAGCGCCAGACGAGACGTCCGGTGCCGAAGCCGTCGACGATGTAGAAGAGCTCGGGATCGCTCGCTTCAAGCGTGCCGAGCGTCGAGTCGAGAAGCGTGGCATCGCCACCGTTCTGGAGCGAAGCCATGACGGTGTCGACCGCGTCGGCGGCCGTGATCGTCGCGTGCGAGAGCTCGATGTCCTTCGGGACGTCGTAGGTCTTGATCATGACGACGACGCCGTTGTCCTTGATGCGGACGGCGAAGCGGCTCTGCTCGTCGAACGGGATCGCGTCGTGCACGAGGCCCATGTCGACGTACCAGGTGTTCCCGGCGTGCGACACGTCCATGTCGAGGTCGAAGCTCTCGACACCGAAAAGCGGGCCGTGCTCTTCGATCAGATCGAAGGCGACGCTCGCGGCCGTGCCGGCGTCCATCGCCGAGTAGCCCGTGTCGAGGCCCGGGCCGTACACGACGTGCGGGAATCCGGTCCTCATGTCCCATTCGGTCTTCCACTCGCCCGGGTTGGCGGCTTCGAAGGCCTGCCAGGCGTCATTGTGGTAGCCGAGGTCCTGCTGCGTGACGTAGGAGCGGAACTGGCTCCACTCGGGGTCCAGCTGGAGGGCAGCCCACTGGGTGTCGCGCTCGGCGACGAGGGCACCGCCCGCAACGAGGAGCGCGAGGCAGAAGACCGCCACGCCCCCGAGCAAACTGCGACGCATACGCATGCTCATACGATGTTTCCCTTTCTTCAGACAAGACAGACGTTTAGCAAAGCGATGGTTCGAAGAAGGTGGGCTGAAGTGGGCCTCGGCCGGGCGGTTTGCGCCGGACAGACGCCAAGCCCCGGGACACTGCCAGTTGGAAGGGGTCCCCTGATCGGTGATTCCTGTTCTAATCGAAAGCGAGGTGGTTGTAAAGCTCGGATCCGCTTTCAATCCTAGAATTCGGGAACTTTGAATCGGGCCTTGCGCGACTCGTTGAGGGCGTGGCTGTCGGGTGGCCCCGGGCCGTCCGGGGAACTGAGCTCATCCCTCGAATTTTGAGAGGGATGGTTGCCGTTCGGGACTCCATTCACGGGCGCCACCGCTCCGGACGGGCCGGGAGGCGCCCCGGCGGTAAATAGGGTAAGATTCTGACGCCCGGCCCCGGCCAGGCAGCGAAGGTGGCTGGCGAGGAGCCGGCCCCGCCCACCACGTTGAAGAAAGGAACGGAAATGCGAATGTTCGCGAAAGCGGCGCTCGCGGGTTTGATCCTCGGACTGCTCGCCTCCACGGCGAGTGCCCAGTTCGGCGATCCCGCGACGCTCGAGGACAACTACCAGGCGAAGCTCAAGAAGAGCTTCATGAAAAAGATCGCCTGGGAGACCAGTCTCGAGGCGGCCTTGGCCAAGTCGAAGGAGACCAAGCTCCCCGTGCTCGCGTACTTCACGCGCAGCTACGCGCCGTGACCGCCCTGCAATGCTCTCGAGGGCGGGCCCCTCGTTTCGGATTGGTGGGCGACGGCAAGTAAGAAGTTCGTTCCTTATGTCAACGTGATGGCGCGTCTCGACGACAAGCCCGATCAGGGCGTCTTCGAGAAGTACGGTCTGCGCGGTTTCCCGACCGTGATGATGCTGGACTCGAAGGGCGAGAAGCTCCTCGACTTCCGACCGAGCACCGAAGGCGAGACCCTCGCCGCGATCGAGGATGCCTCGGTCCTGCAGCGCTCGGCGGCGGCCCTGGCCGCGAACCCGAACGATGCGGTCGCGACGGCCGAGCTCAAGATCGTCCAGGCCCTTCGCGGCACGGAAGACGTCTCGGCCGAGGATCTCAAGGCGGCTGCGATGGTTTCCGGTGTGGCCGATACGCTGAAGAAGCGGGCGGAAGAGCACCTGGCGCGCAAGCCGGTTCTCGACGCGGTCAAGAACTTCCTGGAGAGCATGCAGAAGGCGGCTCCCGGCGACCGTGAAGCGCTCGGCAAGGAGATGGGCAACAAGCTCTACGAGATGTGCAAGAGCGGCGCCGTCGCTCCGGAAGTCGGATCGATGGAGTGGTTCTACTACTGGATGCTGGTCACCGAAGGTGCGCTGGCGAACAAGGACAAGGAAACCGGCATGAAGGCGCTCGATGCGCTCGAGAACTCGCCGATGGGTGCGCAGCTGAAGCCTCAGCTCGACCAGAAGCGCAAAGAGTTCGACGACGCCTAACCGAGTCGAATCGTACGATCCAGACGGGATCGGGAAGCCAGTCTTCCCGGTCCCGTTTTTTCGTGCCGTTTCGAGTTGCTATAAGGGGCGTTTCGGCCCATTCGAACGCAAGACCCCACGGGAGTGAATCGATGACCCTGGATGCCCAACTGCCCGCCCGGACCGAGAAGGACAGTCTCGGTGATGTGGAGATCCCGGCCGGCGCCTACTACGGCGCGCAGACGCAGCGTGCGGTGGAGAACTTCCCCATCAGCGGGCATCCGATGCCGGCGCCGTTCGTGCACGCGCTCGGCCTGGTCAAGCACGCAGCCGCGCAGGTCAACGAGGATCTGGGGCGGCTCGACGGCACCGTGGCGGACCTCGTCCGACAGGCCGCGCGCGAAGTGGCCGACGGCAAGCATGACGCCCAGTTCCCGATCGACGTCTTCCAGACCGGTTCGGGCACCAGTTCGAACATGAACGCGAACGAGGAATCGCGCCATCGAGATCGCGGGCGGGGAGGTGGGGAGCAAGGCTCCGGTCCATCCCAACGATCACGTCAACATGGGGCAGTCGAGCAATGACGTCGTGCCCACGGCCATCCGGGTGAGCGCGGCGCGAGAGATCCGAGACTCGCTCATCCCGGCGCTCGACGGGCTGGCTTCGGCCCTCGAGAAGAAGGCCGAGTCGTGGAAGGCGATCTGCAAGATCGGCCGTACCCACCTCATGGATGCGACTCCGCTCACGCTCGGGCAGGAGTTCTCGGGGTACGCCGCGCAGGCGCGCAAGGGCATCGAGCGTTGTGAGCGCGCGATCGAGACGCTCCGCGAGCTGCCGCTCGGGGGGACGGCCGTCGGCACGGGGATCAACGGGC
>CAZQZX010000262.1:0-8625 GCA_964597885.1 uncultured Planctomycetota bacterium
CGTTCTCGACAACGACGATGGCGTCATCGACGACGATTCCGATAGCAAGGACGAGGCCGAACAGGGACAGCATGTTCAGACTGAATCCGAGGATCGACATGAAGAAAAACGTGCCGATCAGCGAGACCGGTATCGCGACAACCGGGATCAGCGTCGCGCGCAGCGAATGCAGGAAGAGAAGGATCACTGCAACGACCAGAATGGCGGCTTCGAAGATTGTGTGATAGACGGACTTGATCGATTCCGCGACGAACACGGTTGGGTCGTAGGCCACGGTGTATCGAAGTCCGTCCGGGAACACCTCGGAGAGCTCGGCCATGGTCTCGCGAACATCTCGGGCTGCATCCAAAGCGTTCGTACCTGGGCGCTGTGCGATGGCGAGGGCTACCGCCTGGGCGTCGTCCAGGTAGCTGTTCGTAACGTAGGACTGAGCACCGAGCTCGACTCTCGCGATGTCTCTCAGACGAACGACTCGCTCCTCGCCGACCGACTTCACGACGACATCGCCGAACTCCTCTGGATCACGGAATCGCCCCTTCGTCCGTACCGCAATCTGAGTGAGCTGCCCCGCCCGCATGGGTTCCTGGCCGAGGGCGCCCGCCGCGACCTGGACGTTCTGATCTTGAAGCGCGGCAAGCACATCACCCGTTGTGATCTCGAGAAACGCCATGCGGTCCGGATCAAGCCAGACGCGCATACTGTACTCCCGAAGCCCGAACGGTTGCACAGACCCGACACCATCGAGACGAGAGAGCACATCTCGGACCTGCAAGAGCGCGTAGTTGCTGATGTAGAGCTGATCGAACGTATTGTCCGGCGAAAAGAGGTGGACGACGAGCAGGAGGTCGGGTGAGCTCTTCTCGGTGATGACTCCGAGCCTTCTCACGTCTTCCGGCAACCGTGGCGTTGCGATAGCAACACGGTTCTGCACCAACACCTGGGCTGTATCCAGATCCGTCCCGACCTTGAATGACACGGTCAGGGTCATCGATCCGTCATCGGTCGACTGCGACGACATGTAGAGCATGCCCTCGACGCCGTTGACCTCCTGTTCAATCGGCGTCGCGACCGAATCCGCCACGGTTCTTGCGTCTGCACCCGGATAGCTGGCACGTACAACGACCGTCGGGGGCACGACGTCCGGGTACTGCGCCACTGGGAGCCGGGAATAGGAGATCAGCCCGACAATCACGATGGAAATCGAGATTGCGGCCGCAAAGATCGGGCGCTCGACGAAGAAGACGGAGAGTTTCATCGTGCTGGCGACGTCGTGGGTGCGCCCTCTTCCCTCTGGGGCCTCACCCTGTCTCCTTCCCTCAATCGCTGCTGGCCGCGCACGACTACGAGCTCATTCTCCTCCAAACCCTCGGTTACGATGCGAAGGTGTTCGTAGGATCGTCCGAGGGTAATCGCTCGGTATTCAATCTCGTTCTCGGCGTTGACCACGAAGACGAATCGTTGGGACTGATTGGTGGAGATGGCCACTTCGGGGATCAGGATTGCATCCGTGTCCAGACGCCCGAGGAGTCGAATTCGCGCGAAGAGACCGGGGGTCAGGATCCCCGTCGGGTTTTCGAGGATCGCGCGTCCGCGCATGGTTCCGGTGGATCTGTCGACCTCGTTGTCGACGAAGTCCATCGCGCCCGAATGGCGGTAATCCTGCTCGTCCATGAGCGCGACGGAAACCGGGTTGGCGACGTCGCGCGAACTCGGACGCTCGCCGCTCCTCGAGAGACGGCTGTATCTCAGGTACGCTCGCTCGTCGGCCTCGAAGTAACAGTGGATCGGATCGATGCTGACGATCGTCGCAAGGAGCGTCTGGTCCGCCGTGACGAGGTTTCCGGGCGTGACGAGATGACGTCCGATTCTTCCTCGGAAGGGGCTGGTAATCTTGGTGAATTCGACATCAAGCTGGGCAGCTCGCAAGTCCGCTTCGGCAAGCGAAAGCTGGGCGGCCGCAATCTCGACGGCTTGAACGCGAGAATCGACCTCCTCCTTCGCGATCGCGTTCGGGTTCCGAAGATTCGTAGCGCGCGAAAGATTGTTCTCTCGGAGGACGAGCGAGGCGCGCGCCTGGTCGACCGCCGCCGCCGCCGTATCGCGACGGGCCTCGTAGGGCCTCGGATCGATGACGAACAGCAGATCGCCCTTCTCGACGATGTCGCCATCGTCGAAGTGGAGCTCCCTGAGATATCCACTCACCCGCGAGCGAATATCGACCCTCTCGACCGCCTCGAGGCGCCCGAGATACTCGTCCCACTCGGTGATCACACGGCGCTCGACGGGGCGCACGATCACCAGCTCGGGCTCGGCGGGCTGAATCCCCACATCTTCTTGGACCTCGCACGCGGCAAGCGCCAGGCCTGACACCGCTACGAAAGCCCAAGTCCAGTTGGAAACGACTCGTTCGCGCCTCACACCGTCTCTCCTGAACCCAACTGAGGCCTCATCTCACCCGTCCACCAGCTTGTGCGAAGGATCAAACCAGATGACGTAGAACGTGTCTTCGAGCCGGTAACCCAGAATCCGAAACTTCTCCGAGACTCGGATCCCGGCGAGCTTCACCTCTGCCGGGATCGTATCGGGACGCGGGCGCCGAATCGCGCGGTCGTGGTACGGGGTCCACGCTAGACCGGACTTTCCAGCCCCCTTTCGCGCTGACCGGTAAATCTCTTGCCACGAAAGAGTTGTCATGACCCGGAGCGTGTTCGCCACGCTACGGAGCTGGTCCGCGTTGCATGCGCTCAGACAGTACTCGCCGCCGATGGCCGCATGACGGAATGAGACCGTGGCGGGCCCCTGCTTATCCGGCGGCCGAAGGCCGCGGATCGGCGGAGCCAACGGAAGCGTGACCGAACGGGACTTTCTTCGCTTGCTCAAGGTGTCGTGCTGGAGCTCTCGTCGTGGATTGACTCGAAGTAGTCGCGCAGCGCGTCTACAGAGATCGGCGCACTGCATCGGTCACAGGCCGGAGTATCACCACGAGCGTCCAGCCAAGGCGGCTCGCTCTTCGTCATCTCGCGGAGCTTGTTCGGCGAGAAGTCGCGGTAAGTCGCCCACACTCGAGAGGCGAACTCTCGACGCGCGTCATCGAGCTCAGAAGGGGCGTCGGGCGTGTTCGTGGGAAAACCGTGCTCCGTCCCGTCGAAATGCTTCCAGACGGCGGGTACGACGGGTCCGTGACTCCACGCCTCGATACCTTCCGCGAAGAAGGGTGCGCCGTCGATGGCCAGGCGCCAACCCTGCGCGTAGTAGAGCAGCTTGTGAATCTGAAGGTGGGTAAGGAACTGCTCTTCTTCCTCGCATGCCGCATGCTCGATGAAAGCTCGAGCAAGCTCGACCGCGAGTCCTTCCGTTCGTTCCGCCACGCTCGATCTCCCGAGCTTGCCGCCTGCTGGCGACGAGTCCGCTTCCCTTTCCTCGAGCCGGCCATGATACCAACTCGCATACCGCCTCGGTTCCGAACGCGCCGTTTCTGGACTCGGCGCAAGTCGACCAGAAGCGACGAAGCGGAAACTCGATCGATGACACAGCGCACGCGGGGGACTGAACCCTCGACTCACGCTTGCCTTGGGGCCAAGGCAGCTCCGTTCGGCGTCGAGACACCTAGCGATCGACAGAAGCCGGATTTACCGATTCTCTCCCCGATCCCGGTCCTCTCTTCTGCGAATCGTAGTCAGCCCCCCTTGCTCCGCCCCCCTCGCACATCATCGATAGATTTGTTGCTCGTTCGCGCTGATCTCGCGACAAAAATCGCTGAGGAGTTTTCGCGAGCACGAGAGCATCAGGCCCGGCTTCCACGATCCAGTGAGCAGTGCCGTCTAGTACCAGTTCAGCCGCGACGTCCAGGACGAATCCGTCACGAGTAGATCTTCGACTGGATCGAACCGTACGCTCGGAAGGAATCCTATTTCCTCCGCGGTCCGCAGGTCGGACGCATCGAGGCAGCGCCAGTCGTCCGGCGCGACGAGAATCGGCCCTGGCATGCGCAAATACCGACTGACTCCCGATGAGCGAAGTGCTCGGGCCTCGAGAACATACTTCTCGAGCCCGTCAGTACGCACACCGAGAGATGGTGTCGCAAGCTCGAGTTGGTGGAGGGCATGGGAAACGGCGTCGTAGAATGCATCGTTGTCCACTCGGTCGAACCCAAGTCGAGCGCGCTCCAGGCATTCGCGAGCCCGCAGCAGTCTCTTGTCATGGTCAGGCGACCGCACCGTCCGGAAGCCAATCCAAGCCATGGCAGATCGAGCTTCAGCCAACGCAGAATGAAAGGGAGAGACCCCCGACCATTGTTCGGCGAGCTCACCGAGGCGTTCCGCAGCCTCTGGCGCAGCGTCGTCACACGAGAGTGCGTGCTCCTGCAAGAGATTTCCCTGTCGATGCCTGCGCTCGAACGCATCGAGATTTCGCAACGCATCTTCACCTCGTCGCAGATCGGCATCCGATTGGCGATCGCGATCCAGTCGCACGAGATTGTAACGCAAGAGTGCCGAGGCCTCCTCACCGAGACCGCGCATTCGCGAGTCGCGCGCTGCCTCGACAATGGCCCCGAACTCTGCTTCCCACCCGGCGGGAATGGCTGTCTCCCCAACGCGAAGGGCGGGATCCGTGGCGAAGTTCTCGAACCGAACACCGCCGAGGAGTGCGCATCGAGCAGAGGCGAAGAACACGCCCGCAGAAGCGCGCGCATGGCCCAGCCGGCGCAGGCAATTAGCGAGCTCGACTTGAAGCTCGAGCTGAATCTCGATAGGGCATTCTCGAAAGCGAAGCTTGTTCGCCAAGCGAAGCAGATCGTAGGCGCGTTGACACTCGTTCCCCCGGTACAGGGCACGCGCCGCAATCGTCGCGTAGACCTTGAACTGCCGGACATCAAGGCGGTACTGGAAGCGAATCTCTTCCAGGATCCGATGCACTCTCATTGGATCTTCACGGAGCCGCATCATCCGACCCAAATCTGAAGCAACTCCCGCCCACCGAGACGGCGGAAGATCTCGTTTCTCCTTTAGGAAACGGCGAAGCCGATCTGCCATTCGCGCGCCAGCGGCAACATGACGATCAGTCGTCGCGTCGAGGTTGTGCTCACGGCACGTGAACTCGAACTCCGAGCCATGTAGCCTGTCATGGGGAAGGTGGGATCTCTCTAGTCGCGATCGAGCGGAATCCACGCCCCCCCCCCGCATCGCGTTGTCCAGATCACATAGGGGGCAGTAGCCCATCCAGCGAAGAAGTGATCGAGCGGACCGAATAGAGAGACCGGATCGCGCCGGGATCAGCCAACTTTCCAGCTCCGAAGGAAGTCGCATCAGCTCACTCCAACCGACAAGCGGCTCCAGAATTCGCGGCACACGTCTCCCGAGGATACCACGTCCCGCCGCCGTCGATCGGCTGCCGCCTTTGATCTATGAAGACCTGCGGGCGCTCGCGTTCGTGCGATGGGTCGGCCGCCAGCTCGGCATGGTGCTTCCCACCGAGGCGCAGTGGGAGTACGCATGCCGTGCCGGCACCGAGACTCCGTGGTCGACTGAGGGCACTCCCGACTAGCTCGCGGCGGTCGCCAACACCGGCGACCAATCGTTCACGCGCTACGCTGCCGGGCAGCTGGAGATCGATACTTGGGACGACGGTCATGCTGCCACCGCGCCGGTCGGGACGTTCGATCCCTCGGACGGCTATCGCTGGATCGACCTCGCGCTGCCCCCCGACCCGCGTGAACCGCGGCGGCTCGCTCCGGTCGCCCGCTTCAGTCGCGGGAAGCACCGTCCGCAGCCGCATGTCGCTCGACCACGCGGGAATGGGGGCCGTGCTGCGACTCGCGAGCCCGTTGCCGCGCGACGGCTAAGCCGCGGGCTCTCCAGCCGGGACCGCATTGCGCCCCCTCCTTCCGCCGATCGGCGGCGAAGAAATCTCGAAAATCCGGTCCGGGGCCGGGGGCAGAAAGGTGTGTGTCTGCTAGACGAGACATTTCTTTCTCCCTGGAGGACATACGATGCTGCGACGACGATCCGCTGGTCTCGGAACGACCACGTTTCTGGCGATGCTCCTTTGCGTGGGGCTCGGCTGGACCTCGAGCCTGCGCGCCCAGCCAACCTGCATGGATCCGGACGGTTTCGATCCCGATGCGGCGTGCTGCGAGGTGGTCGATCCCTCCATACCGACGTTCCCGTCCTTCGATCTCGAGCCCATGCGTTACTTCACCTGGAACCGTTGCTCGCTGGCGCGAAACAAGGAGGTCTGCGCCTCGTTCGGCGCCCCGAACGAGACGACGGAGTGCGGCGTCTACAAGCTCCCGTTCGCGATGCGGACCTGCGGCCAGCAGGCCACGGCCCTGTTCTCGGGTGACCTCACCGCCGTCTACATGCGGACGTTCCTCGAGACGAGACAAACCGGCAGCGGAAGCGAGACCGTCCAGGTCTGGCGTTTCCTGCTGAACGGCGATCTCGAGGTCTCGCCGTTCGTGATCTCCCGCTTCGGTACGAACCCCCACGTGCCGCAGGGCTACGCCGACTACGGCAACCAAACGTACTGGGCCGGCTACATCGACTATCGCGCGCGTTGCGACGAGGGTGGCACGAACTGGAAGATCGAGTGGGTGCTCAACCACGAGTGCGATGAATTCGCTCACCCGAATGGAGGGAATCGCCCGGGCATCTACAATCCGGAGCGTTCGTTCACCATGGCGCCGATCAGGTTCGTTCCGTTCGGCCTCACTCTCGGGGCTTTCGGTGCCGCGATCGAGCGAGCGGGTGGACTACGCGAGGTCGAATACGTGAGTGAGACCGTTGCCGACTGCAAGCAGCCGAGTCGTCCCACGGGCGGTCTCTCCGTGCTAGAAGGTGAGTGCCCTTGTGACGGCGAGAAACTGCCGCCTCAGTACTCGCGGATCGCTCTCTTCGTCGGATCGGATTGCGGCCAGAACCTGGGAGACGGGACGAGCCGTCCACTTCTGGCGAAGTACATCGGGTTCTTTCCGGAAGTGGGTGGAGCACCGGAGCGCATTCCGGCCTTGCTCCTGGGAGACGCCGAGTGGCTCAACGGCTGTGACCAGGCGAACGACCTGGGCTATAGCGAAGGCGTCATGGTGCTCTCGTCCCCTGAGAGCCACTCGTTCTGGAGTCTCCTTCCCGGCAAGGCCATGCCCGAGCTCGAGCCGATCGGCCCGTACTTCATGGATCTCGCGAGCTCCGTCGACGGGCTACGAAACCCGATCCAGGGCGCACCGCACGTCTCCAACCGGGTCGGTCATCTGAACTTCTCCGACTGAGCATTCGTGGCGGGGTTCCTGTTGCGAGACCGGGACCAACCGAAGGAGAGAGAAAACCGAGAAAAGCGGTTCGGGGCCGGGGGGGCGCCTCGGTGTCCCCCCTTAGACGAGCCAATCTCGGGTATTTCTCTCTCCTTGGAGGACTTTCGATGCTGCGACGACGACTTACCGGTCTTGGAACGACCGCCTTGCTGGCGCTACTCCTCTGCCTGTGCTTCGGCCCGGCCTCGAGCCTGCAGGCCGGCCTGCCGGATTGCACGCTGGGGGACGCTCTCGATCCCGACGCACCATGCTGCGAGACGGTCGACCTCACCCTGCCGAGCTTCCCGCCGTTCGACCTCGAGCCGATGCGCTACCTCACCTGGAACCGCTGCTCGCTGGCGCGCAACAAGGAGGTCTGCGCTTCGTTCGTGATCCCGACCCAGACGACCGAGTGCGGCGTTTACCAGATCCCGTTCACGATGCGGACCTGCGGCCAGCAGGCGACGGCACTGTTCTCGGGTGACCTCACCGCCATCTACATGCGAACGTTCCGCGAGACGATACAGATCGGCAAAGGATCCGAGACCGTCCAGGTCTGGCGGTTCCTGCTGAACGGTGACCTCGAGGTTTCGCCGTTCGTGATCTCGCGCTTCGGAACGAACCCCAACGTTCCGCAGTCCTACGTCGACTACGGCAACCAGACCTACTGGGCCGGCTACATCGACTATCGCGTGCGTTGCGACGCGGGCAAGGGCAAGGGCCCGGCCTGGGAGATCGAATGGGTGCTCAACCACGAGTGCGATCGGTTCGCCCATCCGAAGGGTGGGGATCGACCGGGCGTCTACAATCCGGAGCGCTCGTTCACGATGGCCCCGTTCGATTTCACTCCACTGAGCGACGATCTTGGCGCCGCGACGTTCGCCTTCCAGCCAGCCGGCGGCCTGCGCGAGGTCGAGTACACGAGCGAGACGACTGCCGTGTGCAAGCAGCCGAGTCGCCCGTCGGGCCAGCTTCTCTTCCTGGATGGTGAGTGCCTCTGCGCGGATGGCAAGCTGCCGCTTCAGTACGCAAGGGTGGCCATCTTGGCCGATTCGGATTGCGGCTTCAGCCTGGGCACGGGAAAGACCCTGGAGCTCTACTCGAAGATTGTCGGGTTCTTCCCGGCCGAGGGTGGAGAACCGAATCGCTTCCCGGTCTTGCTCGTCGGGGACGCCGAGTGGCTCCAGGGCTGTGACAAGACGAATGATCGGGGCTACAACGAAGGCGTCATGGTGCTGTCGAATCCGGGGGTATTCACGTTCACGACCCTCCTCCCCGGCAAGGGCAAGGGAGGATTCGAGCCCCTCGACCCGTACTTCATCGACCTCGCGAACTCGGCC
>CAZQZX010000263.1:0-8617 GCA_964597885.1 uncultured Planctomycetota bacterium
CCGGCCGGCGGCCAGCGCGTGTGGAAGGGCCCTTGTCCGGGGGAGGGGGAGCGATCGACGATCGTCGCCTCGCTCGTGTTCAGGTCGACGATGCCCAGCTCGAGTCGCAGGGTCGTGAACGCGATGCGGTCGCCGGTCGGCGCCCAGCAGAGCTCACGGCAGAGGCCCGGCGTTTCCGTCAGGGTGTACCGTCGCGGCCGTCCTGAAGCGAGCGACTGCACGTGCAGCAAGTACTCGCCGGATTCGTCCGAGACGTAGGCCACGCGCGTGCCGTCCGGCGATACGGCCGGATACCGAGCCGCGGCCTCCGAACCAGGAACGACATTGCGCACGCGATCCTCGTCCGTGAGATCGACGACGAAGATGTCGCCGCGGGCGCTCGTGACCAGAGACGTCCCGTCGGGGGACAGCTCGAACCAGTCCATCGTGTCGCGTGCGTTTGCGGTGCGCGGCGTGAGCTCCGGCGCCTCGATCTCGAGCGACACCTCGAGCCGCCGCGGTTCGCTCTGGCCGGCGTCGAGAACGTGGATGAATCCGTCTCGGGAGTAGGCGATCGATCCCTCGTGCATCGCGGCCCAGTCGACGCCCGCGCCCTGGTGCCGCGTGATCTGCGTCACCTGCTCGTCCTTCGTGTCGTAGCGGTAGAGCTCGAACTTGCCTCCGCGGTCGGACAGGAACACGATCGCGTCGCCCGTCCACATCGGCAGCCGGTCGTTGCCGCCGTTCTTGCCGCGAGGGACCTCGACGTGCGAGCCGTCCGCGAGATCGACGATCCAGATCGGGCTCTCGCAACCGCCGCGGTAGTGGCGCCACGGCCTGCGGTCGAAGGCGTAGCCCCGCGGCAGGTAGGCGAGCTTCGTACCGTCGGGCGAGAGCGTCGCCCATTCGCCCTGTGGAACGGGAAGGCGCTCGGGGAACACGCTGCCCTCATCGAGTCGGAACAGGACGCGGAAGGAGTCGTTCTCGCGCATGCTGGCGAAGAGGACCGTCTTTCCGTCGGCGCTGAACGAGAGCGGGTAATCGACCTTCGGGTGGAATGTGATCGGTCGCGCCTCGCCGTCGAGCCCTTCCATGACGAGGACGTCCGCTCCGCCTCCGTCGCGTCTCGAGAAGGCGAGGCGTTGCCCGTCCGGTGAGAAGACGGGGTACATGTCCTCGCCGGCCCCGCGCGTGATCTGCTCGGCGCGGCCGCCGTTGCGCGGGACGGCCCACAGGTCTCCCGCGTGGTCGAACACGACGTGCGTCGCGTTGAGGGCGACGTGCCGCATGAGCATGGGGCTTTGTACTTCCACCGTCGGCTGGGCCAGGGCACTCGTCGTGACGACGAGGAGCGCGGCGACGGCGGTCCAGGCATGGAGCAACCTTCGTTGCAGCTTCATCGATCGGTCTCCTTCCTTGCGGCTTCGCCCGGACCCCGCACGTTTTCGAGGAAACGTTGGTAGACGAAGTTCTTGGAAGTCATCGGATGGTAGGGGCGGTAGCTCGCGAAGAGCTCCCGGAGCTCGTCGACCGTCTCGGCCGTCTCGAGGCCGATCATCATCGCGGTCAGCGTGAACTCGTTGATCATGCCGCCGTAGAAGTCGAACGACAGGATCGGATTGCTCGTCCAGATCGAGGTGTGGATCTCGTCGCCGTACTCGGCGAGCGTCGCGATCAGATGCTCGCTGCCGTCGACGTTGCAGACGATCATCGCGCCGGGGAACCCGTCGGTGATCTCGTGCGGCCGCGGTCGCCGGATCATGTGGGCGCCCTCGAGCTCGGCGTCGTCGGCGTAGGTCTTGCACATCACCTTTACGCCGCGCGCGGCGGCGGCGGCGGCTTCCTCGCGCACGTACTCGAGCACCTCCGGGAAGGCGTCGATCAGCACGATCCACTCGGCCCGGCCGAACATGCCGCGCAGTCGCTCGAGGACCTGGTCGCGCGTCGCGAGCCGATAGAGGCGATCGTCGCTCTTGGGTCTGCCGATTCGCGAGAGAGCCTCGCCCGCACGCTCCTTCTTCTCGCGGAACTGGCGCTCGATCGCGTCGAGGAGCTCCTCGGCCGGAGTCGCCCGACACAGCCGCGTCTCGCCGTCGTCGACCAGCACGGCCCCCTTCAGCCGGAGGGACTCGACCGCCTTGTAGACGTTCGCGACCGGCTTGCCGAGAACCTGCGCCACCCGATACCCCGTGGCCGGGGACTCCTCGAGCAGCACGACGTAGACCTCGGCCTCGAGCGACGTAAATCCTAATTCACGAACGGTTTCGGCAATCGAATCGCGATTCATGGATAGCCCTCCAGAGCTTAGTATACGGAACTACTACTAATAGTTCGCTTCTTTTGTCGAGGAATCGCCGCGGGCGGTCGCGGTCGGGCGGGCCGTGTGCGATCATCCCCGGCGGATCCTCGGGCACGAGGCCGCCGACGCGGTCGCTCTCCGAGGTTTCCGTCGTCTCCCTTGACAGCTCGCTGCAGATAGGTAACTATTTACTTACATATGGCCGCGCCGGATCCCATGGATGTGGTTTTCAAAGCACTGGCAAGCCCGGTGCGTCGTCGCATCCTCGATGTGGTCAAGGCGCAGCCGGGATGCAGCGTGAACGACGTGTGCGCTCACTTCGAGATGAGCCGAATCGCGGTGATGAAGCACCTGGAGCTGCTGGTCGAGGCCGATCTCATCCTCTCCGAGAAGAAGGGGAGGACGCGGCAGCTCTACCACAACTCGGTGCCGATCCAGATGATCTACGACCGCTGGACCACCGAGTACAGCCAGCTCTGGGCGAGCCGCATGACGTCGATCAAGTACCGGATCGAGTCTCAGGACAACGAGGGGGACAGCGAGGATGAGTGATTCGACGAAGACCGTGAACAAGGTCGTCATTCGCGGCCGGATCGAGGACGTGTGGCGCGAGATCACCAAGACGGACGAGGTCCAGAAGGTGATGTTCAACATGCGTTGCGACACGAACCACGAGGTGGGCGGCCCCATGCGGATGCGATCGGCGAACGGCAAGGTCACGGGCGTCGTCGGGGAGGTCCTCGAGTTCGATCCGCCGCATCGATACGCGCACACGTTCAAGTTCACGAACTTCGACGACCCGCCCTGCAAGGTGTCCTACGACCTCCGCGAGACCCCCGAAGGCGTCGAGTTCATCCTGACTTGCGAGGACCTCGTCCCGGGATCCCGCACCGCCAAGCAGATGAAGGGCGGGGCCGACATGATCGCGAAGAACCTGAAGTCGATCGTGGAGACCGGCCGGCTCCCGTTCGGCACGCGGATGCTCTACGTCCTGTTCCGGGTGATGGCGCCGCTGACTCCGAAGAAGTGCCGCAGCGAGAACTGGCCGTAGGGAGCGGTAGCGGGCGAACGGTCGGCTCGAGGCGCGCCGTCGACTTCGAGGCGGGCTCCGTGATACGATCGGCTCGTCCGGATCCGCGCTTCACCCAGGCCATCGCCATGACGCTTCCACGCTACTTCGCTTCCTTGCTGATTCCGGTCCTTCTCTGCGTGCTCCCGACCCTCGCTGCCGCGGATATCGTCCACATGAAGGACGGTCGCAAGATCGAGGGTGAGGTGACCGAGGAGGGCGATAAGGTCCACATCCGCACGCGATTCGGCAGCGTGAGCTTCCGCCGAGCCCAGATCGCGCGGATCGAGGAGACGCCGAGCCTCGAGGAGCGCTACGGCAAGCGCCGCGCGACCGTCGATCTGAACGACCCGGATGCGCTCGTGGCCCTCGGTGACTGGTGCCGCGATCAGAAGTGGGAGAAGAAGGCGCGCGAGGTCTACGAGGAAGCCCTCACGGTCGATCCGGGGCACGCCGCGGCGCACCGCGCGCTCGGCGATGAGCTGCGCGACAATCGCTGGGTGCCCGCCGCCGAGATCCGCGCCGAGAAGCTCGCCGGCACGAAGGCGAGGCGAGCCGAGGAAGCGCGCGCGAGACAAGCGCGGTGGGAAGCCAAGAAGCTCGAGCGAAAGATCCAGCGCTGGTTCCGCGAGGTCGCGATCGGCAGCCTGAAGAAGTCCGACACGGCGCTTGCCGAACTGAAGGCCTACGCGCTCGAGACGAAGAACCCGGGGCTGGCCAAGCAGGCCGTGGCCGTGCGCGACGCGTACGACGCCTACTGGAAGAAGGTGCGCGCCTACAACGCGAGGATGGAGGTGCACGGAACCGTCTCGAGCCTGCGACGCCCGATTCGTTCGGTGTCGAGCTCGCTCGGTGGCGGAAGCTCGCCGGTCTCGATCCAGCTCCCGGAGCTCGGCGTGACGTCGGTGCGAACGACGATCTGGGTTCCGGCAGGGCGGGGCAAGTAGCGCACGTTTTTTTCGGAAGCCTGAATGATCCGCGTCGTCCCGAGGTTGGCCGGCTGAGCGACCCGCGACGAGGAATCTCTCCTCGAAAAGATGCCGGCAGCAGTCCCCTCGCGGGTCGCCCTTTTCCCTCCCTTCCGTTCTCGCCCGGTCTGCATTGGAATCGATCGCCGCGGGCGCTACACTGACGCCCTGCCGAGCGTCGCGGGGCGCCCGGCGACACGGGAATCGTGGCTCACCGCCGATCCCGGCGGGATTTCAGTCGGATCCCGGAACTCGGTTTTCTCCGGACGCAGGAGGGGGCGGCATGGCACTCGATCTCACGTTTCTCGGTCACGCTGGTTTCATGCTCGACGATGGCTCGACGAAGGTGGTGATCGACCCGTTCCTGACGGGCAATCCGCTCGCGACGATGGGCCCCGAGGACGTGGATGCGTCGGCGATCATCCTGACGCACGGCCACGAAGACCACATCGGCGACACGCTGGCGATCGCGGAGCGCACCTCGGCGACGGTCATCGGTGTTCACGAGGTCTCGCTCTGGGCGGCCGAGAACGGGCGCGAGACGATCGGCGCGAACCCCGGCGGCAAGATCGAGACGAACTGGGGGTGGGTAGCCTTCACGCAGGCCCACCACTCGTCGTCGTTCGACGGCCGCTACATGGGGGTGGCCTGCGGCGTCGTGGTCCGGATGGGGGGCGTCACCGTCTACCACTGCGGCGATACGGGGCTCTTCTCGGACATGAAGCTGATCGGCGAGATCTACCAGCCGGACGTGGCCTGCATCCCGATCGGGGACGTCTACACCATGGGCCCCGAGCTCGCGACCCGGGCCGCGGAGTGGATCGGCGCCGCGACGGCCATCCCGATCCACTACCGGACGTTCCCGGTCCTGGCCCAGGACGCCGGCGGCTTCCGTCCCGAAGGCGTCGAGGTGCGGGCGCTCGAACCGGGAGAGACGGCCCGTTTCGGCGACTGACACGGCGCGACCCCCGGCTCGCCTTAAATCCATGAATTGCAGCCGATTGAGGGGCAATCTCTCGACGTATTCCCGGATTCTTGGTACCTTCGGAGTCCACTTTGAGCCCACCTTGGTAACCGGTTCGCCGGAACCGGTGTCTCTGTAACCGGATAGGATTCCTCGGAATTTCCGCAGGAGCGGTCGGATCCGAGGATCGGGATATCGAAACCCCTCAGGGAAAAACCCCATCAGGAGAGAGAGAACGATGATTCGCAGCCTCACCCGATTCGCGATGCTCGGCTGTCTCGTAGCCGTGACCGCGGTGACCGCAACGGCTGGGTCGACCACGGTGACGCTCAACCCGGATCGCGACAACTCGCTGTTCGAAGAGCCGACGGGCGCGCTCAGCAACGGCGCCGGCGAATATCTGTTCGCGGGCACCACGCTGCAGGGCTTCCAGGGCTCGCCTGAGCTGGACCTGCGCCGCGCGCTGCTCCACTTCGACGTCGACGGCAACGTGCCCGCGGGCGCGACGATCCTGAGCGCGACGCTGTCCCTCAAGGTCACCAAGTCGATCTCGGGTTCGGTCACGGGCTCGATGCACCGTCTCACGGCCGACTGGGGCGAAGGCACCTCGGACGCCGACTTCCAGGAAGGTATGGGCATCGCCGCGACGGCGGGCGACGCCACCTGGCTCGAAAACTTCTTCGGTTCCTCGAGCTGGACGAGCGCGGGCGGCGACTTCAACCCGACCGCGAGCGCCACGGCGAGCGTCGGCGGCGACCTCGACCCGCCGGTCGAGTGGGATCTCACCGCCGACGTCCAGGACATGCTCGACAACCCGGCCGGCAACTTCGGCTGGATCCTCATCAACGACGAGGGAACGGTTCCGGGCGCCAAGCAGTTCGCGAGCCGCGAGAACGCGACGGCCGCCAACCGACCGTCGCTCGAGATCGAGTACATCACGACCGACGCGCTGACGTTCTGCCAGGGTATCGACGGCGTCAACACGCTCGAGGTCAACGGCGACAACGGTACCGGAAGCTCGAACACGGTTGCGGTCAACTCGGCCGGACCGATCGCCTTCTTCATCGACAAGCCGGGCGCCGGCGGTAACGGCAAGTTCCTCGTCTCGATGAACGCGGGCCCGCCGACGGGTCCGTCGATCGACATGATGCCGGCTCAGCTCGGTGCCAGCTGCTTCACGTACCTGCTGTCGCGTGGCGCCGCGCCGGTCGCGCAGTGGAACGGCATCGGCAAGGTGAACCGCGTCGGGGCCAGCTTCTTCTTCGGCAACACCATCGGCAACCCGGGCCGCGCGCCGCTCGAGTTCTTCTCGGCGCCGACGGGCGACCCGAACCTGATGCCGGGTCAGCAGTTCACGATCCAGGGTCTGATCATCAACCCGGGTGCGTCGAGCCCGAAGGGTGCGAGCGTCACGAACGCCATCCTCGTCGACGTCCAGTAAGACCTGCGCCAACTCGAACATCCAAAAGCCCGCTCGCGACCTCGCGAGCGGGCTTTTTCTTTGGATTGGCGGCGGCTCAGCCGCGAGGGCGGCGCCAGCGGGCGAGAGCGTCGACGCAGTACACGGCGACCGCGGTCCAGATCAGCGCGAACGAAAGGAGTCGCTCGGTCCCGAACGGCTCACCGTACACGACCACGGCCAGCAGGAACTGGAGTGTCGGCGCGAAGTACTGGAGGATGCCGACGGTCGAGTAGTCCAGGCGACGGGCCCCGGCCGCGAACAGGATCAGCGGAACGGCGGTGATGATCCCGGTGGTGAAGAGGAGCGCGTGAGTGGCGACGTCCGCGTTGCCGAGGGCGGCCTCGCCCGTCGAAGCGCGCCACGCCAGAAACCCGATCGCGAGCGGTGCGAGGATCCACGTCTCGATGGCGACTCCTTGCGTGGGCGTCGCGGCCACCTTCTTGCGCAGCAGGCCGTAGGTGCCGAACGAGAACGCGAGCCCGAGAGCGATCCAGGGCGGGGCCCCGACGTGGATCGTCAGGGTGGCGACGCCGATCGCGGCCAGCCCGACCGAGACCCACTGCAGCCGCCGCAGCCGCTCCCCGAGAAAGACCGTGCCGAGCAGGACGTTCACGAGGGGGTTGATGTAGTAGCCGAGGCTCGCCTCCATCACTCGCTCGGTGTTGACGGCGTAAATGAAGAGAAACCAGTTGCCGCCGATCAGCGCCGTCGACGCGAAGAGGGCGGCGCGCGTCGAGCCTTGTCCGAGGATCTTCCGGACGGCGGTGCGGGTCGCGGGGGAGGCGAGGATCGGCAGCAGCAGCACCCCACACCACAGCACGCGATGGGCGAGGAGCTCGCCCGGCTGGATGTGCCCGACCGCCTTCCACAGGACGGGCGTCAGCCCCCATAGCACGAACGCCGAGGTCGCGGCCAGGACGCCGATGGTGGCGTCGCCTCTTCGGTTCGGATCGTCGCTCACGTGTGGACGGTGCCTCCTCTCGATGCGAGTCGGAGCGAGGACGCTACATCGATTCGGGCGGGGGGACAACCGCGGCCGCACGGCATCTTCCGTCGCGGGAACGCGCAGGACGCAGTATAGTGAGCGCGTGCATGCAATCCGTACGAGACTGCTGGCGTTCCTGATCGACTACCTGCTGATCCTCGCGTACCTCGCGGTCCTTGCCGGTGTCGGAACCTTCCTGACGCTCGGGCCGTTCAGAGATGCGTGGCGGGATCTCCTGTCGACCCCGGCGCGGATGGACTTCCTGGCGTTCCTCGTGACGGTGCTTCCGGTGACGCTCTACTTCGCGCTCTCCGAGAGCTCGTCGCGCGGCGCATCGGTGGGCAAACGCCGCATGGGCCTTCGCGTCGTCGGGATGGACGGAGGGCGCGTCCCGCTCGGGCGAGCGCTCGTTCGTTCGGCGCTCAAGTTCCTCCCGTGGCAGCTGGCCCACACCGGCATGCTGAACATCCCCGGCTTTCCGATCGAGCCGACCGATCCGCCGGCCTGGACCACCGCGATGCTCGTCGCCGTGTGGGTCCTGGTCGTCGCCTACCTGTTCGGCCTCACGCCGCTCGGTGGATCCCGGCCGCTGTACGACCGGGTCGCCGGCACTCGCGTGGTCGCATTGGATCAGGGCCAGGCCAGCTGAACCACGTAGATCACGTCGGTGCGGCCGTCCGCGTCGGCGTCGCCGGTCTGGGGCGGCCGCACGTGCACGAGGCTTCCGTCCCCGAGAACCTGCTGCGTCGGCGACCATGTTCCCGAGCCGTTCGAGAACTTGGTACGGTAGGTCAAACCGGGCGTGCTCCATCCCTGGCACTGAAAGATCCGGTCGGTGGGGCCGTCGAGATCGACCGATTCGAGGTGCAGATGCTCGAGCATCTCGAGTTC
>CAZQZX010000264.1:0-8617 GCA_964597885.1 uncultured Planctomycetota bacterium
GTCCGATGCGAGAAGTATCGATGGTAGAAGCCGGTGATCGCGAACATGCGGATCAGGTACAGGGCAATCGCCGTCCCGACCGCGAAGGCGCTCCAGCCGACGAGGAACACTCCGAGGCAGGCCACGTGCATGGCGATGTACGGGACGACCTGCAGCCAGTCGAGCTTGCGATCGTCTCCCTCGACGGGATCGCGCAGCTTGGCGGAGTTGTCGAACCAGCGGACGATGACGCCGAGAGGGCGCCAGAGCGGGCTTCCTTGCGGGGCAGACATCCGGGGAGTCTACCTTGAGGCCACGGCGGACGCATCCGGGAGGTCGGGCGCCCCGGGCTCAGGGCTGGACGGGCTCAGGGATCGACGGGCGGGAAGCCGGGATCGATCGTGTCGAGCGCTTCGCGGACGCGCCTCAGCACCCGTCCCTTGGCCTTGTACACCTGGTTCGCGTTGATCCCGAGGCGATCGCAGACCTCGGGGACGGGGCACTCTTCCTCGAGGAGCATCCGGAATACTTCGAAATCGCGGGTGGGCACGCGGCGTCGCGCGCGCTCGAGCGATTGCCGGAGATGCTCTTCCTTCCACTCGCGCTGCCAGACCTCGTCGGGGGTGGGCGCCGGATCGGGCACGCTCATGAGGTCGCCCGTGTCGGCGCGAACTTCCTGGCGCTTGCGTAGCAGGTCGACGACCTTGCCGCTCGCGATGCGATACAGCCATCCCTTGAAGCGTCCACGTGATCGGTCGTACTCGAAGTCGCCCATCTTGCGCGCGATGACCTCGAGGCACTCATCGCGCACCTCGTCGGCATCGCCCTCGCGGAGTCCGCGAGCGCGTGCGTATCGGAAGAGCAGCGGGGCGTAGAGACCGTAGAACTCCGTCCAGGCTTCGTTGTCGTCGCGGTCCTTCACGCGGTCGAGGAGCGTCTTGCGCGTCGTGGTCATCCTCGGGCTCCCGCATCGCGCACCGAAGCGGCGGCCGCCGAGTCGAGGTGCTCGCGGCACTTCTTGGCCAGCTTGCACTCGGTGTCGCCGGTGCGATCGGCGATCTCGATCACCTCGCGGGCGAAGGGCTCGGCCTCGTCGGCGCGATCTTCGTCGTAGAGCATCAACGCGAGCCGCGCGAGGTTCTCGCGTCGGATGGGACAGTCCGTACCGTAAAGGCGGCAGTGGACGTCGAGCGATTCGCGAAGCACGGATTCCGCGGCCGTCGTGTATCGACCTTTCACCAGCAGCTCGGCGACGCCGCCCATCCACGAACCGAGCTCGTACGATCCGCGTCCCTCGAACTCGCGGATCGCGACGAAAGCCGCGAGCCATGGAGCGTTCGCGTCGGAGGACTCGTGATCGGACAGCTGCGCCGCGATGTCGCGGAGTCGGCGGGCTTCCGACGGACGGCGTTCCGCCCACGACTCGAGCGAGGCGGCGAGCGCGTCACGACTCATCCGGCGAGCGGCTGCATCGTTGCCTTCCGAGTGGTGAAGCCGAGCGAAGCCCCGGAGCATGTCGGGAACCTCGTTCGCGCCGAAGTGCCGTCGCGTGAGGACGGCGGGCCGCTCGAGGCGCGCGCGCGCCTCGTCGACGCGGCCCGTGTTCTGGAGCAGCGTGGCGGGCGTGTTCAGGGCGGCGACCTCATCGGACGAGGGCTGATCCGGCGCCCGGTCGAAATGCTCGATCGCTTCGCGGAGCTTCTGTTCGGCGACGGGCGATTCCCATCCGTTGACGCGCATGTCGAGCATGCCGAATCGGTAGAGTGTCGCGGCGATCTGGCGGTCGTCCCTCACGCGTCGCGCGTGCAGGATCTCGAGGGATTCCCGGAAGTAGCGTTCGGCCAGGGCGGGGTTCTCTTCGAAGGGGTGGATCATCCACGCGAATCCGAGCTCACGCAAGCTTTCGGCCACGAGGGGATGGTCGGCGCCGTGCACCTGGCGGCGGAGCTCCACCGCTTCGGTCAGGATCGGGACGGATTCGGGCGACGTCTGCCGGGCGCGGATTCGTCCGAGGAGGGCCAGCGCGCGTCCGAGGTCGGCGGCTTCGGCGGCGCCGGCCTTCCGATGTCGCTCGATCGCCTTCTCGAGATGCGGAATGGCCTCGCGGAAGAGAAGGCGCTGCGCGTACGCTTCGCCGATCGCGAAGTGCACGGCGGCTTCGGTATCGGGCGCGTCGGCAAGCGAATCGTCCAGCGTGCGAGCCGCTCCCTCGAGGACTTCGACGAGGTTCGCGTCGCTCATCATGCCGCCGGTGCCGCGGGCGGTGAGGATATCCTCGAAGACGCGGCGGATGAGCGTCGCCTTCTCGCGCTCGCCGATCGAGCGCAGGCGCTCCTCGACGATCACGGCGAGCGATCCGCCCACGACGAGGGCGAACGCGGCGGCGATCGCGATCGCGGCGCGGTGACGCCGGACGGCTTTGCGCATCACGTGCCACCGGCTGTCGCGATGGGCCTCGATCGGCTCGCCCGCGAGGTAGTGCGCGATGTCGCGCGCGAAGGAGTCGGCCGAGGGGTAGCGGCGCTCCGGGGCTTTCGCGAGCGCGGTCTGCAGGATCGTCGCGAGATCTTCGTCAACGGTGCGGGCGCGCGTGCGCGGATCGGCGGGCTCGGTGGTGGTGATGTTCGTCACGATCGACGTGAGGCTTCCGCTGACGGGGTACGGCGGGCTCTCGACCAGCATCTCGTAGAGGAGGAACCCGAGCGAGTACACGTCGCTCGCCGTTCCGATCGGCTCGCCCCCGCCGCGCACCTGCTCCGGCGAGGCGTAGGCGAGCGTCCCCATGAACTGTCCGGTCCGTGTGAGGCGCTCGACCGCGGCGCGCCCCTCGTCGGCGCTCTTGGCGAGGCCGAAGTCGAGGATGTGCGGTTCGCCGTTCGCGTCGACCACGAGATTCGAAGGCTTCAGGTCGCGGTGGACGACTCCGTGCCGATGCGCGTACGCCACTGCTTCGCAGATCTTCCGGAAGAGCTCGAGGCGCTCGGGTCGCGACGGCTTCGTCTCCGCGAGGTGGTCGTCGAGGTGACTCCCCTCGATGAGCTCCATCGCGCAGAAGAGGCTGCCGTTCGCGAGGCCGCGATCGAGAATGCGAACGATGTTCGGATGTCGCAGGCTCGACGCGAGCTCGATCTCGCGCTCGAAGCGAAAGCGATCGCGCGCCGAGGCGTGTGCTCCGCCGAGCAGCACCTTGAGAGCGACGGCACGGCCCGAGGCCTCGTGCACGGCGCGATAGACGACGCCCTGTCCACCTCGGTGCATCTCGACGAGGTCGGCGTAGCCCTCGACCTCGATCGCTTCCGTGCTGTGTGCGTCCTCCTCGAGAGGAACCCATGCACTTCGAAGATCCGAGAGGAGGTCGTCGTCGTCCCGCGCCGACTCGAGCGCCTCGCGACACGGCGCGCACGCGTCGAGATGCGTCTCGGCCTGCGCGCGCGACGTGTCGTCGAGCTCGTCGCGCAGCAGCTGATCGATCGTTGCCGGGTCCAGATGCGGCCCCATGCGACCTCGTCGTTCCATTCGGATCGGTTCTTCGGGAGTGGAGCGGGAAGTCCAGTCTAATGCCCGATTTGCCGCGTTCCAAGGGCGAAGAAAACTTCCGGGAAACCGGGCAGAAACCCGCCCGGGCTTCGGATGAACGGAATTGGCCCTCGCTCGACGCCGGGCTCGGCCGGAATGCCTGAACCCGATTCGAGGCCCGCGGGGTTCAACCCGAGAGCGCGGATCGTGGGAGATCGCTCTCGGCAAAGGCCGGGGGCGGAGCGACCCGATGGAAGCGGATTGCCGGCCGCTGCCATCGTCATCGACGTTGCCCTGGCCGGAGAAGGAGGGTGCTCCATGAGGCGAAGCAGTCTGGGTGTCCGACGGAATGCAGTCCAGCTGAATCCGAGGCGTTCGTCGCGCAGGCCGCGTTGGGCGAGGCTCGCGATCGTCCTGGCGATGGGGGTCGGGCTCGGCCTGGGAGCGCTGTCGCTCTCCGAGGCGCGCGCACAGGCGACGGACGCGCCCGGGGTCTTCGATGCCCCCGTCGTTCAAGCGGGGTACTTCAGCCGCTTCAACCGCATGCTCGACTTCAACTCGGACGGCCGTCCCGACACGCTCGGTTACTGGTTCGTCACGTCCGAGCAGTTCCGCGTCGAGGTCTTCCGCAACGATCCCGATCAGATGCGCATGCACTGGACCAAGACGTTCAACGGGCAGCGCGACGAGCCGGGTCTCGTCGACTGGGTGCCGATCGACGCGGGCGAGATCAACGGCTTGCCCGGGTTCGCGCTCGACACGCGGGAGGCGGGGCTGCAGATCTGGCTGTGGATCTACACCGCACCCACGCGGTGGGAGGTCCGGCATCCACAGAACCTCACCGACATCCACCTCACCGACTGGGACGGCAACGGCCTCGGCGATGTCGTCGCGATCGGCGGCGACCAGCTGACGGTCATCCGCACGTTCGGCGTCGACGAGGAGCCCGTCGTCGAGACGTACACGCTCACGGCGGCGCGCGAACGATTCACGCTCGTCGATCTCGATGGTGCGGGGATGCTCGACGTCGTCGCTTGGGACTCGGACGGCGTCGAGCTCTATCGGAACACCGGTGCGGGTGTCGCGTTCCTGGACGGTTTCACGCCCAGCGTCGGCATCGGCAAGGTCGCGGCCGGCGACATCGACAACGATGGCGATACCGATCTCGTGTACTTCGGGCATGACTTCTCGAGTCTCGAGTACGAGGTGATGCGTCGCACGGGCGCGGACTCGTTCACGCTCGAGGCGCCGCGTCCGGGCGGTCCGGCGTCGGACCTCGTCGATCTCGATGGCGACGGACGACTCGACGGAATCTGCTGCGGCGGTGGGGGAGGCGGGCCTCCGGCGATCTTCAACGAGCTGCCGGTGTCCTTCTTCCTGTCGCTTCAGGACGAGCTCGGCGATTTCCCCGTGGCGCACACGATGGAAGGCCTCGGCGCGAACCACCTGGCCGGTGCCACCGACATGAACGGTGACGGCTACGTCGACCTCGTCGCGGGCCGGATCGTCTACTACGGCCGCGAGGGCAGCTATGAACCGCGGCGCCTGTTCAGCCCGGGCGCGCCCATCTCGAGCGCGTTTGCCGTGGATTGCCACGACGACGGCGATCTCGACCTCGGCTTCGGCGACGGCGATCGTTACCTCGCGAACGCGGGCGACGGTCGGTTCCTCAACGGGACGCTCGAACGACCGGCGGCGCCGGCGGGCATGACGTACGGCGAGCAAGGATTCCCCGGCGACTGGAACGGCGACGGCAAGACGGACCTCATCGTCGAGATGTACGAGGGATCGGCGTTCGTCGGGATGCGGCTCCTCGCGAGCGAGGGCGGCCGACTCGTCGACCGCGGCTTCGCGGCTCCCGAGGGGCTGCAGATGGGGATTCGCTTCCAGCATCCGATGGAGTCTCGCGTGGCGTTCCGTGCGCTCGACGCGAACGACGACGGTGCGCTCGATCTCGTGCATCGCGCGCAGGGCGTATCCGGGAAGCTCTGGATCAATGACGGCACGGGGTTCTTCGCGGAGAGCGAGACGTTCCTCGAAGGGTACGTGACGCATGTGGCCGACTTCGATCGCGACGGACGTCTCGATCTTCTGCTCCAGGGCGACAGCAAGATCTACACGCGATTCGGCGAAGATGCGGGCTTTTCGCCGGCCTCGCTCGTGAGCGGCACGCAGCAGCGACAGCTCGCACCCGCGATCGGTGACGTCAACGGAAGCACGAAGACCGACATCGTCACGGTGGCGACGACCGGGCGCGTGATCTTCCTGTTGAACAACGGCGACCGCACGTTCCGGAGCCGCAACGCGCAGACGCCGCTGTACCTGGCCTCGCCGACGCGGGACTTCGAGACGCACTTCATCGATCTCGACGTGGACGGCCGGAAGGACCTGGTGCTCACCACCGTCGATCGCGGCGACAACCGGCTGATGTACTCGCCGGGCACCGACGAGGTGTTCCGCTATGGTGCGAAGGTCGAGCAGGTCGCGCGGCCGACGGCCCTCGTCGACGTCGATTCCGACGGCGATCTCGACGTGATCTTCGAACGGGCCTCGGACGGCCGTGTTCGCCTCGTGCGCAATCGAACGTTCGAGGGCGACGCCGACGGATTCGCGCGGCAGTTCGGGCGCGGTCTCGAAGGAACGGGCGGACGCGTACCGGTGCTGGGCGCCAAGGGACCGTTCCGTCCGGGATCGCCCGGCGAGATCCGCATGCGTGAAGGCATCGGTCGTGGGCGCGCCATCCTGGTGATCGGCCGCGACAAGGCCGAGATCCCGACCAAGGGCGGCATGCTTTACGTCGATCCGTGGAAGCTCAAGAGCTACCGACTGAGCGGGCCGGCGGACCTGCCCGGCATGGGCGATTCGACGATCTCGTTCCCCGACGCACCGAACCGCGCGATCGGGGAATGCTTCTACCTGCAGCTCGGCGTCCTCGATCCCGCGGCGGTCGAGGGCCTCTCACTCAGCAACGCACTCCAGATCCAGTTCGGCGTCGAGTAGCCGACTCTCCTTCGACGCCGAAAACGTGGCAATGGGCGGTCGTCCTCCCCGGGGCGGCCGTCCTTTTTCTTACCGTTCGTACCGTGGCGCTACCCGCCCGTCGGCGGCGTGTACGTCAGGCCGGCTCCCGGGCCGAGCGGCAGGCCGAGCCCCACCCAGATCCCGAGCATGATCGCCCAGACGATGGTGAAGACGATCGTGTAGGGGATCATGGTGGCGACGATGGTGCCGATGCCGGAGTCCTTCTTGTAGCGTGCGAAGAAGGCGACGACGAGCGCGAAGTACGACATCATCGGTGAGATGATGTTCGTGGTGCTGTCGCCGATGCGGTAGGCCACCTGGGTGAGCTCCGGGCTCTGTCCGAGGAGCATGAACATCGGCACGAAGATCGGAGCCATGATCGACCACTTGGCCGAGGCGCTTCCCATGACGAGGTTCATCAGGGCCGAGACGATCACGAAGCCGATCATCAGCAGCACCGGGGAGTTCTCGAGGAACTCGAGCGCGCGCGCGCCGTTCACGGCGGTGATCAGGCCGAGATTCGTCCATTTGAAGAACTCGACGAACTGGGCCGCGAAGAACACGAGCACGATGTAGGTGCCGAGCGTCGAGATCGACTTGCCCATCCCGTTGATCACGTCGCTGTCGCTGCGGATGGTCTTCGCGCCGATTCCGTAGCCCAGGCTCATCAGGAGCGAGCCGATGACGACGAGCGCCACCACACCCTTGAGCAGGGGAGACTGCGCGTCGAGCGTGCGCTCGGTCTTGACGACGTCGAACTCGCCGGTGGCGACCACCGGCGCGTCCTCGTCCGAGGCGGATTCGCCGTCTTCTTCTCCCTCGCCTTCGCCTTCGACCTCACCGAGCGCGCGGTAGCGATAGCTGCCCGGCTCGAGGTCGACCTTCGTCTGGCCGGTGCTGACGGACTTGCGGAGCACCTCGTTACCGTCCTCGTCCTCGATGACGAGCGTGGATCCCACGGCGAGCTTGGAATCCTCGCCGCGGATCGCCTTGTCCTTGAAGCGGATGAAGTCTCCTGCCATGACGCCCCAGGCCAGGAAGCCGACGAACGCCAGCAGCCCGACGAGCGCGAATTTGAGGCCGCGTTTCTCGAGCGGTGTGAGCGCTTCGAGGTTCTCGGGTTTCTCGTCGCCGTCGTACTTGCCGAGCCGTGGCTCGACGATCTTCTCGGTGACCCAGGTTCCCGCGGCCGCGACGATCAGCGTCGACGCGCACATGAAGTAGTAGTTCGCGAGCGAGTTGACGTCGTAGTTCGGGTCGATGATCTTCGCCGCTTCGGTCGAGAGACCGGCGAGCAGCGGGTCGACGGTGCCGATGATGAAGTTCGCGCTGTAACCCCCGGACACGCCGGCGAAGGCGGCGGCCATTCCGGCGAGGGGATGTCGTCCGACCGACATGAAGATCACGGCGCCGAGCGGAACCAGGAGCACGTAGCCGATCTCGCTCGCCGCGTTCGAGAGCACGCCCGCGAGCACGACGACGAACGTCAGGAGCCGCGCCGGGGCGGAGAGCACGAGCAGTCGCAGCGTCGCGCCGATGAGCCCGCAGCTCTCGGCGATGCCGATGCCGAGCATGGCCACGACCACGGTGCCGAGCGGTGCAAAGCCCGTGAAGTTGGTGACCATCTTGGTGAGGATGCGGTGCAGGCCCTCGAGGTTCATCAGGTTGACGGCCTCGATCGTGGCGCCGGTGCTGGGGTGCTTGACCGAGAGACCGAGCGAGCTGAACACGCCCGAGAGCACGATGACGATGAGGGCGAGGATCGCGAACAGCGTCCCCGGGTGCGGCAGCATGTTGCCGAGGCGTTCGATCCACCTCAGCATGAAGTCCACCCAGCCGCCGGACGCCTTCGTGTCGTTGCTCATCCTGTGCTCCCCTCCCGCGTTGCGATCGATCGCTCTCGGACCGGACCCGGCTCGTCGCCCCGCCTCACCGGGGGCGTCGGGGCAACCATAATCGACCGAAGGAGCCCGTGCAAGTCGAAGCCTTCGCGGGTTCCGGGCCGGGCCCCGCCGAAGTAGAATCCCGGGCGCCTCCTGCACCGTCTGCGGGAGCCGTCCGTTCGAGAGGAGCCGCCCCGTGGGTCAGACCCGAGTCGAGA
>CAZQZX010000265.1:0-8585 GCA_964597885.1 uncultured Planctomycetota bacterium
CGAGTACGGTCGCGCGCTCCAGATCGAGCCGGGATCGATCCGCGGCGAGATCGGTCTGGCTCGCGCGCTGCTGTCGACGGGAGAGAGGGACGACGCGATCGAGGCGCTCGCCCGCGCGGCGGCACTCGACCCGACGGAGTACGCGGCCCACTACGAGCTCGGTAACCTCTACGCGAAGCTCGGGCTCGCGGACGAAGCGCTCGCCGCGTACGAGCGGTCGATCCGGTCGCGGCCGGGATCCGTGACGCCGTACCTGAAGGTCGCCGAGGCCTACCTCTCGAGGCAGTCCACGGATCGCGCGCTCGAAGTCCTCGATCGAGCCTCGAAGGAGTTCCCCGAGTCGGCGGCGGCGCATTCGCTGCGGGGACGGGCGGCCGTGGCGGCGCAGCGTTTCGATGTGGCGCTTGATGCGTTCCGCAAGGCCTCCGCCCTCGATCTGGACGCCGGGGCCCTTCACGACAACGTCGGTCGCCTTCTGCTGCGGGCCGGACGCGTGGACGAGGCCGAGGCCGCGCTGCGCCGGGCCGTGCAGGCGAAGCGACCGGCCCCGACCGCGATGAAGACCCTTGCCACGCTCGAGAGCTCTCGTCAGCGGCTGGACGCGGCACGCGAGTGGCTCCGCCGCTATCTCGCGGTGCGCCCCGGCGACGCGGAGGCTCGCCGCATGCTCCGGAATCTCGGGGGCTGATCGGTGTCTGTCGCACGCAAGCTCGCCTTCGCGGTTCTCGCGCTCTTGCTCGTGCTCGGTCTGCTGGAAGGCGTGCTGCGGCTCGCAGGATTCCGCTACGTCGATCCCGCCGGAGCGCCTCTCGAGTTTCTGGGGATGGACGCGAGCGAGCCGGGGACCGGGAGCTATCTCGTCCGTGATCCGGACTTGTTCTGGTCGCTCGAGCCGGGAGCGTCGCTCGAGAGCGCGAACCGTCAGCAGCACGAGGTCGTGAACGCGCTCGGCATGCGCGGGTGGGAGCTTTCGTCCCGGAAGCCCGAGGGCGTGCGTCGCGTCGCGGTACTCGGTGATTCGTGCACGTTCGGCTTCGGCGTTCCGCTCGACGCCACCTGGCCGGGGAGGCTCGAGGCGTTCCTGCGGGCTCGAGACGCGACCCTCGAAGTCGCGAACGGTGGAGTGCCGGGGTACAGCACCCACCAGTCGCGTCTGCGCTTCGAAAGAGACGTGCTGCCGCTCGAGCCCGATGTCGTCATCCTCTACGCGGGGCAGTGGAACGACTTCACGCCGGCGGTCGGGCGCCCGGACCACGAGAAGGATCCGCTCGAGCCGATTCCCGTCGCCGAGGTCGACTACGGGGGCGTCCGGATCCTGCAGGCGATCGGGCGCGTGACGCAGGGGGCGCGCGAACGGGTACGCGAGCGCCGGGCACGCCACTACGAGAGCCGGTTCCAGGCGGGAACGCTTCTCGACGGGCCGAGGGTGCCGCTCGAGCGCTTTCGGGAAAACGTACGGGCCATTCTCGACGCGTGCGTCGAGCGTCGGATCGCGGCCTACGTGCTTCCCGGGCCGGCTCGCCAGGATACCGAGGACGGTCTCGATTCGCTGGATCGATACCGGGACGTTCTTCGCGATGCGGCGCGGGCCGCCGGGGCGGGGATCATCGAGGTCTCCGAGGCCCTGCGCGGAGCCGGGAGCGAGGACGAGATCTTCCTCGACTGGGTGCACCCGTCGCGGCTCGGTCATGACGTGATCGCCCGCCGGGTCTTCGAGGCCCTCGCGCGGGACGGAAGGCTCGGACTGCCGACGGACGCGACCCCGCGCGCGGCCGATGCGAGCGTGCGATCGCTCCGGGCCTTCGGCGACGAGGCCGGCTCGCCCGGATGGGACGGAGAGACCGGCGACCTCGTGCTCTCGGGCGGCGATTCGATCTCGGTCGAAGGGACTCTCGCGTCGGACCGGGCCGTGTTCCGCGTCCGGATCCGTGGCGAGGAATCGGGCGAAGTCGTCGGCCAGGCTCGCATCCAGGAGCTCGGCGGAGCGATCGACATCGTGATCGAGGCTCGCGAAGACGGCGGCGATCAAGTCGCGTATGTCTCCGGGCTCGCGGGGCGTCGAGTGCGCGTGACGTTGGAAGCGACGGCGGGCGCGCGCGCGAGCTCGGACGAAGCGAACCGGGTTCGTTTCGAAGCCCCGAGATGGGTCGAGTCTCCCTGAGACGTTTGGTAGATTGCACGCTCCGCAGAAGGGCGGTGCGGATCCCATTCGTTCCGACCCCATTCCCGCGAGACCAGTTTCCAGAACACGAGATCGGGGATTTCTTTCCATGGGTAAGACCAAGACCAAGCGACGCCCGAAGAGGGGCGCACTGACCGCCGCGACCGCGGATCGTCACTCGCTGTACGAGCAGTCGGTGCAGTGTCCCGAAGCGGACTGCGAGTTCTTCGACGAAGCGTTCAAGAGGGCCTACGGCCGCAAGGCGACGACCCTGCGCGAAGACTTCTGCGGCACCGCGTTCCTCTCGCGCACGTGGGTCGAGCTGCGCAAGAAGAACCGCGCGATCGGGATCGACCTCGACGAGCCGACGCTGCAGTACGCGCGCGACAACCACATGCGCAAGCTCGGACACAAGGCCGAGCGCGTCGAGCTGATCCGTGCCGACGTGAACACGGTCACCGATCCGAAGGTCGAGATCATCGCGGCGATGAACTTCTCGTACCTCGTGTTCACAACCCGCTCCCAGCTTCGCGCGTACTTCGAGAAGGTGCACGCCTCGCTGCAGAAGGAAGGGCTGTTCATCCTCGACCTCTACGGCGGCCCCGAGTCGATGGTCGTTCAGGAAGAAGAGACCGAGTACGACGATTACTCCTACGTGTGGGACCAGGCGGAGTTCAACCCGATCACGCACGAGGCCGTGTGCCATATCCACTTCAACTTCCCGGGAGACGGCGGCTCGATCGAGCGGGCGTTCACGTACGAGTGGCGACTCTGGACGATCCCCGAGGTGCGCGAAGTCCTCGAGGAAGCCGGATTCCACGACAGCGTCGTGTTCTGGGAAGGGACCGGCGCGGACGGCGAGGGCAACGGCGAGTTCAAGCCTTCGACGACGGGCGACGACAGCTCGAGCTTCATCGTCTACATCGTCGCGAAGCCCTGACGCGTCGAGGCGGCAGCTTCGACATCTAGGAGCGGACGAAGAATGAACGACGTGCTCGACGGCAAGGAGTGGGCGGGGCTGCTGCGGATGGTCTTCGCGCCCGGCGCCGAGGACCGCAGCCTCGCGATTCTCGTGGACGTTCCCGATGCGAACACGCCCGACACCGATGCCTGGCGTGAGCGTCGCGGGCTCGCGACGGAGTGGCGAGGGACGCTCGAGGGCATCCGCGAGTCGGTGTCGCTCGACCGCGTCGACTTCTACGCGTATCGGAACGTCGGCAGCAACAACGCCGATCTTCCCGATACCGTCGTTCGGCTCCGGCCGGATACGGACGCCGCGGCCCTCGATGCGGATTCGCTCGAGGGGGCTGGGGAGGCCGTTTCGCTCGAGTCGGTTCTCACGTCGACGAATCTCCTGCTGCTCCCGACGCAGTTCTCGGCGACGGCGCCCATGAAGCTCGCGGCGCGTCGGCTTCCGATCCGGGCGGCGACGATGCCCGGCTTCGCGCGCTCGATGGTCCCGGCTCTCCGGATCGACTTCGACGAGGTCGCGCGCCGCCTCGATCGCATCAAGCGGAAGCTCGATGCGGCGGACGATGCGATCGCGCGCTTCCGGGTGGATGAGGGCGAGTCGATCGAGATCCGCTTCGATCTGAGGCATCGCACGGCGACGGCGAGTGGCGGGCTCCTGCGCGAGCGCGGCATGGCCGGCAACCTGCCGAGCGGCGAGACCTACATCGTTCCCTACGAGGGCGAAAAGGGCGAGGCGAGCCGCACCGAGGGCGTGCTACCCGTGCAGTTCGGGGACGAGATCGTCCGCTATCACATCGAGGGCAACAACGCTCGGTCGGTCGAAGGCGACGGCCCGCGTGCCGCCGAGGAGCGGGCGCGCCTCGAGGCCGAGCCCGCGTACGGCAACATCAGCGAGCTCGGGTTCGGGGTCCTCCGCGACCTCGGAATTCATCCCGTCGGAGAGATCCTGCTCGACGAGAAGCTCGGGTTCCACGTCGCGTTCGGTCGAAGCGACCACTTCGGTGGAGCCGTGGGGACAGCCGACTTCAACGACCCCGCGAACGTCATCCACATCGACCGGATCTACATTCCCGAGACGCAGCCGCGCGTCGCGGTGGAAGAGGTTCGACTCGTGACGAATGGCGTCGAAGAGGTCCTGATCGCCGACGGCGCATACGTGTCGGCGGATGCGGCTCGCGGCGGAACGGACGGGTGAGCGACGCCCTTCGCCAAGGTCCCATGGCGCTCGAGATTCGGGAACAGCCGGACGCGCTCGAGCACGTGCTCCGGACGGCGCCCGCCCGGATCCGCGAAGCCCTGGACACGCTCGCCGCGTCGCGGCCGGACGGTCTCTCGGGACGGGTGGTCTTCGCCGGATGCGGAGACATGTCGTTCGCGGCCGAGACCGTGGCCCGCCATGCGCACCTCGAAGGAATGGGCTTCAACGCGTGGCGTTCGATGGATGCCCGATGGTCCTCTCAGGGGGTCGTCTCCACGGATCTGGTCGTGGTGGCGAGCGTCTCGGGGCGGACGGCGCGCACCGTCGAGGCTGCAACGCTTGCCCGCGAGGCGGGCGCGGCCGTGCTCGGTATCACGGCGAGCCCTGGAGCGGCGCTCGGCGAGGTCTGCGATGCCGTTCTTCCCCTCGAGCTCTGCGACCCCGCGCTGCTCGAGCAGCACGAGTACGCCGGCTACCAGAACGCCATCGGCCAGACGAAATCCTACGTCGCGGTCCTCTTGATGGAGCTCGCGCTCGCGAGCGAGCTGGGCCGGCGTCGCGGGCTCGCGGAGCCGCTGGCGTCGATCGCCGCCGTGCCCGAGCGTCTTCGCGACTCGCTCGGCGGTCTCGAGGAGAGCGTGCGTGCGGTCGTGTCCGAGCTTCGCGCGTCCACGCGCGACGTCGTCGTGCTCGGCAGCGGGCCGTGGCTCGCGACGGCGGAGTACGCGGCGGCGAAGTGGCTCGAGCTCGCGGGCTCCGGGCGGGCGCGCTGCATCGAGGAATACCACCATCTCGACATGTTCGTGGCGGACGACGCCACGACGATCGTCCTGCTCGCGCTCGATGAGGCCTCGCACGGCCGCGTGGCCGAGGTCGCCGGCCCGCTCGGGGAGCTCGGTGCGCACCGCCTGGTGATCCGGGCCGAAGGATGCGGCGCTCCCCTCGAGGGGCTTCCGGAGATCGTGCTGCCGGAGTGCGGTCGGATCGAGCGCCTTTTCCTGGTGACGGCGGCCGTGCAGCTCCTGGCGATGTACGGCGGCGCCGCGCTCGGTCGTGACGTGACGCGTTGGCTGGGGGGATGCCGCACCGACCTGCTCACGAAGCTCGGCTCGACCACGATCCGTGCGTCCCGCATCCTCGATCGACGTCCCGGCGCCGACCCGGCCTAGGGTCAGGGCGCGAGGGGGTCGAGTCGCTTCGCGGTGAGGAGGCAATACACCACGAGCGGGAGCGAGATCAGGAACACCATGATCATGCAGATCGCGGCGACCTCGGGATCGCGTCCGAAGTGGATCTCGTTGAAGACGCGGAACGCGAGCGAATCGCCGCCGGCGGGCAGCAGCACCATCGTGTCGAGCTCGCGCATCGAGAAGATGAACGTGAGGATCCATGCCGCGAACGCGCTCGATCGCACGAGCGGGAAGAGGAGCTTCGTGATGCGCGTACGGAACGGTGCTCCGACGAGCGCTCCCGCTTCCTCGACGTTGGCGTCGATCTGGCGCAGTCCGGCGGCGAGCGCGATGACCGCGAACGGGATGTAGCGCGCGATCAGCACGAGGAAGAGCATCCACTGCGTCGTGTAGACGGTGTCGAAGAACGGATGCGGACGGTTCCAGATGCGGATGAAGCCGATCCCGATCATGAGCGCCGGGATCGCGAGCGGAAGGATGCTGATTCCTTCGAGCCAGGCGGATCGCCGGCGTTTCCCTTCGCGCGCGAGTCGTACGACCGTGTAGGCGAGGAGGAATCCGAGGATCGTCATGCAGGTCGCGGCCGCCGCCGAGGTTCCGAGGCTCGCCAGGATATCGCTTCGCGCACCCGGGTTGGTGATCGCCTTTCGGAAGGCGTCGATGCCGCGGGCCTGGGCGACGAGCGAACCGAACGGCGCGAGCACCGATACCCCGATGACGAACGAGCAGTACAGCGTGGCGAGCCATCCCTTGGCGCCCAGACGATGCCGGGCGGGAGGGCGGAAATCGCCGCTCACCGTCGCGCTCGATCGATGTCCGCGAAGGCGGAAGATCAGGAGCAGCGCACCGACCGTCAGGAGCACGAGCGGAATGGAAGCCGCGGTGGCCTGGGAAGTCGACTCGAGCCGCTTGGATCGGAAGAAGATCTCACCGGCGTAGACGTTCTGCTTCGGCCCGAGGGTCGACACGAAGTCCGGAAGCGAGAAGTCCGAGATGATGAAGATGAACGAGATCAGGGCTCCCGAGAGGATGGCGGGCAGCGCCAGGCGAGTCTGGATCGCGAGGATCGTTCGCCACCGACCGCCGGCCAGGCGCGCGGCTTCCTCGATTCCGGCATCGATCGACCGGAACGCGCGGGCCGCGAGGAGCACGATGAACGGGTAGTAGCAAAGGGCGAATACGAACGCGCAGCCGACGAGTCCCTTCAGGTCGCTCAGCACGAACCAGTCCGGCGTCCGCGTCCATCCCCACGCGAGGATGAGCGGGGGCGTGAGGAGCGGCACGATGTAGAGCGTCGAGAAGAGTCGCCGGAGCGGGAACTCGGTCCGCGCGATCAGGAATGCGAACGGAAGGCCGAGCAGGATGGCGCCGCCGGTGCCGAGCAGTCCCATCGCGACCGTCGTCCCGAGGAGAGACCACTGCCTCTTCTCGACGAGCACGTCACGGTAGGCGTCGAAGTTCAGACGGCCTTCCGCGACGAACGAAGTCGCCAGCATGTAGACGATCGGGAGCAGGGCAAGGCTCGCGAACACGACGATCGCGAGCCGCAGTCCCGCTCGGGCGGCACCGGGGAGAATCAACGATTGAATTCTTTGGTCAGGCGGTCATTGGACGCATCGAGGCGCTTACCGACCTCGTCGTAGTCGACGATCATCGCGCGGAAGTGTCCCGGCGATTTCACGTGATCCGGTCGCTCCACGCCCGGATGCAGGGGGATCTGCGCGGAGCGGCTCGCCGCGAGGATCTTCTCGGTCTCGGGGCGCAGGATGTAATCGATGAGGATCTTGGCGTTCTCGGGGTTCGGGCCGCCCTTGATCATGACGACCGAGTTCGGGATGACCATGGTTCCCGGCTCGCCTTCGGCCTGATCGGGGTAGACCTTCCGCACCGGCATCCCGTCGTCGAGGGCGACGTTGAAGTCGTCGGTGTCGGTGAATCCCCAGTGGAGCTCGCCTCGCGAGACGAGTCGCATGATGTGCGCGTTGCCGGTAGCGACATGCACTTCGTTTCTACGGAGACCGTTCAGGAAGGACGTGAAGGGCTCTTCGCCGATGACGAGCGGCAGGGCGGTGAAGTGCGTGAACGTCGTGCCGGCGAGCGGCTTCGCGATCCCGCACTTACCCTTCCACTTCGGGTCGAGGAGGTCCATCATCGACTTCGGCGTTTCGGCCTCGGTGACGAGATCGGTATTGACGATGAGAACGCGAGCGCGCGCGGCGAAGCCCGTCCAGTGTCCGTCTGGATCCTTCCATTCGGCGGGGATCGTCTCGGCGTTCGGCGACTGGTAGGGCTCGACCATGCCGAGGTTGACGAGCTTCACGGTGTTCGCGAGCTCGTTGTTCCAGAAGATGTCGGCTCGCGGGTTGTCCTTCTCGGCGATCAGGGTGTTGGTGAGACCGACGGTCTTCACCGCTTCGGTGTCGTACTGCGCGCGAACGCGAAGTCCGGTGTCCTTCTGGAACTGCTCTAGGAACGACTCGGAGAACGTCTTGTCGAGCGAGCAGTAGATGACGACATCCGGCTTCTTGGCGCAGCCACCGAGCCCGATGAGCACGGCGAGGAGGGGCAGGATCCGGTAGAGCTTCATCGCTTCAGAGCTCCTTCTCTCGAGGGTCGACACACGGCGCACGTCGGTGCGCCGGAGAATCACAACGGGCGGCTAGTATCGAAGATCCATCCCTCTCGCGCAATCCGAGCGGCTTCGATGCCGGCATCCCGAGACCAAATCCCGTGCCGGAAGAGCCGGTGTCGGCGTTTGCGCGCAAGCGGGCGTGGCGACGAAGGTTGCGCCGCCGGTGCGTACGGGAGCCTGCGGGGCGAGCCGCGCTTGGCGTTTCCTGGCGGTGACCCATGTCACGCTGTGGAATCGGCGTCACGCCCCGGGAACAGGGCGCGGCAACGGGCTCGAGTGCCGCGCGGGCCGAGGTCAGGCCTTGAAGCGGTCGGGATCGATCTCGAGGGCCCGGATCTTCGAGTGCAGGTTCTGTCGGCTCATGCCCGCGATCTCGGCGCCTCGTGTCACGACGCCTCCCGCTTCCTGAAGCAGGTCGACGAGGTAGCGACG
>CAZQZX010000266.1:0-8544 GCA_964597885.1 uncultured Planctomycetota bacterium
CGTTGGCGGGATGGTGATTACCGAGGGCCCCCTGTGCGAGCTCGTGCCGATCGAGAACGCGGCGATGGACGACCGCACGGTGATCGAGTGGGACAAGGACGACATCGACGCGATGGGCATGCTCAAGGTCGACGTGCTCGGGCTCGGGATGCTCACGTGCGTGCAGAAAGCTTTCGATCTCATCGAGTCGACGGACGGTCGTCGTTACACGATGGCGACGGTGCCGCCGGAAGATCCACTCGTCTACGACATGATCTGCGAGGCCGATACCGTCGGTGTTTTCCAGATCGAGTCGCGCGCGCAGATGCAGATGCTGCCGCGCCTCAAGCCGCGCTCGTACTACGACCTCGTGATCGAGGTGGCGATCGTGCGCCCGGGCCCGATCCAGGGCGACATGGTGCACCCGTACCTCAGGCGTCGCAACGGCGAGGAGCCGGTCACGTATCCCGACGAGGCCGTGAAGAAGGTTCTGGCCAAGACGCTCGGCGTGCCGCTGTTCCAGGAGCAGGCCATGGCGCTCGCGATCGTCGCGGCGGGGTTCACGCCGGGCGAGGCCGACCAGCTCCGCCGCGCGATGGCCGCGTGGAAGCGGAGCGGCTCGATCATCCAGCAGTTCGGCGATCGGCTCATCCGCGGCATGATCGAGCGCGGCCACGATCCGGACTTCGCCGAGCGGTGCTTCCGGCAGATCCAGGGGTTCAGCGACTACGGCTTTCCGGAATCACACGCGGCGAGCTTCGCACTGATCGTCTACGTGTCGGCGTGGATCAAGCGCCATCATCCGGCGGCGTTCGCGGCGGCGCTCATCAACAGCCAGCCGATGGGCTTCTACGCGCCGGCGCAGATCTTTCGTGACGCGAAGGAGCACGGCGTGATCATCCGCGGCGTCGACGTCAATCACAGCGAGTGGAACTGCACGCTCGAGGACGACGGCGGGGCGGTGCGCGCAGGCATGCGGCTGGTGAAGGGGCTCGGCGAAGACGATGCGAACGCGATCTCGGACGCGGTGCGTGCGCACGGTGCGTTCGGCACCATCGAGGATCTGCGTCGCGAGAGCCTCGTGCGGATCTTCGCGCTGAAGAAGCTGGCGCGCGCCGACGCATTCCAGTCGATGGGGGTCGATCGGCAGGGGGCCCTCTGGCAGATCAAGGCCCTTCGCGACGACGTGCTCCCGATGTTCGATCGTGCCGATGCGGAACGGGCCGAGGCCGAGCGCGCGGCGGCCGCGGCGGAAGGAGCGAGCCTCGTGTGCGAGCATCAGGAGGCGAACCTGCCCTCGGTGCCCGAGCCGCGGAAGGTCATCGAGGACTACGCGAGTGTCGGCATGTCGCTACGCGCTCATCCGCTCTCGTTCCTGCGCAAGGATCTCGAAGAGTGCAAGGTGGTGCCGGCGATCGCGCTCAAGGACGAATCGCGCTTCCCGAACGGCAAGTGGGTGTCGGTGGCGGGGATCGTGCTCGTGCGCCAGCGCCCGTCGACCGCGAACGGCATCCTCTTCATGACGCTCGAGGACGAGACGTCGGTCTCGAACCTGATGGTGCATCCGAAAGTCTACGAGAAGTACCGTCGTCCCGCGCGTACCGGCGTGCTGGTGGTCGCGCGCGGCGAGATCACGCGCAACGGTCCCGTCATCCACATCCGCGTGCGTTCGATGGAGGACTGGACGGAGCGCTTCCCGGGGCTCGACCGGAGATCGAGGGATTTCCACTGATGCCCGGCGTGTCCGTCGGGTCTAGGAGAGGAAGTCGCGGCTCCGCGTCGGGGCTTCGTCGGAGAGGACGTAGCCGACCCCGCGCACGGTGTGGATGAGCTTGTGCGGGAAGCCGCGGTCGACCTTCGCGCGGAGGTACCGGACGTAGACGTCGATCACGTTGCTGAACGAATCGAAGTGTCGGTCCCAGACGTGTTCCGCGATCGTGGCGCGGGTCAGCACCGTATCGCGCTTGAGTAGGAAGAGCTCGAGCAGCGCGAACTCCTTCGGGGAGAGATCGATCTTCTTGCCGCCCCGGTTCACGCGGCGAGCATTCAGGTCCATCTTCAGATCGCCGAGCGTCAGCACCGGACGGGCGCGGCCTCGAGAACGGCGGATCAGCGCGCGCAGCCGGGCGAGGAGCTCCGAGAATCGGTACGGCTTCACGAGGTAATCGTCGGCGCCGAGATCGAGGAGCTCGGTGCGGTCGGAGACCTCGCTCTTGGCCGAGAGGATCAGCACCGGTACGTCGCGACCCTGGGCCCGCAGGTCCTTCAACACGTCGACCCCCGAGACGTAGGGGATCATCAGGTCGAGAATGATCGCGTCGTAGGGCTCGTGCATCGCGAGGTGGAAGCCCTCTTGCCCGTCGGTCGCGAGGTCGACGGAGAAACCCTCGTCGAGCAGGCCTCGCCGGATGTTCCGCGAGACGTTTCGATCATCTTCCACCAGGAGGATTCGCACGTACGGGATACCTCTTCATCGGGACCGGGGGCTGCCGACCGCTCGACGAAGCGATCGGGTCGATCCGTGGGTGCCGCCCGTGCGGGCGGAGTTCCCGATCCTGATGCGCGCCGGACCGTGCGTGCTGCACTCGAGCGGCGCGAAAGTGCGCTCGGGACCCCAGGCGTCCACGAGCGCTTGGCCACAGGAAACATTCTAAGGCCCTGGCCTACGCCGCGGATATGGTTCATTGGAATCAGGGACCCTCCCCGGTGCCCCGGGAGGGGGTTGTCCCCCAAGCCGCGGACTCGTTTCGACCGGTTCCACCCCGAGCTTTCTCGCTTTGATCCGGTCCGCGGGCAGCGCCCGACCCCTTGCCCGGGTCGCTCCCGTATCGCCCGATGGCCTCCTTCCGAGCGAAAGGCCTGCCCTCACGGCACATGCGTCGACCGGCGTTCGAGAAAACGGTCCGGAACTGTAGAATGTCCGGATACCCGGACTCGTCTACTGCATCTCTTCAGAGAGAGCATCGACGAATAGAAGAAGGACAGCCCCCAACAGCGGAGGAGCTTCGATCATGCTGCGAACTGTCATGTCAGGTGTACCGCTCGCCATTCTGGCGCTGGCTCTCGCGAAACCGGCCCTCGCCGACGAGGTCGTTCTGCACGACGGACGTGCCTTCGACGTGGACATCGTCCAGACCGAGGTCGATTCGGTCACGGTGAAGTTCCAGAAGGACGGAAGCAGCGGCACCGTCAAGGTTCGCGCCGCCGAGCTCGATCCGCATTCGTTCTACGGCATCCGCAACCGTCTGATGGAGAAGACGGCGCTCAACCACCTCCAGCTCGCGAAGTTCGCGGCCGAGGCCGGTCTCTTCGCCCGTGCCAAGGGGCAGGTCGAGAAGGCTCGCGCGCTCGATGCCGAATTCGTGGAGCGCAAGCTCGCGCTTCCGGGGCTCGTCGAGGGCGTCGCCAACAACATCCTCGACAAGGCGCTCGGCTTCTTCAAGGCCGGTGACTACGAGAACGCGCAGCGCTACGCGGCGACCGTGCTGAACGACTTCCCCGAGACGCCGGCCCACGAGAAGGCGTCGAAGCTGATCGACCGCATCGACAAGAAGGTCATGCAGGCCGACGAAGAGAAGCGTCAGCAGGCGATCGCGGCCGTGTCGGACAACCAGGAGCAGATGCGCGAGAAGCTCGAGAAGGAAGTGCGTCCTCTCATCAAGCTCTACGAGGCCGCGCGCAAGCTCAACAACGACGCCCTCAAGGAAAAGAGCCAGTCGAAGTCGGTCGACATGTTCGAGGCGGCCGGAAAGCGCTTCGAGGCCGTGCTGAAGCAGGCGATGGGTGTGCGAAAGAAGCACGCCGACGACAAGTTCCTCCTCGGCGAGATCGATCGCGGCATCGCGATGGTGAAGAACGACGCGATCGATGCGTGGGTCAACGCCGGTGGCGTCGAGCTCGGACGTGGCTCGATGAACAAGGCGCAGGAGTACGCGAGCCGGGCGCTCAAGATCGACCCCGAGAGCAGCGCGGCCAAGGCGCTCCGCACGCGGATCGAGCTGGCGTCGGCGATCTCCGACAAGTACTACCGAACGCGACGCCGCTAGGCCGGCCGTCGTGACCGACCGACGGGCGAGCTCCTCCGCGTGGCCCTACGCCGCCGGTGCACTGCTGGTGGTGGGCATCGCGATCGTGCTGCTCGTCGGTAGGCGACAACCTGAAGTACTCCCCGACGCGGGGCCGGGTCATCCCGGTCCCGCGTCTTTGCATGACGGGCCCGCCGACGAAGAGACGACTCTTCCGCCGGCCGTGCCCGACTCGCCTCCATCCGACGCGACCGCGGCGAAGGAGCCGTCGAGCGCGCCTGCGAATCCGCGTCCCGAGCTCACGCCGCCCCCCGGGGACGAAGAGACGACCCTGGTCGGAACGATCGTGAACGAAGCCGGCGATCCGCTCCCGGGGATCGTGGTCGCGTTCGATCCGAGCTTCGGAAAGTTCTCGAGGGTTCGAACGTCGGAAGAGGGGCGCTTTCGCGTCGGACTCGGCCCGCATGACGTCGCGGCGCGCGTGGAGCGCATCGAGGTCGTGCGCGATGAGCCGGGTGCCCCCGTCGCCGCGTGCACCCTGAACGTCAACGGCACGACGCTGTCCCCCGGCGAGAACGATGTGGGCCGGGTCGTGCTGCCCGAGCTGCCGCTTCTCGTCTCGGGTCGCGTGCTCGACGATGCGGGCGAGCCGGTGCCGAGCGCGGAGCTCACCGTGCGCCCGGCGTTGCATCTCGCGGGCGAAGGCGATCAGTCGCGGCTCCTCACGAATACCATCGTCGCGCGAACCTCCTGCGACGAGAAGGGCGCGTTCGCGGTGTACGGCACGTGTCCGCTCGGCGAGGTCTACGTGTGGGCGAACGCCGTCGGCTACGCGGCCACGAAGCAGATGCAGTACCGGTGCGGCGCGACGGGGATCGACGTCCGGCTCATGCGGCTCGGCTCGATCGCGGGCACGATCCTGCTCGATCGTGAAGAGTCGGTAGGACGGCTTTCGATCCAGCTCCAGAACGCGGCCTTCCAGCGCCAGCCGAATGTGGTCTCGACCGAGGATGGCGCGGTCGCGGTCGACTTCCGACTCGCGGACGTCCCTCCGGGGGCGACCACGCTGCGGGTCGGCGTGCGTTCCGATGCCGAGCCGGCCGTCGAGATCGCTGACCTCGAGGTGCGCCCGGGCGAGGTTTGCCTGGACCCGCGCCTGCAGCCCATCGACCTGCGCGGTCGGGTGCGGTCGATCGAGATTCGCGTCGTCGACGCTGCGGAGCGGCCGATGGCGAGCGCCAGGGTGATGGTGCTGCGCCGTGGGCGTCGCACGTCGCTCGTCGAGAGCACGGATGCCGACGGCCGCGCGCGGCTCGAGACCGCCGCCACGTCGGTGGACCTCATCGTCTCGCAGAATGGGCACCGCGTGCTCTACGTGCCGGGCGTGACCGAGTCGAAGACGGTGCGGCTCGAGCCGACGATCCCCGCGCGGGTCTCGGTCGTGACCGGCGAGCCGATGCCCGAGGGGTGCGAGCGGCTCGTGGTGACGCTTTCGCTCGTGCGACGCCCGCCGATCGCCTCGCTCGCCGACTTCAAGTGGACGATCGACCGGAAGTTCCGCCTCGGGGACCTCTCGCGCCAGGAGATCGGCGAGCTGCACTTCGCCGGCCGCTACCGCGTCGAGGTGCAGGCGGTGTCGAGAACCGAAGGCGCGGTCATCGGAGTGGGCGGGCCGGGGGGCAGCCAGTCGCTCGGGTCGCAGGAAGTGCTGTCGCGCGTCGATGTCCGGACGCGTGAAGTCGACGTGCTCGACACGCGCGACCTCGTGCCGATCGAGATCCGGCTCGCGGACGGAGCGCTCGGACGCGCCGTTCGCCCCGCCCGCTGAGCCTCGCTAGCGCGCGTCGAGCTCGAGGATGACGCCCGCGTCGATCTGCAGATCGCGAAGGATCACCGTGTCGCCCCGGTAGAGCTGCGCCGTTCCCGTCGGCAGGGCCTCGACGGTGAACGTCCCGTCGTTCCGCGGACGGATCCGCGCGGTGGCGCGCGTCCGGTCATCGATCTCGACCTCGAGCCGCCAGGATGCGCGTCCCGCCACCGACGGTAGCTGCCCCACGACGCTTCCCGTCGCGAAGTCGAGGAACCAGTCGGTCCTGCCCGCGGCGAGGTCGACGTCGGTACGGATCTCGAGAGAGCCAGGGCCGCCGAGGTCCAGATGCTTGGTGCCCGGCTCCGAGATGGCGAGCCGGAACGATCCGTCGGGCGCGAGCTCCGCGCTCGGGCGCAGGGCTTCGGCGAGGCTTCGGCGATAGAAAGCGTTCGAGTCGCGAACGTAGGCGGTCCACTTGCCGACCGGCGCCGCGCCATCGATCATGAGGCGGCCGGCGAGCTCGCACTGCCCCGCGCTCGACAGGTCGATATCGAAGCGCGTCGTCTGGCCTTCGCGGACCTTGCAGTTCGATCGGAACCCGCCGCCGATCACGGCCGAGACGCTCCACGTGTCCGACTCGACCCCCTCGCGCGTTGCCTCGACGTGCCAGCGGCCCGGCGTGAGGCGCTCGATACGGTACGTACCGTCCGCGCTCGGACGCACGCTGACGGGGGTACCGTCGCCGCGGTGCGCGGTGATGTGGATGTCGCTCGCACTCGTGTCCTCGGGCATGGAGACGAGGCCTTCGATCGTGCCGCCGCCGGTGAGCGTGATCGTGACGTCTTCGGGAGGCGTTTCTCGATCGATCCGGACCGGCACTTCGGCGAGCGCATGGCCCGGGACGATCGCGCGGACGACGTAGTCGCCCGCGAGGTCGGGCTCGGAGATCGTGAACCGTCCGTCCGCGTCGGTCTTCGCGGAGTCGCCGAAGAAGTCGATCCGCGACGGATAGTCGTTCACCGCGATCGACTCCTTCTCGGGGAGGACGCGTCGCAGGAACACCTCGGCGCCGTCGACCGGCTTGCCGGCCGTGAGCACCCGCCCCCGCACCGCGGGACGCCTCGACAGTCGCACGGTGATCCCTTCCGCGATCTCCGCGGGAGAGACCGGTCCGTACGTCGTCTGGCGGTACCCGTCGGCGTTCACGAGGAGCTCGATCGGCATCGGTGGAACGGGGAGGCGGCACGGGCTCCCGGCGCGGCCCTTACCCGAACCGAGCTGCACCTGCATCGTGGACCGCGACGCCATCATCGTGACGACGTAGTCGTCGAGGGGGCGATCCCGGTCGTCGAACGCACGGACCTCGAAGGGGACGGCCGGCTCGAGTCGGATCGTGAGCTCTCCCTGCGAAACCGGGATGTCGGTGAGCTCGACGGCGGCGTACCGCCCGAGCGAGTCGATGACCGTGACGCTGTAGGATTCGGGGATCGACGCGGGCCCGGTCACCGGGTCGGTGCGAGCCTGCCCGCGCTCGTCCGCGAGGCCGGACGAGTAGCGCATGATGTCGCCGTCGCGATTGCGCTGCCCGAGCGTGAGGTTCGCTTCGGGAACCGGATCGCCGGCGGGAGAGAGCACCGTCACGAGGAGAGCGCGCGGTGTGTCCGGGCCGATCGTGAGCGTGATCCGTGCGTCAGTGGTTTCGCCCGCCAGGATGTCGACGTGGGTGTGCGCGTAGAGACCTTCTTCGGAGGCGGTCCCCCAGAGCGTCCATTCCCCCTCGGGGATTCCTGAGAGCAGGAACGTTCCGTCGGGCTCGGGGGGCGCTTCGATTTCCAGCCGCCGATCCGGCTCGGGGCCGTAGTGGAGCCATCCCTCGCGCGGCTCTCCGAGATCGCGCCTGGCGACGAAGATCCGGCCCTCGGCGACGGGGCGTCCGTCGTCCCTCACGAAGAGGCCCCGAACGCTGCCGCCCGGTCGGAGGACGACATCGCCGATGTCCGTCGTCTGTCCGTCGCTCACGATGGCGCGCACGGTCTTCGCTTCATACTCCGCGTGCCGGATCTCGAAGACGAGCTCGGCGTCGGAGCCCGGCGCGGGCCGCGTGTTCGGCGGCAGCTTCTCGACGACCCATCCCGGGACGAAGAGATCGAGCCGTACGGATCCGTCGAGCGCGGTGAGACCCTTGTAGCCGACAGGGCCGTCGAGCGCTCCGCTGAAGCGCATCGATTCATATCCGACGAGCGAGACGAGAGCGCCGGTCACGGGATTCCCCGAGGCGTCGGTGATCCGCGCGACGATCACCGCGGACTGATCCGGGAACGCGGATTCACCGCCTCCCAGAAGATTCATCATCGATCGGAGAATGCCGCCCGATTCGTTACCGCCCGGTTCGTTGCCGACAGTCGCGGGCGTCGGGACGAACGGCTCGGGAGTCGGAGCATTGGCGAGAGCTCGGCCCGCGGGCGGTGGGTCCGCATCGTCGTTCGCGTCGTCGGTCCCGGCGAATGCGGTCGAGTCGATCTCGATCGGCGGCTTCGCGGATCGGTCGGTGACTCGATCGTACGCGACCCACAGAGACGCGACGACGGCGACCAGGCCGGCGAGCTTCAGCGGCCACGCGAGCGCGGCGAGGCTGCCGGTGCTTCCGGCCGTGCCCGCGGCTCCCTTCGTCGCGGAAGCGGTGGCCGCGCCTTTCTTTGCGGCGGCCGCACTTCCCGCCGCGAGGCCGCC
>CAZQZX010000267.1:0-8495 GCA_964597885.1 uncultured Planctomycetota bacterium
GGGACATTCAACAACACGTTCACCTCCACGTTGTGGCGATTCGTCGAGGAGTACCGCGGACCGAAGCCTGTCGTGGGGATTGTCAGCGTCCACCCGATTCGGCTCAGCGACGACTTCAACCCTCAGCAACCATGTCGATACGTCATTCAGTCGCCGCATGTTCTCGAGGATCCGATCGAAGCGCGCTCCCACTCGAAGTCGTTCGAACGTCTCCTTCGTTCCGCCGTCGAGCGAGAGCGTCATGAAGTCGACGCCCGCCTCGACGAGTCGCCGCGCCCATTCCTCGGGAAGCACCGTCCCGTTCGTGTTGAACATGACGCCGGCCCCGAGGCTCTTGCAGCGCTCGATGATCGGCAAGAACTCCTTGTGGAGGAACGGCTCGCCGAAGCCCTGCGGGAACACCAGCTCGCAGGTCTCGAGCACGCCGTCGAGCTTGTGGACGAGCTCGGTCGGGATGTGGCCCACGATCTCCTTCGTCAGGTAGCGCACGTCATGCTCGCGCGCGCAGAAGATGCAGTGGATGTTGCAGTGGTTCGTGAGCTCGATCTGCACCTCGAGCGGTCGATGCTCGAGCACGACTTCCCCGCGGCCCAGGACCCCGCTCCGCAGCGACGCATGGAACCGGCGTCGGTTCCGCTCGCGGGCGGCCTTCGCCGCAGTGGTTGTCGTGTTCATGCGCAGGGTCCTTCCCGGATCCGGATAGCCGATCACCGTCACACACGGCTCTCGGACCCGGGAATTCTCCCCCGTCACGCATCTCGCGTCAAGCCGACCGCGGGCGATACATCTCTCAACTGATCGTCAAGATCTCCATGATGACCTCGACCGCGTGGCGGTAGTTGCTGTCGGCCCGCAAGCGGCTCAGCTCGGGGAGCGACCCCGACTCCGCGATCATCCCGAGCGCGACAATGGCCTGCGCGCGCGTAAGGTCCGTGGCCCTCTTCGTATCGAGGGCCACTCGGGCGAGGGGAGCGACCGATCGACGATCCCCGATCTGACCCAGCGCCACCGCAGCTGCACTCTTTACATATTCCGTCGTTCCTTCTTCGAGCGTACGAACGAGGATGGGCACGGCTTCGGCATCTCCAAGAAGGCCGAGCGACGTCGCAATCGCACGGACGAAGTCCGGGTCGCGCTTCGCGTCCCCCTCCAGCAATTTGCGCAGGGCCGGAGCAGCGTCGCGACGCTGCAGCATGCCGAGCGCGACCGCCCCATACGCACGCAGGCTGTCGTCGCCCCGGCCGAAGACCATTTGCTCGATCGCTTCGCCGGACGCCCCGTCCGAAACGATGCCGAGCGCGATGGTCAACGCCGAGCGCAAGCTGTTCTCGCGCGCTTTACTCATACCCGAGCGCAGCATCGCGACGACGGAGGAGTCGGTCTTCGCGCGGGCGTGCAACGCCAGCCCGAGCGCTCCAAACGCGCGGAGGCTGCCTGATTCGTGCGCCACCACCTGCTTCAAGGTCTTGATGGCGAGCGGACCCCCGATACGCCCGAGCGAGATGCACGCGAGATTGCGCTGGAGGAGGTCGCTTCCTTTGCGCACGACATGGCGGAGATGACTCGCCGTGGGCGCGAGATCACCCGGCTCGATCGGGATCCGCCCGAGCGCGATCGTCGCCGAGACGCGAACCGGCAGCGATCGATCACGAAGACATCGACGCAGGAGAGGAACGGAGCTCGAGACTCCGATCTTGCCGAGCGCGAGAACGGCCTGACTTCGTACGTATTCGTTGACCGACGGCTTGCGGACGTGATCCTCGAGGGTCGCGACGGCCGAGCTGGCTTTCGAGCCCAGCAGCCCGATCGCCTCGACCGCGCAGACCGCGATGTCACGATGGGCCTCCCCCCGCGACGGATCCGCGGCATCGAGCAGAGCCGGAATCACGGACACGTCATCGACGAGGCCGAGCGCGAGCGCGGCGAATCCACGCGTCCGGTAAGGGACACCGGCCGGGCGACGGACGGCGCGACGACCCTCGGAGTCGTCGTCGAGCAAGTGGCACAGCACCGGGATCGCTTCTCTGCGTCCGAGCAAGCCGAGACCGAGCGCCGCCGATTCGACAACCTGCGGATGCTTATCGGAGAGGGCCGCCTGGAGCAAGGGTAGCGACGAGGGCTCGCGACTCTTTCCGAGTGCGACGACGGCCGCCGCACGGACGTCGAAGTCTTCGTCCTCGAGGGCACCCCGGAGCACCGGAAGAATCGTGCGGCCGACAAGGTCGGCGGGCACGACACGCAAGTCCTGCGATCCCGCGGCGTCCGGCGAGATGACGCGAGGCTTGGTCCCGAGCAGCCAGTCGGCCGAACCAGTGACGACTCGCCGACCCGCCGGCGACAGATGCTCACGCACGCGCAGGAGCGGGTCTCGATTGTTGGCCCACCAGACCTCCCATCGGTCTTCTCCAACGATGGCCGTGCGACGACGCGCTCCCGAAACACCCCGCGTCGCCGGTACGCGGGGTCCGACCGAGCCGCCACCCGAGACTCCACCGCCCACGCCCGGGGTCTGTCCACCGCCTACGGTGACCCCGCCCGTGTTGCCGCCGCCCGGGGCAGGCGCCGGTGTCCCCCCAGGAGCCCGGCCCGAGGGCGTCTTCTGTCCCGACGGACGCCCCCCCTCCGCCTGTGGAACCGGCGGAGCCCCGGGGCCCGCGGGACGCCACCCTCCCGGGTAGCGTCCGCCATGTGCGAACGAATCGTCGACGCACTGGACGGTCATTCCGACCCAAACCAGCGATCCGAACAGTATTGAAGCGAGTCCTGCTCTGGCACGCGATCCCTGCGAACAATCCATGACGTTCTCCCTTCCCTTTCGACGGTTCCCCTGGACATCGCGACGCGCACAACACGCCGCGGGCCCTATCGACGGAGCACGACGGAGGCAGGAGGAGAGCGAGCGGAGCGGGAGGCTCCATGAGGGAAGGACAACGACCGAGACCACAACGCAGACCTCCTCGCAAGCTGCCGGTAACGGCGTACCGGAAGCCGTGCATGCGCGGTGACCTTGGTCTCGGATCACGATCCATCGTATCGGTTGTCGCGAGAAACCTCAACGGTCGGTCCCCGGACTCGATCGGGAGTGACCGGACCCGCCTGCCAACGGTAGACTGTCGCGCATGACCGAAGCGTCGGCCAGCCACCGTATCGACGAGCTCCTCGATCGCCTCGATGCCCTCGGGCACGGAGAGCCCGGACCGCCTCCGTGCGAGGAGGCCGCAACCGCGTGCGAACGCGCCGAAGCCGCCCTCAGCCAGCTGCAGGCAGAAGAGCGGGACGACGCCGGCACGGGCGCGCTCGAAGACCATCTCGCGCAGGCCCTCGAGAGCCTCGAGAACGACACCCGCGCGGTGCTCGCCGACACGAGCCTCCCGCCCGAACGACTCGCCGACCTGATCCCCGTCCTGCGCGCCCGCGCGAGCCTGCTGCACCGGCTGGCCCGCGACGCCCACGGACGTCCCCGTCGCGACGAGCTGCCGTTCGTTCGGACCGAGGTCCGCGAGCTGGCCACCCACCTCGACAGCGGCAAGAGCTCGGAGGAGCTCGACTCGCTGCGGCTCGAAACCGAGACGACGCGCGCCGGCCATCTCGTGGCGCGCTCCTTCGGGATCGATCCCGAGCACGATGCGCCGAGCAGCGTGCGCGCGTTCCGACTCGCTCGCGCGATGGGTTTCGCGACGCGAGCGCTTCGCGGCGAGATCGACTCCGCCGGTGAGCGCGCCGGGCCGGCCTCCCGCGATCTCGCGACCGGCCTCGTCGAGGAGAAGAATCGGCTGCACGAGGGATGCCTGAAGCGATTCGCCGAGGCGCGCACCCCGGAAGAGATCGACGCGGCCCTCACCGCGGCATCGAGACTACGAGACGAGCTCGACGAGACGCGCGTCGGCCTGCTCGAGGAGGAGACGGGTCACACCGACGTCGAAGTGCGCGCGCTCCTCGACGAGGCCCGCGATCTCGACCAGTCGTTGCAGAAGGCTCGAAGCGCGGCCCCCGACCCGTCCCAGGCCCGACGCCTCGAGACCGGCTCTCGAAGGCTCCGCCGCATGAGCCGGCGGCTCGCGGACGCCAGCGCCGACCGCGTATTGCGCCGGCGACTCGACCGCGTGTTCGGCTCCCGCACGGTCCGCGTCTGGGAAGCGATCGTCTTCTGGCTGATCGTCTCGATCCTCGGGCTCATCCTCGTCGAGCACTACGGTGAGATCGAAGGGACGTCCAGCACGATCCCGTGGACCGTCTGGGTCGACACCGGCATCTGCGCCGTGCTCCTCCTCGACTTCACCACGCGCCTCACGCTCACTCCACGTCGGGGGCGCTACTTCCTGCGGAACTTCCTGACCGAGCTGTTGCCCTCGCTCCCGTTCGGCCTTCTCGCCTCGCTCGGGCAAGGCGCCGGCATCCGATCGGTCCGTGTGCTGCGGCTGGTTCGCGTCTTCCGTGTGCTGCAGGTGCTGCGGCCGTTCATCCGGTTCCTCCGGCTCTTGCTCTTCGTGCTGCGCGCGCTCGATCGGGTGGTGGAGCGCAACGCCTGGATCCTCAATCGCAACATCGTGTTCTTCGCGGAGACACCGCGCGAGAAGGAAGCCCCGGCGCTGCTCGGTCGCGCACGCGAGCTATCGAGCTGGATCCAGCACGAAACGCAGCGCATGATCCGCGACCTTCCGCCGGCGGAAAGGACGCGCGCCGTTCGATTGCGCGCCACGCTACTTCGCGAAACCGTCCGCTACTGCGAGGCGGGGGTCGACGCTTTCGAGGGCGAGCACTCGCAACCGCTCGCGATCGAGACCGACGTCGAGGACGTGATCCGCGCGCTGCGCAAGCTCGATGCCTCCAGCGTCGCCGACGCGGTCGGTGTCGACTTCGCACGCCAGGTCGACGCGTCGCTGCGCTTCTTCCGGTTGCCGCTCCTGCGCCGCCTGCCGGTCGTGCGCTTCGTCGTCGGCCCGACGGGCGCGCCGGACCCGCTCGGCGTGACCGCCCGCCTCGGCCGCGTGCTCGGCGATATGCTCGACGGCGCCCGCCGCGTGATCACCTGGTTCGGCGATCTGCACGGCACGATCACGGGCAGCCAGTTCCTCGATCGAATGGGATTGCAGCTCGTGAAGGCGACCGCCCGGCCGACCAAGCGCCTGGTCATCTTCCTCGTGCTCGCAGCCCTGCTCTACGGATTCGTTCACCTGCTGCGGCTCGACTTCCTCGCCACGGTTCTCTCGACGACGTTCCGATTCCTGTCGCTTCCGGTGTTCGTCCTCGGTATCGCGTGCATCCTGCCGCTTCTGCTCGGCCTGTGGTTCCGGCGGATCGCGGGGCAGGCCGTGGACTTCTTCGAGCGGGTCGCCGAGGCGCAGTTCCTCGCGCTGACCGAGACCGCCAAACACGACCACGCCGACCGCGAGCTCGAGACGATCGCGGATCGTGTGCTCTTGCCCGAGGCCCGCCTGCGCGTCGCGCTGACCGAGGCCGACGAAGCCCGACTGCGGGCCCAGACGCGATCGCGGGCCGAGGGACGCGACCTCGATCCCCCCGACCCGCCGGATCCTCTCCTCGACTGGAGCCGCTGCGACGCGATGCTCCTGTTCTACCGGGAGTACGTCGACGGGGCCTGGTTCCACGAGAACGACACGAAGATCGCCAACTTCGTCCTGGGCAACCTCGCGCTCGAGAACATCCGCGAAAACCGGCTGCGCATGACCCCACGACAGCGGCGCCGGATCGAGCGGCTCGACGTCGCTCGTGGCAAGGGCGGCCTGTTCGGAGCGACGCCGTGGTTCCGGTTCATCACGCACGCGATCGCCCTGAAGACCGCGCGATTGATTCTCGAGTACAACCAGCACTGCATCCCCGTGGACGAACGGTCGAACGCGCACGAGGAAGACCGGCGCCTGTTCGAGGACTGGCTCGCCCAGCGCGAAGAAGTGTCGAAGCTGCGACGGGCCGGCCGCCCGACCCGCCTCGAGGGCGAGCTCCGCGGCACGGGCGGGACGCTCGTCTATCGCTCGACCGAGTTCAACGCGCTGCACTTCCTGACCGTCGACCCCGATCGCGACGATGCCGTTCAGCGGCGCTACGGAGATCGCGTCCTCGAGCTGCTCCGTGAGGACCGCGCCCACCTGGTCCGCGAAGTGTTCGGGACGTTCCCCATGCATCGGATTCCCGAGGAACGACGCACGTTCAACCCCTACGAGATGTACGGACGCTTCGTCGCGCGCGGACGCGCGTTCCTCTTGCCGCTCGTCGCGATCGCACTCGCGTTCCGGGGCGTTCGCTACCTGATCGGCCGCACGATCGCGATCGTCCGCGACGTGCTGCATCCCGAGTCTCGCGTGGTCGCCGTGACGGATGCCGAGGCGAGCTTCCGCGCCGCGCGCCGCAAGCTGCATCGCATGCGACGGCCCGTCGTACTCGAATCGATCCGACTGCGCGCACGCTTCGATCCGGAGTATCTCGGTCTGGCGATTCCCGGACGCGAACCGACCGTCTCGGTGCCGCATCAACTCTCCGAAGATCTCCGTCGGCTGGACGCGACCGAACGCGAATGGGAGGAGTTCCGTCAGCTCCGTTCGCGGCGTGAGCGACAGCTGCGCGTGCTCGCCGAGATCCTCGGACGGCTCGGCCTGACCGGCGACGCGCTCGACGACGAGATCCGTCGGCGCAACCCCGAGCTCAGGGGACGCAGCGGCGAGGCCGTCCGGGCGATGGCCCTCGCCTTCGTCTGCGATACCGATCGCGTCTGGACGCTCGCCGAGGCGCGCACCGCGCTCGCGGACCGTGCGCAGTCTCTCGTTGAACCGCCCGCCGAGAAGGTCGGCAAACGACCGCGCGGACGCGGCGTGGCAGCCCGCGAGGATGTCCGCGGGCAGCTCGCCAGCGTGAAGCCCCTGATCGGCGCCGAGCTCGACGCCGAGGCTCTCACGCGCCTGGAAGATTCCCTCGTCTACGGAACGCGGGAAGACGCGAAGCACCTCGAACAGCTCGCCAGCGGCGCGGCGGCGCTTTCCCCCGAGGCTTTCGACCGCAAAGTCGCCGACGCGGTGCTCTCGGAAGCGATCCGTCCCTCCACCTGGACCGAGCAGATTCTGGCCGTGCGGACCGTCCAGACGCTCGCCATGCTCGACCTCTCCGGCTACGAGGAGGCGCTGGCCCGGCTCGGGGCCTACGAGGATGTCCCGGAAGGGCTTTCCGATGCCGCTGCCCTCTCGACAGACTCCTCGGGCATGGCATAAGATGGATTCGATCTCCTAGGAAGAGGAAGTCCCCGCTGTTCCGCACCGTGAGGCCAGAACCATGCGTGCTACCGCTCTGCTCCTGCCGATTCTGCTGCTCGTGGCGTCGATCGCACAGGCTCAGGAAAACTCGGCGGTCAATCTGCTCGACAGCCCCATCAAGAACCCCGAGGGCTCGGTCGTCCCGGTCGGCGAAGTGCTGGTCTGCCAGGTCCAGCTGAGCTCCACGGCCGCGCTGTTCGGCATCGACACGGTCGATCGAACGGCGCCGGTCAAGTCGTTCACGACGGGTGAGCTGTTCTCGCCGTACCGCGTATGGCGCACCGACGAGGCGTGCAACATCCTGAGTTCGTGGTCCACGGCGCAGCCGCCGACGGCGACCATGACCGGAATCGCGGTCGACCAGTCACCCACCTCGTACTGGGCCGTCGATGCGAATGCGTCGATCCTGCGGGAGTTCATCGTCGGTATCGGAACGCCGACGGGTCGCAGCTGTCCGCTTCCGTCCGGCTTCGTCGTGGGCGGTCCCGCGGTCATCGACGACAACGAGCCCGCGACGCGCATCGCCTACGTGCAAGACATCGCTCGCGATCTCATCGTCGGCATCCGGCTCGACGACTGCTCGGTCTTCTGCTCGTTCTCGAACCCCGACAACAACGGCCAGGGCGCGTTCGGCAACGGACTCGGCGACGCCGTGAATCCGCAAGCCTGCAACGGCGCGGGGCTGGTCCTCTCGTCGGGTACGATCAACGAGGGACAGGTCGTCCGCATCGGCCAGATCGATTGCGCGGGCAACTACTGCCCCGATCGCTGGGACATCCGACAGTTCTCCGTCTTCATCAACGGGATCGACGAGTTCCTGCCGAGCTCCCAGTTCCGCGGCGACCCCGGGAGCCTTCGCTACGTGGTCGTCGTCGATAACGTGACCGGCGAGAAGAAGGTCGTCTGCGTGCCGGGCGGGCTCGACGATTGCCAGGGCACCGACGCGAACTCGAGCAAGATGTCCGTGAACGGCGACCAGGAGATCGTCGTGCAGATCGACACGTCCAGCTCGGTCTCCACCGCGCTCCAGCGATTCGCGGGGTCGAACGGAAAGTTCGTCTTCCACCTGAACGCGGGACGGCCGGGCGACGGGACCGTCACGCAGCTTCTCGATCTCGGGCTCGCGTGCTTCCCGTGCATCAACGGTTCGCCGGCCGTGGTCGGTAACAACATCGGCAGGACGAACGTGATCGGCGAGTCGAACTACTTCGGCGCGAGCGTCGCCAATCCGCC
>CAZQZX010000268.1:0-8445 GCA_964597885.1 uncultured Planctomycetota bacterium
AGGACTTCGAGGTCATCGTCTTCGAGGACGATTAGGCCGCGAACCTGATGGTCACGCGCAAGCAGAACCCAGACGGTCCGTTCTACTCGCTGTACGTGAACGGCAAGCCCGACGCGTCTTCCGGCACCGACCTGCCGACGCAGTTCCTGTCGGGGCACTTCCCGATCCTCCTGCACTCGGACCCGAAGGACGTGCTCATCATCGGCATGGCGAGCGGCATCACCGCCGGCGCGTCGCTGAAGTATCCGATCGAGCGGCTCGACGTCGTGGAGCTGATCCGCGCGATGCCGAAAGCCACGCGCGTGTTCGGTCCGTGGAACGACATGCCCGAGCAGGACTCGCGCTGCGTGATGATCTTCGACGACGCGCGTAGCTACCTCTCGTACACGTCGCAGCAGTACGACATCATCATCTCGGAGCCGTCCAATCCGTGGATGGCGGGAACGGGCGCCCTCTTCACCGAGGACTTCTACGCCAAGGCCCGCAACGCTCTTCGCGACGACGGGATCTACCTCCAGTGGATCCAGCTCTACGAGCTCAGTGACGAAGCGCTCGCGTCGGTGGTGGGCAGCTTCCGCAAGTCGTTCCCGTGGGTCTACGGATTCCAGGGCAACAGCGCCGACCTTCTGCTGCTCGGAAGCCGCAAGCGCATCGAGCCCGACTGGGATCGCATCGAGCGGCTCGTGAAGGAGCCGAAGGTCGAACGGCAGCTCGGCCTCGTCAACATCAAGAGCCTGTCGAGCCTGCTGTACCTGCAGCGGTTCGCGCCGACCACGGCCGACCTGATCGCGGCGACGACCGATCAGGAGAACACCGACGACAACCACTACCTCGAGTACCAGGCGCCGCGCGACCTCTTCGCCGGCGCGCGGCCGACGCTCCCGTTCCTGCTCGACGAACGGCTGTACGGAACGCCGGCGCTCCTCTGGAATCAGTGGCGCAACACGCGCAACGCCCAGGTCGACATGCGCGAGCTGATGCGCACGCTCGCCGACGGACGCATCTCGCTCCCCGAGGTGAACCGCGCCTTCAAGCTCGCCGCCTGGGAAGCGCTCGACATCGACGTCAGCGACATGAAGGGCGACGACTGGCTGATCTATCACGATCCGCTGTCGTACGCGCCGCTCACGCGAGCCGACGAGTTCGAACGCCGGGGCACCGGCCTCATGAAGCGTCCCGCCGCGACCGACGTGCTGCTGCTCTTCGACGAGTACCGCCCGTCCCTCCTCACGCAGGCGTCGTTCTCCAAGGCCACGGCCGATCGGTTCCTCGCGCTCACGAAGTCGTGGCTCGCCACGCCGAACCTCGACCCCACGGTGGGCGCCCTCGTCGAGGAGCTCCGCGTCGACCTGCTGCTCGCCGCCGGCCGACGCGAGGAAGCGCGCGATCTGCTCATCGCCACCAGCGGACGCGCCACGGGACTCCCGACGCGCCGCCTCCTCGAGCGCGCGTGTCGCCTCGGTGCGGGCCCGGATCTCGACCAGGTGTTGCAGGCCTTCCTTCGCCGCGGTCCCGACCCGGTCCTCGAACGCTTCATCGAGCTGCAGCGAAACCGCGCGGGCAACGGCGGTTAGACGAGCGGGCGCCTACCCCCCGCTCGCCTCCGGCGCGACGTAGTCGGGATCGCCCGGCACCGGCGCTTCGGGGTTCGCCTCGCCGAGATCGCGCTGCAGCCGCGTGAGCTCCGCCTCGAGATCGCGGCGGATCGCGGCGTAGGCCGGATCGTCGGCGACGCTCCGCATCTCGTCGGGATCGCGGTCGAGGTCGTACATCTCCCACTCGTCGAGACGGTAGAAGTGGATGAGCTTGTAGCGCTCGGTCCGGACGCCGCAGTGCTTGGCCACGTTGTGCGGGCCGGGCTTCTCGTAGTAGTGGTAGTAGAAGCTCTCCCGCCGCGGCGCGGTCGACTCTCCGCGAAGGTGCGCCGCGAAGCTCTCGCCCTGGACCGACTCGGGAATCGCATCGGAGGCCCCCGCCATCTCGAGGAAGGTAGAGGCGAAATCGACGTTCGAGACCATCGCGTCCGACGTGCTCCCGGCCTTCGTGACGCCGGGCCAGCGCACGAGTAGCGGCGTGCGAAGCGATTCTTCGTACATCCAGCGCTTGTCGTACCAGCCGTGCTCGCCGAGATACCAGCCCTGGTCGGACGAGTAGACGACGATCGTGTTCTCGGCGAGGCCCGACGCCTCGAGGTGATCGAGGATGCGGCCGATCTGCTCGTCGACCGAATCGATGCACCGGAGGTAGTCCTTCACGTATCGCTGGTACTTCCAGCGAACGAGCGCCTCGCCCTCGAGACCCGCCTCTTCGAACGCCCGGTTCTTCGGGCCGTACGCCGCGTCCCACTTCGCGCGCTGCTCCGGCGTCTGTCGGCCCGGATCGTCGAACTTCAGATCGTGATCGAAGAGGTGCGTCGCGATCGTCATCTCCTGCTCGCGGAATGCCGTGCCGCGCCCCGCGCCGTCGTCGAAGAGCGTCGCCGGCTCCTCGACCGTCACGTCGTCGTACCTCGTGAGATGCTCCGGCCCCGGCTGCCACGGCCGGTGCGGCGCCTTGTACTGGCACATCAGAACGAACGGCTTCTCGGAATCGCGCTCGGACTTCAGCCACTCGAGCGCGAGGTCGGTCGTGACGTCGGTCGAGTACCCCTCGATCTTGCGGCGCTCGCCGTTGCGGCGCATCACGGGGTTGTAGTAGTGCCCCTGCCCGGGAAGGATGTCCCAGTGGTCGAAGCCCTGCGGGTCCGTACCCAGATGCCACTTGCCGATGATGGCCGTCTCGTAGCCGGCGCGCTGCATCTCCTTCGGGAACGTCCACTGCGATCCGTCGAACTTGTTGCCGTTGCGGTAGAAGCCGTTGCGATGGCTGTACGCTCCGGTCAGGATCACGGCCCGGCTCGGTCCGCAGATCGCGTTCGTCACGAAGCAGTTGTCGAAGCGCATCCCGCCGGTCGCGAGCCGGTCGATGTTGGGCGTCTGGTTGCGATACGAACCGTACGCCGAGATCGCCTGCGTGCAGTGGTCGTCCGTGAAGAGAAACACGATGTTGGGCCGTGCGTCCGTGGGCGCGTCAGGCTGCGCGCCTGCCTTCGGAGCGCCCGCCTTCGGCGCTTCCTGCGGTCCCGCGCAGGCGACGATCAAAAGCACGCACAGCATCCAGACAGCGATCCGGTGGTCGGTTCTCGTTCGATTCATGCGCCCCTTTTGCCCGATTCCGCCGGGCACGTCAACCGTCGGGTATCGTTCGGCCTCTTGACAGTGTGCCTACCGGAGCGCAGGATCGGATCCCATGGCCAGCAGGCGAAAGACGTGGCGCGAGAAGCTCGCGGACAGCAAGGACTTCCCCCGGGTCGAGACTATCCCCGAAGGCATGGCCCGCAAGTGGGGTGAAGGAACCATCGTGATCCCGGCGCCCTACGAGGTCGACGAGCTGATGCGTCAGGTCCGTCGTGGGAAGCTCACGACGATCAACGACATCCGCGAGGCCGTGGCCAAGCGGCACGGCGCGACGATCGGATGCCCCATCGTGGTCGGCATCCTCGCGCGGACGGCCGCGGGCGCCGCCGGCGAGGATCTGGCCGACGGCAAGAAGCGCATCACGCCCTACTGGCGAACGCTCAAGGCCAAAGGCGAGCTCAACCCCAAGTACCCCGGCGGAATCGAGGACCAGGTCGCCCGCCTCGAAGACGAAGGACACGAGGTCTTCCAGCGCGGCCAGCGGTACTTCGTGGTCGAGCACGAACGCTACCTCGCGAAGCTCGACCCCGCGAAGACCAAGGGCAAGGCGAAGACCACGAAGAAGAAGACGGCCAAGAAGTAACCCGCTCCAAAGGCGAGGACGAGACCATGTGCCGAAACATCAAGACGCTGTTCAATTTCGATCCACCGGCCACCGACGAGGAGATCGCGGCGGCCTCGCTCCAGTTCGTGCGCAAGCTGAGCGGCTTCACGAAACCGTCGCAGGCGAACACGCAAGCGTTCGAGCAGGCGGTGACCGACGTATCGAAGGTCGCGCGAGTACTGATCGACTCGCTGGTGACGAACGCACCGAAGCGGGACCGCGAGGTCGAAGCGCAGAAGGCCCGCGAGCGGGCGGCGAAGCGATTCGGGTAGGTCTCGTCACGCGGATGCCACGCTTCTTGTACCTCGCGACCCGACTGCCGCTCGCCCTGCTCTTCGTCTACACGGGTGCCGTGAAGCTGCTCGACATCGGCGGCTTCGCGCAAGACCTCGGCGCGTTCGGTCTCGTGCCCGACGCGCTCGTCGTGCCGACCGCGTGGGCAGTCGCGCTAACGGAAGTCGTCCTCGGGATCGCGCTCGCGGCCGGGGTCCGCAGCGCCCTGGCGGGATGCGCCGCGCTACTCGTGCTCTTCGTCGGCGTGCTGACGTACGGCCTCGCGCTCGGGCTCGACATCGACTGCGGCTGCCTCGGCCCTGACGTGTCGGTCGGGCTCGCCACCCAGCGCCTCATCGACCTCGGGTTGCTAGGCTGGTGCCTTCTCGTCTACTTCGCGAGTCGTCGCTCTCCCGGAAAGGTGAAACAATGAAGGCCCTCCGCTTGTTCCTCATTCTCGCGCTGACGTCGATCGTGGTCGCCTGTGGGACGAACCGATTCGAGGCGGAAGTCGCGACCGAACGGGCCGCCATCAAGCTCGCGAAGGAGACCGCTCAGGGCGGATACGCATTGATCTCCACCGACGAGCTGAAGGCTCTCCTCGAGAGCGGCAAGGAGGTCGTGCTCGTCGACGCCATGCCCGCCGGCGCAAGCTACGACAAGGGCCACATCGCCGGAGCCGTGAACTTCGAGTTCCCGAAAGAAACGCTCGAGAGCTGGGACGCGGCGAAGATCAAGGGCGGCTCGAAGGAGGATTACGCGAAGCTCCTCGGCAGCGACACCGGCCGCACGGTCGTCGCGTACTGCGGCTTCGTCGAGTGCGCCCGGAGCCACAACGCGGCCGTCTTCGCGAGGGAGCTCGGCTTCACGGACGTCCGGCGGCACCCGGGGGGGATCCACGCCTGGCGCGGCGCCGGACATTCGCTCACGACGGAGTGAGCCCGCGGCCCGTAAGCCGTCGAGAACAAGCGGCCCGACAGGCCGTTCAGTCCGACGCGGGAAACAGGCGGGGAGTCAGAAGCAAGACCACGGCAAAGAGCGCCGCGCTTCCCAGGAACAACGTCCCGCCTGCCGAAGGATAGATCCATCCGCCGATCGACAGGCCCAAGATGGAAGCCAGCGATCCGGCGCTCGAAAGAGCACCCTGGAGGGCCCCCTGCTCGTGTTCCGGTGCCACGCCGGCCGTTCGTGCCTGGAACGTCGCCCACGAGATGCCGTTACCGAGGGCGAAGAACGCTCCTCCGGCAAAGGCCATCACCGTGGTCGCCACCGGGAAGATCGTGAATGCGGCCATGAGCCCCACGACGCCGCCCCCGAACAGCGCCTTCGAGCCGAATCGCGACGACGCGTACTGAAGCAGCGGACCTTGCACGACGAACATCGCCCCCGACATGAGCGAGTAGAACAGGCCCATCTCCACGGTGGACCAGCCGATGGCTCGTGTCGCGTGCACGGGGAACGCGGCGTAGTAGATGTTGAACGCCAGGAAGATCAGGAAGGTCGTCGCCAGGAACAACCTCGCAACCGGGTCCGCGAACAGTTCCGCACTCGCCCTCGACGGCGGCCGGTCGCATCGGCGATGTTCCTGCCCGATCACGCGTCCCACGGCGGCTTCGGCCGGCGGTCCCTCGGGGCATCGGCTGCCGGGCTCCAGCAAGGTCAGGCAAAGCGCGATTCCGCTGCACGACACCGCGATCGCCGCGAGAATCGGACCGGTGTAGCCGTCACTCCACGAGCCGAGCAGACCCGACAGCGCCGGTCCGAGCGTGAACCCGAGCGACGCCGCCATACCCATGCGACCGAACGCGATCTGACGGGCACGCTTGGCGCTCTGGGTGATGTCCGCGACATAGGCGTTCGCGACCGAGATATTCCCTGCGGTGAGTCCGTCCAGGAGCCGCGCGAGAAAGATCAGCACGAGCGGCGCGGTGATCGTCGCCCCTCCGAAGGTCCCGAGAGAATCGCGCGGGATGAGGGTCGCGACGAGGAACAGGATCCACGCGACGGCAGTGCCTCCCTGACTGACGAGTAGAACGGTTCTACGCCCGACACGATCCGACCAACGACCGAGGATCGGAGCTCCGATCATCTGCGCGGCCGAGTACGTCGCCCCCAGGAGTCCGTACGTCCAGGACGTACCTCCCAGGTCCTCGACGAGGAAGATCAAGAACGGGAGCGCGATCGAGAACCCGAGAGTGCTACAGAGATGAATGACGAGAACGGGTGAAAGCCGCGCCCATCCGAGCTCCCCTTCAGGCAAAGACGAGTCTTTCATCTTAGCAACGCCTTAGAAGGCCATGTCTCGCGATGCGCGTGACTCATCAAACTCGGATCCCAAACCGTAGGTCACCCCGGATCGGACGATCAGGAATGCGGTTGCCCCTCCGTGGAGGTTCGCAACTTCGTTCCGCGGATAAGAACATAGAAGACCGGCGTAAGGAACAGCCCGAAGACCGTCACACCGAGCATCCCAAAGAAGACCACGGTGCCGATCGCCTGCCGGATCTCGGCACCGGGGCCCGTCGCGAGCAGAAGGGGTACAACGCCGAGTCCGAAGGCTGACGAGGTCATGAGGATCGGCCGCAGCCGCAACCGGCACGCCTCGATCGCGGCCTCCACGGGGTTCTTCCCGTCGTTCTCGAGCGAACGAGCGAACTCGACGATCAGGATCGCGTTCTTGCACGCCAGTCCCACGAGGACGACCAATCCGATCTGCGTGAGAATGTTGTTGTCGAAACCGCGCAGGAGCACACCTCCCAAGCCCGCAAGGAGACACATCGGAACGATCAGAATCACCGCGAGGGGAAGGCCCCAACTTTCGTACTGAGCAGCCAGGAGCAAGAATACGAAGACGACTGCCAGTAGGAACACGAAGGCAGCAAGGTCGCCCGCTGCCTTCTCCTGGAAGGCGATATCGGTCCAGGCAAAGCCCATGCCTCTCGGCAGGTTCTTCGAGGCCAGCTCCTCCATCACGTCGAGTGACTGCCCTGAGCTGACCCCGAGCGCAGCCACGCCATTGAGATCCGCCGCCGGGTAGAGGTTGAAGCGTTCGACTCGCGGCGGTCCGGCAACGGGCTCCAAGGTGATCAGCGATCCGAGCGGCACCATCGCGCCGCTACGACTACGTACTCGAAGGCGGCCGATGTCCTCCGCCTCTCGTCGATACTCCGCATCCGCCTGCGCTCGGACCTGGTAGATCCGACCGAGGTAGTTGAAGTCATTCACAAAAGACGAGCCGAGATGGACCTGGAGTGCTTCGAACACGTCCCCCACGGAGACATCGAGCATCTCGACCTTGGTACGATCGATCTGGGCGTACAGCTGCGGCGTATCTGCACGATAGGTCGAGAAGGCAAAAGCGATCCTTTCGTGAGCCATCGCGGCATCGAGCATCCGCCCCGCCGCTTCCTGAAGCGCGAGCGGCCCTCGCCCACCGCGATCCTGCACGAGCATCTTGAATCCGCCCGAAGTCCCCAATCCTCGGACCGGGGGCGGATTGAACACGGCAACGTCGGCCCTGAGGATCCTGGACACCTGCTCACGGAGTTCGTCCAGGATGACTTGCGCACTGCGGGACGGCCCCCGGTCGTGGAACGGTTCGAGCGCAGCGAAGAGCGCCCCCGCGTTCGGGGCATTCGTTCGGTTGGCCCCGGAGAATCCGACGAAGGCAACGGTGGCCCGAACACCCTCCGTCGCATTGCACACCTCGATCAGCTCGCGGACCACTTCATCCGTACGCTGAAGGGACGAACCCTGCGGGGTTTGTACGTCGACGATGACATAGCCCTGATCCTGCTCCGGGATAAAGCCCGTCGGAGTTCGCAGAAAGATCCAGCCGGTTGCCACGAGCAAGGCGAGGTAGCCCAGAAGAGCGAGATAGCGAAGCTTCAGGATCAGCCTGACCAACGCCGCATAAGACGCCTCGGCCTTCTCGAACAGCCAGTCGAAGGCCTTCACAAAGGTTCGACCCGGCCATGACAGTCCTCGAAGCAGTCGTCGCGCACCCTTTCGCTCGGGCGAAGACGAGTGCTGCTTCAACAGAAGTCCACACAGAGACGAGCTCAGCGTGAGGGAATTGACCATCGACAACATCGTTGCCATGGCAATCGTGAGCGCGAACTGCTGATAGAACCGACCGCTGATTCCCTCGATGAACAGCGTTGGAACAAACACGGCCACCAGCACGAGGCTCATCGCGACAATCGGTCCGCTGACCTCCTTCATGGCTCGACGGGCTGCCTCCCGAGGCGAAATGCCCTTGCGAAGGTGACGTTCCGCGTTCTCGACAACGACGATGGCGTCATCGACGACGATTCCGATAGCAAGGACGAG
>CAZQZX010000269.1:0-8422 GCA_964597885.1 uncultured Planctomycetota bacterium
CACCAGCAGATCACGGAAGGCAACCTCATCCCGAATCTGCGGCGCTCGTGGTCCGAGATCGCGTACTTCCAGGTTGGCGACAACCCCGGGCGCAAGGAACCGACGACGGGCGAGATCAACTACAAGAACGTTTTCGGCGAGATCCACAAGCTCGGCTTCGACGGCGTCGTCGGCATGGAGCACGGCAACTCCAAGCCCGGCAAGGAAGGTGAGCGCGCGGTGATCGACGCGTACGCCGCCGTCGACAGCTTCTAGCCGCCGCGCGCCGCCCGACGAGCCCGCTTTTTTCGCGCAACGCGTCGCCACCGGCGCAGACTCCGTGCACGACGACCTCGTTCCAGCACGGAGGATCTGCCGATGACAAGACCCGCGACGCGCGGCCGGCGTTCGAACGAACGAGCGGCCGGCCCGGAAGCCCTCGCCGCATCCATCCTCGTCGTGACCGCGCTGATCGCGCTCGCGATCGTCGTGTACCGGCGAGGAGATGCGCGTGCGTCGGCGGTCGGACCCGAGCGCACGATGAACGACGCGCACGGGGCCGCGGTCGACGGGGCCGCAGTCGACGCGATCGCGAACGTCGAATCCCGTGATTCGGCGACACGCTCGCCCGAAGCCCGATCGGGCTCGCCCTCCCTCGGCGCGGCGGCACGCGACACCTCGTTCGACTCGACGGCAAGCGCGGGCGCGTCACCGGCGTCATACGCGACGGACCCCGAGACAGCCACCGTCCGGATCACCGGTATCGTGACCGACCCCGAAGGTCGCCCCCTCGAGCTCGCGTGGGTGGCCAAGGCGGGGACCTCGATCGAGACGCCGACACGGCCCGACGGAAGCTTCGAGCTCGTGCTTTGCGACGAGACGGCCCCCGCGCTGATCGAGCTGACCGCGCAGCACCTGCGCCATCCCGAGACGCTCTATCGGACGCTCGAAGCTCGGGCGACCGACTCCGGACGCGACATCCGGATCGAGGTCGGCGAGCTCCGCTTCGAGGCTCGCACCGGCAGCGTCGTCGGTCGCGTCGTCGACCGCAACGGTGCAGCGGCTCCGGGGATCCGGCTGCGGCTCGTGCGAGCCGGGGCCGCGATCCCGCCGGCCGACATCGGCGCCGACGATCCGCTCGACGAGATCGAGCTCCGTCGCGCGCTCGAGCGGGAGGGCCTCGACCTCGACGCCGTTCTCGCGGCAACCGCCCGGCAAGATCCGGCTGTCGACCGGCTTCTCGCCGGCGGACGCGACCTGGCGCAAAGCGATCGCGAGGTGCGCTACGCGACCACCGACTCGCGGGGAACGTTCCGCTTCGAGGCGACGCCGGAGGGTCCGTACGAGCTCGACGCCGTCACGCACTCGCTCGAGACCGAGCGCCCCTCCGTAACGGTGCGAACCGACGCCACGATCGACGTCGGCACGATGGTCCTCGCACCGGGCCTCTTCACGCTGGAGGGCCTCGTGCTCGACGAGCCGACCGGCGCCCCCGTCGAGGGAGCGACGATCACGCTCGGCCCGTATCGCGCCGTCTCCGATGTCGCGGGCTCGTTCCGCATGACCGGCGATCGACCGGGACCGTTCCAGCTTCTCGCCCGTGCGCCCACAGACGGCGACGACGACGCCCCGAGGATCGCGATCCTGCACGACGTGTACCTCGCGCCGATGCGGGAAGATCCCGCGCAACCGTCGGGTGCTGGCTTCACTTCGGCCCGGATCCTCTGGTTGCGCGCGACCGTTCCGTGACGCGGATCAGCTACCGAAGCGGTCGTGGATCAGCACGTCCTCGAGCGGGAGCTGTCCCGGCTTCGGCCACGCCGGCTTCGTCCCCTTGCCCACCGCGATCATGAACCCGAGGGCGTGCCCTTCCGGGAGCCCGATCAGCTTCGCGACCTGGTCCGCGTCGAAACCGATCATCGGGCACGAGTCGTAGCCCATCGCCTTCGCGGCGAGCATGATCGTCTGGCCCGCGAGGCCGCACGAGCGCATCGCTTCGTCTCGCTGCAGCTGATCCTTGCCTTCGTAGAACGGGCCCATCCAGTCCACGAGCATCTTGGCCACTTCGGCCGGCGCCTCGGTCCAGTAGCGGGCCGGGTCCTTCTTCCACGCGTGAAGGTCGGCGGTCAGGATGACGAGGATCGACGCCGTCTCGACCTGCTCCTGATCGTGAGCCGCAGCCCGGAGCTCCTTGCGAAGCGCCTTGTCGCGCACGACGACGAACCGCCAGTTCTGCATGTTGAAGGAAGTCGGCGTCTGGATCGCGGCTTCCATGAGCTTCGTGAGCTCTTCCTCCGACATCTCGTGATTCGGATCGTAGTGCTTGACGGCGCGGCGCGCGTAGATCGCTTCGAAGGTGTCCATCGATGGGCTCCGTTTCTGCTGACGGTGAGGGAAGCGTGTTCGGGTTGCGACGAGCGCTAGCCTTGCAACCACCTCCCTCGATGTCAACCGGATTGGGCCCTGCCGGCCGCCCTACTCCTGGCGTGGCTCGGCGATGATGCAGCCGATGGCCTTCGTCCGCGAGACGACCGGACGGGTGCCTTCGGCCACGGCCGCGAGAGCGTCGCGAAGGTCGTGGCGCGTGGCGGCGGGACGCTTCTTGCCGATCGCCCCGTAGAGATTGTCGATCCGCCCGCGGTACGCGAGATGTCCATCCGTGAGAACGACCGCCGCTTCGGGCGTGATCGTGATGCCGAGCCGGTCGACGAGCTCGTGCTCGGGATCGAGGAGCACGGGCATCGCGTCATGTCCGTACTCGCGTGCGTGCGCGGCGGCGGCCTCCGGAGTGACGTCGGGATCGGTGTGCACGAGATAGAACCTCAGGCCCGACTTCTTCGCTTCAGCGGCAATCGAGCGGATCTCCGGGGCATAGCCGTTCGCGATCGGGCAATCGGTCGTCACGAAGAACAGCACACTCGCGTCGGCGCCGTCGGTCTCGAGCGGCCGATGCTCCCGACCCGTGGCGTCGAGCAGCGTGACATCGGCATCGACCCGATCCGCCGGGGTCGCGGGCTCGGCATCGGCCTGCGCGCGGCTACCGATCGACGACCACCTCGCGACGGCCTGCTCGAGCTCGGCGAAGGTCAGCTTTCCGTCCCGGTCGGCGTCCATCCGTGCCAGGGCGGCGCGCGAACGCTCGGGGACCTCATCGTCCGAGATCACCTCGTCCCCGTTCTTGTCGAGCATCCGCACGCGCGACCGAAACGACGACGCCGCCGACTTCCGAGCGCTCGACGACGACATGCTGCTGCGCATGTGTCCGCGAATGCCCGAACGAAGCGTGTCCGTCTCTTCCTCACGCGCCGCGACGAGCAGCACCGTGACGCTCCCCATCTCGTCCGTGGACTCGAGGCCCCATCCGATGCGCCGCGGCGGATCGAAGGGGTTGTTCGGATTCGCGTCCGAGTTGTCGTAGCGGATGCGGACGTCCACCTCGGTGCCCGCCGGCAGCTCCACCGGATCGGCGTACTGGTAGCGGTTCTGCCAGTTGAAGTCCCAGTCGTCGATGTAGAAGATCGATCGGCGCTCGCCGTCCGGGAACGTCGCCTCCACCTGCATCTCCTTGCAGATGTAGTGCGCATGTCCGCCGACGGTCACCGCGAGCGCGTCCACGGGGAGCTTGAAGGAATCGCGCAGCTCGAAGTGCGACTCACCGGCCGGAACGTCGAGCCCCGCCGCGTAGCCGAACGCCGGCGGCAGCTGCAGGCCGACCATCGATCGCGTCGGCGGCGTGTCCGTGAAGTAGAGCCCGATGACGGTCTGCTCGGTCTCGGCCTTGCCGGAAGGATGGAAGTGGCTGCGAAGGATCAGGTCGGCTCCCTTCGGCAGGGATCGCGCGAGCCCCATCGGAAGGTGTCGCGGCATGCCCCCGACGGCCCATCCCCCGAGACCGGAGGTGCTCACGCCGACCGAGTCGCCGCCGTTGTCCATTCCGAAGAAGCCGGGATCGCCGTCCGAGCCGTCCATCTGCCGCGCGCGTCCGGTCGTATCCATCCCGAACACGATGTGATGGAGCACGGTGCGCGCCGAGGGCCGGACCTCGATCGCCGTGAGCCACTTGTCCTCGTCGAGATCGAGCGCCACGGCAAAGTTGCGGTAGATGTCCGGGCCGTCCGCGGGCACATCGTACCCCTTCGGCATGCGCACGATCATGTCCGGCTCGCCGAGCTGCCAGCCCTCCGTGAACTCGGGCATCGCCGGAAGCTTGTCGGCGTCGCCTTCGGGGGAGCCGGCCTCGACCCAGCGCTTCAGCAGATCGATCTCGTCCGGGTCGAGCGAGAGCGGATCGACGAAATCGCCGTGACCGCTCACGGGATACCACGGCGGCATGTATCGCGACGCCGTCACCTGCACGATCATGCGACCGCGCTTCTGCACGTCGCGATACGTCACGAGCGGGAACGGCGCCACCTCGCCCTTGCGATGGCAAGACGTGCAGTTCTCGAAGATGATCGGCGCGACGTGCTCGGTGAACGTCGGCGCCGTCTCGGCAGGATTCGCCGCAGCGGAAGCCGCCAGGAGATGCAGGAACAGAAAGGCCGTGGCCGCAGACCGGACGATGCGCATGGAAAGCTCCTCTGATTCTTCTGACCCGGGCCCCAGCATAACCGAGATTGCACCCGCGGGCGAGTTCCGTTACGCTCAGGGGGTCCCGGCGAGAAGGCGAACACGGAGCTCGCCATGATGTTTCGATCCTCCCCCGCATTTCTTCTCCTCCTCCTTGCGGTCCTGTCCCTCGGCTGCACCTTCCACCTGCATGAACGGCAGACGGGGATCGCCCTCTCCGGCCACGTCCGGGACGCCACCCAGGAGCGCGTCTTCACGCTCGACGTCCCGGCCGACATGGAACCGATCACGCTCGAGCTCTCGGCGCGCCCCACGGATGGCTCGGCCCGCTGGAAGCTCACGGATCCCGACGGCGATGTCCGCTTCGATCAACGGATCGCGGACGGAGGCTCGGTCGAGCAGACCGTCGTGCTCGAGCCGATGCAAGGCACCTGGAAGCTCGAACGCCGGCTCGAAGGCTACAGCGGGTGGCACCGAATTCGTGTGCGGACCGTAGGCGGCGGCGACCTGCGTCTGTCGATCCGACCCGACTGATCGCGCCGAAGGCCGGCACGGAACTTTTTGGCGAAACCTCCTCGGAGGCCGCGTGTTCGTGGGTCGTCGTATCCGCCGCACCCCGAAACCGCACCTTCGAGAATGGATCGATTCGTCCAGAAAGGCCGTCCCATGCAACGCCTCACGCTCGTCGCTCTCGCGCTCTTCCTCGGAATTCTCGCTTCGGACTCGACGGCACAGCTTCGAGGACTCTCGTCCACGACACCCGACCGGCCGAACTTCCTGATCATTCTGATCGACGACATGGGAGTCGATATCCCGAGCGCGTACGGCGAGGGCGCGAACACCGCCTGCATGCCGAACCTCGAGCAGCTCGCGGCGCAGGGCATGCTGTTTCGAAACGCGTGGGCGATGTCGGCCTGCTCACCGACACGCGCGACTCTGCTGACCGGGACGTTCCCGTTTCGCCATGGCCTCGGAACACTCCCGCGCGGCGGCGCCGGCCTTCTCCCCTCTGAGCTCATCCTTCCCGAGATGCTCGCCACGTACGACAACGCGCAGATCGGCAAGTGGCATCTCCAGGGGAACCTCGGATCCGATCACCCGAATCAGATGGGCTTCCATCACTACTCGGGCTCGCTCGGCGGAGGGCTCGGCGACTACTGGAACTGGTCCAAGGTCGTGAACGGCCTGCAGCAGAACGAGACGCGCTACGCGACGACGGTCGCCACCGACGAGAGCATCGATGCCATGCAGACCCTGCACGAGCCGTGGCTTCTCGTCACTTCGTACAACGCGATTCATTCGGACTTCCACGAAGCTCCCGAGGATCTCTGCCCCGAGAGCTGCAGCGGCAGCGCGTGCGGCAACCTCGATCCCGACGCGAGTAACGCAGAGCGAGCCCGATCGATGGCGGAAGCGCTCGACCGCGAGATGGGACGACTCGTGAATGCCGTGGACGCGATCGCGCCGAACACCTACGTCTTCGTGATCGGCGACAACGGCACCCCCCGCACCGTGACGCAGGCGCCGTTCAACCGCAACCACGCCAAAGGGAGCCTTTACGAAGGCGGCGTGAACGTCCCGTTCGTCGTCCGCGGTCCGCAAGTTTCCGCCGGTGCCGAGTGCCGCGGTCTCGTGAGTGTGGCCGATGTGTTCGCGACCCTCGCGGATCTCTCGGGGACGAACGAAAGCACGCCCGACTCGATCTCGCTCGTGCCGTACTTCGCGGAGCCCTTCCGCCCGTCGCTTCGACAGTACGTCTACGCGGAGCGATTCACCCCGCCGCACGCGACGCTTCCGATCGCCGATCACACGCGGACCGTCCGCAACTACCGCTACAAGCTGATCCGCGACAACGTCACCGGCGACGAGCTCTACGACCTGCACGCCGACCCGTTCGAGACGACCGATCTGCTCCCCGACCTCACGGCCGCCGAGCAGGCGAACTATCAGCTGCTCCAGACCGAGCTCAAGCGCCTGGGGACGGACTGACGGAGGCTGCCGACGGTTCCTTCCGGATGCCGGTCGACTCGGCACCCGCACGGGTCAAAAAGCGAGGCAGTATCTTGGGCGTCCCCGCGGAATCGGGTACGCTCAAGATCGACTCGCGGTGACGACCCAGCTCCTGTGAGCGGGTCGCGCCGCCTTGATCCCGCTGCCGCGCATCCCATCCGGAGGGAATCACGCCATGCACCGACGCACGCTGCTCTTGCCGCTCATCGCGACGATCCTGCTCTCGGCCCTCGCTTCGCCGACGCTCGCCCAGCGGATCTGGGAGAAGACCTCCTTCCCGGCCCAGAGCCTCCAGAGCGCGATCGGGGCGATCGTCGCGCATCCGACGGATCCCGACACGATCTTCGTGGCGACGTCGAACCAGCCCGCGCTGACGGGAAGCACGGTCGGCCCTGGCGACGGACTCTTCGTGACGACGGATCAGGGCGACACCTGGGGCACGCTCAACGACGGTGTCTTTCTCACGCAGTACAACATCCTGTCGCTGGCGATCTGCGCGGCCGACCCCGACGTCTTGTACGCGGGCACCATCGAGGCCGGGATCTTCAAGACCGTCAACGGTGGGCAGACGTGGAGCAACGTGAGCGGCGGTTTCCAGTACGGTGGCGGGGGCTTCCCCAACCCGAACTGGGGCGTGACGGCGATCGCCGTCGACCCGACGAATCCGGACAAGGTCTACGTGAGCGTCGCCCAGGTCGCGGGTCTCGATATCACGAACTTCGAACCGGATCACCCCGGCTTCTTCTACAGCCATGACGGCGGCTCGACCTGGACCGAGAACAACTCCGGGCTCCCGCCGAGATCCGACAGCGCTTCGGACGGGCAGTCGCGTACCGCCGTGGCCGGAAGCATCGTGATCCCGCCGCAGCGCCCCACCGCGATTCTCCTGGGCATGCTCGATGTGCATGTGAACACCGAGCTCTTCCTGAATCGAAACGCGAGCACGGACGGGAAGATCTTCGCGAATCTGCAGTCGGGAACGGGCGTGTTCACCGCCGTGAACACAGGACTTCCCACGGGCATCACTCAGGGACCCGAGGTCGGATTCAGCCTGGGCCGTGTATCGACGTCGACGATGCTGCTGTCCGTGTCGACCGGCCCCGAGCTCAACCTCTGGGCCTCGCACGTCGGTTTCACGCTCGACGCGGGACTGAGCGACACCCTCTCCGTCGTCCGCAACCGCGGGCTCTTCTTCACGCGAAACGGAAACTGGCAGGAGCGCAACAGCGGCCTTCCGTTCATCCCGTCCTGGACCGACCCCGCCTCGGCGCCGGGAAACACCGTCCGCTACGAGAACACCTACAACATGGGCACCGTCGCCATCGCGCCGGGCTCGTTCAACGAAGGCTGCCTCGTCGGCGCCCTGCGCTCGGACATGGGGAACGCCGCCTCGAACGACACGAAGATCTACGCCACGAAGCAGAGCGGTCTGCCGAACTGGCTCAAGAACTGGGATCAGGGGCTCGACACGTCTCCCACGCTCGGATACACCGAGGCCAACGCGGGCACGCTCGTCATCAACGCGAACACGCGGATGGCCTTCGCGCAGGTGCGCTGGTCGGACGGCGTCGACGCGACCCCGTCGGACGACGACGACGGCATCTACCGCGTGACCTTGCGGTAGAGCCTGGAAACGAGGCGGCGACTCGCGCCCTACCGCCAGTCGCCCTCGAGGACGAACGCGCCCCAGGTGCTCGGGAGCGGGGCCTCGTACATCCGGCGGTTGTAGTCGAGCTGCGCGAGCTGGGCGCCGCGAAGAGCGTCCAGTTTGCTCTCGCCGCGGATCCAGAGGCGCTCGTAGAAGTCCTGCATGAGCTCGCGGGTGGCTTCGTCGTCGACCTTCCACAAAGACGTGAGCGTCGAC
>CAZQZX010000270.1:0-8408 GCA_964597885.1 uncultured Planctomycetota bacterium
CCGCAGATCTTCAAGCAGATCCTGCAGGTCGCGGGGCTCGATCGCTACTTCCAGATCGTGCGCTGCTTCCGTGACGAGGACCTGCGCGCCGACCGGCAGCCCGAGTTCACGCAGCTCGATATGGAGATGTCGTTCGTCTCCGAGGAGGATGTCCTCGGATGCCTCGAAAGCCTGGTTTGCGACGTTCTGAGCGGGATTGTCGGGCTCGAGCTCGAGCGGCCCTTCCTCCGGATCCCGTACGACGAGGCCATGCGACGCTTCGGAAGCGACGCGCCGGACCTGCGCCACGGGCACGAGCTCTTCACGCTCGACGAGTGGGCGGGCTCGACCAGCGTGAAGTTCCTGAAGGACGCGCTCGAGGGCGGGGGAGGCGTGTCCGGCCTCACGGTGCCCGGTGGAGCGAAGTTCTCGCGCAAGGACCTCTCGAACCTCGAGTCGCACGCCAAGGACTTCGGCGCCGGCGGGCTCCTGTGGTTCAAGTTCGAGGGCGGCGAGATCAAGTCGCCGATCGCGAAGTTCCTGGAGCCCGAGAACCTCGAGGCGTTGCGGGAGGTTTCTGGCGCATCGGATGGCGATGTGGTCCTGGCCGTCGCCGACGCCAAGCGCTCCAAGGTCTACAAGTCGATGGGCGAGCTCCGGAACCATCTGGCCCGCGCGGAAGGGTGGATCCAGCCGGGGCAGTTCGCCGTGGGATGGGTGGTCGACTTCCCGCTGTTCGGCTGGGACGAGGACGAGGAGCGCTGGGTGCCGGAGCACCATCCGTTCACCGCGCCGCGGCCGGAGGACTTCGACAAGCTCGAATCCGACCCCGGAGCGGTGCGCGCCCGTGCCTACGACCTGGTTTTGAACGGCCACGAAATCGGCGGGGGAAGCATCCGAATCCACCGTCAGGACACGCAGGCCGAGGTCTTCCGCAAGCTCGGAATCGGGGAGGAAGAGGCCCGCGCGAAGTTCGGCTTCCTGCTCGACGCGCTGAAGTTCGGGGCCCCGCCGCATGGCGGAATCGCCCTCGGTCTCGACCGTCTGGCCATGATCCTGAGCGAGCGGTCGAGCCTCCGGGACGTCATCGCCTTCCCGAAAACGGCCACCGGGACGTGCCCGCTCACGGGCGCCCCGGCGGATGTCGATCCGGCGCAGCTCGACGAGCTCGGGCTCAAGATCGTGGCCGGGAAGAAGGATGAGAAGGCCTGAGGCCGCTGAAACCCGCGTCGGCGGCCGTTCGCCGTTTGACAGGGCCGCCGCAACCTGCTAGAAAACCGGTTTTTGCCGCGTCCGGATCCCTCGGGGATTCCGGGTCTGCGAAGAGGCGCCTCGCGAGGGGCGCTGTTACAAGCTCGATCGAGACGAGACGATGCCCAAGATCAAAATGAAGTCGCACCGAGCCGCGCGCAAGCGATTCAAGCTGACGCGCACGGGTAAGGTGCTTCGCTCCAAGGCTTTCGGGAGCCACCTCAACTCGCACAAGTCCGGCAAGCGCAAGAGGAACCTGCGCAAGGCGGGGCTGGTCGCGAAGTCGGAAGAAAAGCGCATCCGGGAGATGATCCGCACTTGATCTCGGTCGGTGCCGCGGTACCTTACCGGCGGCAACCGGAGTAGGTGAGATTTCCCGGCGAACGGGACGGTAAGAAGGTCGGGCGCGCCATCGCGCGCCGAGGAGGAATCGATGCCACGCGTTACCCGCGGTCTCGTACGGCACCGCAAACAGAAGAGGATCCTGAAGGCCGCCAAGGGCTATCGGGGCGGTCGAAGCAAGCTCCTCAGGACGGCGAAGGAGACGATCAATCGATCGTTGGCTTACGCCTACCGCGACCGCAAGCAGAAGAAGCGCATGATGCGCCGGCTCTGGATCACGCGAATCAACGCGGCAACCCGCAACCAGGGCCTCTCGTACAGCCAGTTCATGTTCGGGCTCGGCAAGGCGAACGTCGAGATCGACCGAAAGGCGCTGGCGGACCTCGCGGTTCGCGACGCCGAAGCGTTCGGGCAGCTCGTCGACATGGCGAAGGCCCAGCTGAACTGATCCATGCGAGCGGGGGTCGCGAGATGCGACCGCACCCCATGTAGAGACGAATGAGTCAATCGACGAGGCGCGCCGATGAGGTGGCGCCTCGTTTTCGTTTCAGGCGAGGGAGGAGCGGGCCGTTGCAGGAGAAGATCGACAAGCTCAAGAGCGAGGCCATCGAAGCCATCGGTGGCGCGGGCTCGATCGAGGCGCTGGAGGAGCTGCGCGTTCGCTATCTCGGCAAGAACGGCGAGCTCACCGCGTTGCTTCGTGGGATCAAGGATCTGCCGCCTGAGGAGAAGCCCGCGGCGGGCGCGACCCTCAACGTGGCGAAGAAGGAGGTGGAGGCGCGGCTCAAGGAAGTGAAAGCCGGGCTTTCGGCTTCGAAGATCGAGTCGGCGCTGGCGGGGCCGACGTTCGACATCACCCAGCCCGGGAAATCGTACCGGATGGGCACGACGCACCCGATCTCGCAGATCCAGGAGCGTCTCGAACGGATCTTCACCTCCATGGGTTTCGCCGTCCTCGACGGTCCGGAGATCGAGTCGGACTACTACAACTTCGAGGCGCTGAACATCCCGCAGCACCATCCCGCGCGCGACATGCAGGACACGTTCTGGCTCGAGGACGGCGACCTTCTGCGCACGCACACCTCGCCGGTACAGATCCGCGCGATGGAGCGGTTTCGGCCGCCGATCCGCGCGATCGCGCCGGGGCGCGTGTTTCGCTACGAGGTCACGGACGCGTCGCACGAGAACACCTTCCATCAGCTCGAAGGGCTTGTGATCGACAAGGGGATCTCGGTCGCGAACCTCATCCACGTGATGAAGACGCTCCTGCGCGAGATCTTCGAGCGCGACGTCAAGATTCGCCTGCGTCCCGGTTACTTCCCGTTCGTCGAGCCGGGCTTCGAGCTGGACCTCGGCTGCCTGATCTGTGGCGGCAAGGGCTGCAAGGTCTGCAAGCACACGGGCTGGGTCGAGCTCTTGCCCTGCGGCATGGTTCACCCCAATGTGCTGCGTTCGGGGAACATCGATCCCGACGAGTACTCGGGCTTCGCCTTCGGGCTCGGGCTGACGCGCCTCGTGATGATGCGATACGGCATCGACGACATCCGGCAGTTCCTCGCGGGCGATCTGCGTTTCTTGCAGCAATTCGCGTGACGACGATCGGCCGTTCGAGCGGCCGTCGAGATCGGAGATAGGAAGCACCATGAAGCTCTCCATGAACTGGCTCGCGGACCATGTCGACCTTACCGGCGTGGACGCTGCGGAGCTCGGCAACCGTTTGACGATGGCGACCGCCGAGATCGAAGAGGTTCTGCCGTTCGGCCACGGGCTCGGCGAGATCCGGGTCGGGAAGGTCCTCGAGGTCGGGCCGCACGAGGGTGCGGATCGGCTGCAGGTGGCGACCGTCGACGTGGCGGGCGAGGCGTACTCGGTCGTGTGCGGCGCCCCGAACGTCGCGCAGGGGCTGACCGTGCCGGTGGCGCTTCCCGGTTCGCGGCTTCCCGATGGAACGAAGATCAAGAAGGCGAAGATCCGCGGTGTCGCGAGCTCCGGCATGCTGTGCTCGGCGCGCGAACTCGGGCTCGGCGACGATCACGCCGGTCTCATGGTGCTCGATGCCGAGGTGGAGTCGGGCTGCCCGCTCCCGGAGGCGCTGCCGCTCGAAGACTTCGTGATCGACATCGACAACAAGTCGCTGACCCATCGTCCGGATCTCTGGGGACATTACGGGTTCGCGCGAGAGATCGCGGGCGTGCTCGGGCGAGAGCTCCGGCCGCTCGATCTCGCGGAGCTTCCGGGGGCCGGTGGGGGGATCCCCGTCACGGTCGAGGATCCGGGGCTGTGCCCGCGCTACATCGCGCTCGGTCTCACGGGGATTCGCGTCGGACCGTCGCCGCAGTGGATGCGGAGCCGCCTGACGGCGGTGGGCCTGCGTCCGATCAGCAACATCGTCGACTTCACGAACTACGTGATGCTCGAGATCGGCCAGCCGATGCACGCGTTCGACCGGGCCAAGGTCGCGGGCCCCGAGATCGTCGTGCGTTGCGGCAAGAAGGGCGAGAAGATCCAGACCCTCGACGGCGTCGATCGCGAGGCGAATGAGGACACGCTCCTGATCGCCGATCGCGAGCAGGCGGTCGCGGTTGCCGGTGTGATGGGCGGTGCGGACAGCGAAGTCGACGATTCGACGACCTCGCTGATCCTCGAGTCCGCGAACTTCGATCCGGTGAGCGTCCGAAAGGCGGCGGCTCGACTGGGCCTGCGCACCGATGCCGCCACGCGCTTCGAGAAGAGCCTCGATCCGGCCTTTGCGCTCGACGGCGTGAAGCGGTTCGTGAGACTGTGCGAGCAGAATCTGGACGGCGCGAAGGTCGAGGGCGGGCTCACCGACGAATGGGTCGGGCCGGCCGAACCGACGCACATCTCGATCGAGCTCGGGCGCATTCGCGACCGTCTCGGCGTCGACATCGAGAAGGACACCGTGCTCGGCTACTTCAAGTCGCTCGAGTTCGAGACGACCGTGGACGGCGATCGTCTCGACGTCACGGTGCCGTCGTTCCGCGCGACGAAAGACATCGGAATCCCCGAGGATCTGATCGAGGAAGTCGGTCGACTGTACGGCTACGACAACATCGCCGAGGAGCCGCTTCGAATCGTTTGCGAGCCGCCGGCCCGGGATCCGATGCGAGAGCTCGAGAACGAGGTCCGCGACCGCATGTCGGGCGTGCTCGGATACAACGAGGTGGCGCTGTACTCGTTCGTGAGCGATAGCGCGGCGGCCGCGTTCGACCCGCCGGGACACGAGTACCGGGTGCTGCGCAATCCGATCGCGAAGAACCTCTCGCGCATGCGGCGCAGCCTCGTCCCGGGCATCCTCGAGACCATCGCCGGCAATCTGCGAAACTTCGCCGAGATGCGCACGTTCGAGATCGGGCGCATCTACCATCCCGCGTCGGGCGGAGAGAGCGCGCGAGAAGAGCGCGAGCTCGCGATCCTGTTCGGTCGACGTGCGGTCGGCAAGAAAGCCAAGCGAGGGGAGGGCGAAGACGCCTTCCGCGAGGTGCAGGGAGCGCTCGAAGCCCTGCTCGGGCGACTTCACCTCGATGACGTGACGCTCGAGCGAGCGAATGATGCGGACCCGACACCGTGGGTCCATCCGTCGCGATCGGCGCGGATCCTCCAGGGAGACGTCGTCCTCGGTCGGATCACGCAGATGCACCCCGCGATCATCGATTCGCTGAAGCTCGAGGCGGAAGTCGCGCTGGTGACGATCACGCTCGACCGTGTGCTCGAGGCCAAGCGCGGCGCGATCTCGTACGAGCCGATCCCGCGTTTCCCGGGCGTCTTCCACGACCTTGCCGTCGTGGTGGAGGAAGAAGTCACGGTCGAGTCGGTGCGGCAGATCTTGATCGGGTGCGGTGGCGAGCTCATGCGCGAAGTGCGTCTCTTCGACGTGTATCGAGGCAAGCCGATCGAGGCGGGAAAGAAGAGTCTCGCGTTCGAGATCGTCTACCAGGCTCCGGACAGGACGCTTCGCGACGAAGAGGTGGGCGAGATCCAGAGCGCGATCGCCGAAGCGCTTTCCAAGGCGGAGCACGCGATTCGAGGCGCCTAGGTTTCCGTTTTGGTGCCTCGTGCCCGTGGGTGGTGCGCTTTTCTTTTGCCCGGTCTCCGGATCGAGGTATAATCTCGGCGAGTCAATCGACTCGCCTCTGCCGTGCACGTCCACTGGTCTACAGTATTCAGAACCGATAAGCTCATTCGAGGGAACCAACTCATAAGGAGAGGACATCCGCGCCCCCTCGGGGGAGGGAAGAAGTCTCCTTGAGGTGCCCGACCTGAACTTCGGGTTCTCGAATCCTCGACCTGGACGGCACTGGTGGAGGTTTTTTCTTGCCTGCCTCCATCCCTCCCCACCTCACGCATCGTCGCTCCCGGTTGGTCTCGTCACGGCGCGATGTTACGATGCGTTCCGACGTTGACCCGAGCTCCACCACGCTCGCGTGGCCCGGGCTCGGAAGATGGGCGGTTGTCGGCGTCGACCGAAACACCTCGTGACCTTCGGGTGAGGCGTGCCTCTCGGGAAAGGGGCGTGCCGAATCGCGGACGCGGTCTGTCGATCCTCCCCGAAGGCCAGCTCGCTTGCGGTGCGGGTAAGAAGCGTTTCGGGTCTTGCATCGTTTCGAGCCGGAACCCCTGTGAACGGGATCCCCGGCTCCAAATGGGAATGGGGAGGTGTCGATGCGGAATATCCTGATTCTCGCCGTTCTGGCGATGGCTGCCGTGTGGTTCTTCTTCCTTCGAGGGGGCGGCGGCGAACCGGTCGATCCTGCGTCTGTCGTGCCCGAGGACGGTGCCGCGGCGGTGATTGCGCCGGAGGGCGAGGGAGAAGCGACCGAAAGCGAGATCCCCGACGAGGAGCCGGGGGGCGGTGCGTCGGATCTGGAGGGCGATCCGCCGGTGCTCTCGGTGGAGCGCGCGACGGGCTCGGCGGCCGGAAGCGCGGTCCGGACCCTGACGCAGGATCTGGCCGACGCGCGTGTGGCGCTCGAGGAAGGGCGTCGCATGGAGGCGCTTCGCATCCTGTCGCGCGCCTACGACCTGCATTCTCGCGATCTGGAGTCGCGCCGCCTGCTCCGCGAGCAGATCGATCCGATCGTCGAATCGGTGTACTTCTCGGGCCGTCCCGCGGATTCCGTGGCGACGTTCGTCGAGGTGAAGAGCGGCGATACCCTCGAGGGGATCACGCGCCGGCTCCAGCGAGAGCGTTCGGTGCGGGTCGCACCCGGGCTGATCATGCGAATCAACGGAATCGACGATCCTCGCCGGATCCGGGTGGGGCAGTCGCTGAAGGTCCTGACCGATCCGATGCGAATCCAGGTGACGAAGAGCACGCACGTTCTCGATGTCTATCTGGGCGACGTCCCCGTGCTTTCGTACCGGGTGGGGCTCGGAAAGGACGATTCGACGCCTGAGGGCACGTTCGTGATCGCGACGCGGCAGATCGAGCCGATCTGGTTCAACGAGGGAGAGCGGATCCCGTTCGGCGACGAGCGAAACGTCCTGGGCACGCGTTGGCTCGGCTTCGAGAACACCCCGGGCCTGAGCGGGTACGGCATCCACGGCACGTGGGAGCCGGAGAGCATCGGACGCAACATGTCGAAGGGTTGCGTGCGCATGCGGAACGCGGACGTGGAGTCGCTGTTCGAGCTCGTTCCCCGCGGAGTCGAGGTGACGGTCCGGCGGTAGCCTATTCGCCGGGCGGCTCGGGCGAGTCGGATTGTGCGGAAAGGCTCGCTTCGAGCTCCTCGCGGGGGATCGAGATCGGTTCGACGAAGAGCTCGCCGCACAGCGCCGGGCCGGCTCCGCGATGGTGGCCCGTCTTCGAGAGCGCAAAGGTCACCGTGAGGTCGGCCTGAACGGCGCTGCCGAGGATCTCGCCGGTACTCGCATCCAGGCCGGAGGGGACGTCGAGGGCGAGAACCCGCGCGTCCGATGCGTTCATCGCCTCGATCGCGGCCAGCGCCAGGCCCCGAACCGCGCCTCGAAGGCCGGTTCCGAGCAGCCCGTCGACGATGATGTCGTCGAGCCTGAATGCGCTGATGGTCTGGCTAGCAGCGTCTTCCTCGAGGATCTCGACCGGCGCGATCCCCATCTTCTCGAGAATCGAGAGGTTGATGCCTGGATCGGAGCTGTCGTCGATCGAGCTGCGCTTCCCCAGGATATACGAGCGAACGTCGAATCCCGCGTTATGAGCATGACGGGCCACGACCCAGCCGTCCCCTCCGTTGTTTCCCTTGCCGCCGACGATATGGACGGTCCTTCCAGCGGGGGAGCCGGCGAACGATGCGAGATGGCGGAACGCCGCTGCGCCTGCGTTCTCCATGAGCAGGAGGCTAGGGATTCCGTACCGCGTGCTCGCGATTCGGTCCAGCCGACCCATCTCTTCGGGCGAGATGCCACGGGGCGAACTCGAGGTGCTCATCGTCTCGTATCTCCTTCGTTCGGAAACCTTTGCAAACGCATCGGATAGGGTAGAATCTCGAGCGTGGTTGTCCGAGCGCGGGGCGTCTGCAGATATTTCTCAGAAAGACGTCAAAATCCCTTGGACATCCCTAATCACAGTGCTACAATCCCGACCTTCTGGACCGACGCCGCGGTTCACTTGCTGAACCAAGCCGGCATCCGGCAGTGCGGCGGTCATCCCGCTCTTTGAAAATTTGCAGCCCAGCGTGTGAGATTGTGGAGTCGCGTTTCGGCGCGGCTCGACACAATAGGTGGCTTCGGCCACCACCCAAACCCATACGCAACGGTCGGTGGTTCGCCACTGATCGAAGCAACAATATTCCAATTGAAGGGTTTGATCCTGGCTCAGAACGAACGCTGGCGGCGTGGTT
>CAZQZX010000271.1:0-6135 GCA_964597885.1 uncultured Planctomycetota bacterium
TTCGGGGCTTGCGGGCTTCCCGTGCGACCGCGCCGGGCTCGCCGCACCGCTCATCCGCGAACGCTCCTGGATCGGGATCTCGGGGACGGCACTCGTCGATGCGGGAGTTGCGACCGACGACCTCACGATGAACGTGGCGGACTGCGGGTATGCGGGCGTGTGCGTGCTCGAGGATGGACGGGTGAACGTGGCGGCGGCGATCGATCCGAACGTGGTCGAGACGGAAGGCGCCACGGGCGCGATCGAGCGGATCCTCGAGCAAGCGGGCGCGTCTCCGGGCCTCGATCTCGACCGTTTCGATTTCCGGGGCACGCCTCCACTGACTCGTCGTCCCCGCTCCCGCGCCGGGGAACGGATCTTCCTCGCCGGCGACGCTTCCGGATATGTAGAGCCGTTTACCGGAGAGGGAATGGGATGGGCGCTCGCGTCGGGTCGGGTTGCCGGCGCGCACGCGGCGCGGGTCGCGCGAGAGGGCTGGCATCCGAGCGAGGGGGTGCGCTACGAGCAAGCCTGGGCCCATCGCGTCGGACGATCGCAGCGACGGTGTGCGCGCGTCGCGTGGCTGTTGCGCCGACCGCGGGTCCGTGCCGCCGCGCTCGGGGCGATGACGTACTCGACGCGGATCCGGAGGGGGGTGCTCGCGCCCTTCGTGCGGCCGCTCGCCGCGGTCACCGCGCGCAACGGAAATCGGGATCGAAGGAGGTCGTCGTGGCCTTCGTGATCGAGGGAATCGGGACGGCCGTGCCGGAGGCGAGCGCGCGTCAGGCCGACATCGCCGAACGCGCGGTCGGCTACGCTTCGGCCGACGACCAGGAGGCGCGGACGGTGCGCGCCCTGTATCGGCGGTCCGGGATCGAGCAGCGCGGGTCGGTTCTCATCGAGCCGAACGCCGAGGGGGCGGCGATTCCGTTCTACGAGACCGGCGAGTCCGGTCGCGACTGGCCGGGTACGGCGGCGCGGATGCAAGCGTTCGCGGCTCACAGCGAAGCCCTGGCCTTGCGTGCCGCGCGGCGCGCACTCGAAGACGCCGACGTTTCGCCGTCTCGGATCACGCGGCTCGTGGTCGTGACATGCACGGGTTTCACGGCGCCGGGACTCGACCTTCGATTGATTCCGGCGCTCGGGCTCGCGCCGTTCACGAAGCGCGCTCAGGTCGGGTTCATGGGGTGTCACGGCGCGCTGAACGGGCTCGAGGTCGCCCGCGGCCTCGCGTCGACGGCCGGGGAGGGCGAGCACGTGCTCGTGGTCGCGGTCGAGATCTGCAGCGTCCATGCGCAGGCCGGGATGCACTCGGACGACGTGGTGGCGAACGCGATCTTCGCTGACGGAGCGGCGGCCCTGGTCGGGCGCCACGGAGAGCCGGCCCCGGGCGATTGGGTCCTCGCGGATACGCGAAGCCTCCGCGTCCCGAACAGCGAGAGCGCGATGACCTGGAACATCGGAGACCACGGGTTCCGGATGTCGCTGTCGGCGGAGGTACCGGGCTTGCTCGATCGCCACCTGGCCGAGGGGGTGGATACGTGGCTCGGCGCCTCGGGGCTCCGACGTGACGATGTCGCGAGCTGGGCCGTTCACCCGGGCGGCAATCGGATCCTCGACGCCGCCGAACGAGCGCTCGCCCTGCCGCGGGACGCGCTCGAAGTCTCGAGGCGAACGCTTCGCGACCACGGCAACATGTCGTCGCCGACGATCCTGTTCGTCTTCGACGCGCTGCGCCGGGCCGGCGCGAGCGCGCCGTGCGTCCTGCTCGCCTTCGGACCGGGCCTCACGGTCGAAATGGCCCGGCTCGATCAGATCGGGATCAGCCCTTCTTCTTCGGCCGGTTGACGCTTTCGATTCGCGCGATCGCTTCTTCCGCGAGGAAGCGCACCAGCTTGTCGGGGCTGTCCTTCAGCGCTCGCAGCGGCTCGATCGCGCGCTTGTCTCCCGCGAGTCCGAGGCCGAAGGCGGCTTCGCGCTGCACGATCACGTCTTCGGACTTGAGGTAGGGGAGCATCGACTCGACCGCGTTCGCGTGAACGGCTTTGCGGACGTCTTCCTTCGTACCCCAGGCCATGTTGCCGAGTGCATGCAGCGCCGCTTTTTTCTGCGACGTGTTCCCACGATCGAGGAACTGGACGATCGGGGAGACGGAGGACGGGTCGGCGATCCAGCCGAGCGTGAAGGCCGCGTACTCGGGAACCCCGGGCTCGTTGAGCTTCAGGAGATCGACGAGCGCAGGAACGGCCTTCTTGTCGAGGGCGCGCAGCTTGAAGAACATCCGATTGCGCATCGGGTCGTTCTTGTCACGGATCGACTTCTTGAGCGTCGCGATGATCTGGTCGAGCGGCATGTCGTCCTGCGCCCGAGCCGGCGTACCGATCGCGGTGAGGGCGGCGATCGCGAGCAGGAGCGCCGCGGTCAGGAAACGGGGGCTGCCGGTGGCGTCGTGACGTCCGAAGGGCATGGGGTGTTCTCCTCTAGCGCTTCTCAAAGGGTATCGGGGTCGACCCCGAGGGCTCGGATGCAGCACTCGACATGTGGTTCGATGTTCAGCGACTTCGCCTTCTCGACGAGCTCATCGCTTTCGTGTCCGGGGTTGATGTAGACCATCGCGACACCCTTCTGCGAGCAATCGTCCAGAGCTTCGAGGCCCTGTTCCGGATCGACGTACAGGCTCGCCACGTGGATGTTCGGGATGACGTCCATCACCATCTCGTGGCAATCGAGGCCTTCGATCTCGTCCTCGCTCTCCGTGATCGGAAGCACCTCCCAGCCCTTGTCGCGGTAAGCGCGAATGGCCTTGTTGCTCATCGACGACGGGTCGCTCGAGGCGCCCACGATCGCGATCGACTGACTCATCGGACTCGATCTCCTTGTTCGTTCTTCGTCTAGACGCCGCGCGCGTCGGGCTCCCAGACGAGCTTGTGGATCTGCAGGTGTAGCCGTGCGCGAAGACGATCCTCGAGGATCCACGCCGCGAGGTCTTGCGGGTCGACCACGCCGAAAGCCGGCGAGAAGAGCACGTTCGCGCAATCTTCCAGTCCGTGCTCGCGGATGACATCGCGGGACCACTCGTAATCGGATCGCGAGCTCACGACGAACTTCACGTCGCCGCGCGTACTGCCGTCCGTACGACTGCGGAGCGCGGCGATGTTGTTCCAATCCATGCGGTGCGATTCGCCGCTGTCCGGGCACTTGAGGTCGAGGACCACGTGAGTGCCTTCGGGCAGGCAGGACGTATCGACGGCGCCGCTCGTCTCCACCTGAACTCCGAAGCCGGCATCGAGCAGCGCGCCGACCAGCGCGGGGGCATCTTTCTGGATCAGGGGCTCACCCCCGGTGACGAGCACCAGCGGAAGTCCTTCCTTCTGCACGCGGGCGACGATGTCGGCCACCTCGAGCACTTCGCCGCCGTGGAATGCGTACTCGGTATCGCAGTAGCGGCACCGAAGCGGACATCCGGTCAGACGGACGAGGGTGCAGGGCAGTCCCGCGAGAGTCGATTCCCCGAGGATGCAGGGGTAGATCTCGGTGATCCTGAGTGACATGAAATCTCTACAAGCTCGCGATACAGCGGTACTTTGCAACGGCTCCAAGCCAGGAAGACTAGGATATGACCACAGGCCGCTCAAGGCTACCCGATGCGCTGTGCGGCCAGGCGTCCGGTGTGTTTGCCCGCACCGAGGGCATTTTGTAAAAGAACCGACTTCCGATACTTACGCACTCACGGAGAGGGTCGAATGGATATCGAGCTCGTCTACTGCAGCTCTTGAAACTACGAGGGCCAAGCTGTCGGTCTGGCAGCTGAAGTTTTGCCTCGATTGAAGACGGCCGTTCGTGGATTCCGCCTGATTCCGGACACGGGTGGCAAGTTCGAGCTCACCGTCGATGGAGAGCTCGTGTACTCGAAGCTCGCGACCGGCGAGTTCCCCGAGCCGGCCGACATTGCGGCGCAGCTGGCGAAGAAGGCAGGGGTCTCCTGACCCCCTTGAGAAGGTAGCGAGATGCCGAAGGTCACCTTCAAGACGGACAACATCACGGTGGAAGTTCCGGCGGGCACCCGCCTCGTCGACGTCGCCGATCAGGTCGAAGCGACCCTGCCCTACGGATGCCGCGACGGGCTGTGCGGCACCTGCATCATGACCGTTGTGGGTGGGATCGAGCACCTTCAGCCGATGAGCGACGACGAGCGCGAAACCCTCGAGAACTACGAGGCGGCCGAGAACCAGCGACTCGGGTGTCAGGCGGTCGTCAACGGCGACCTGATCGTCGAGAACCCGTAAGCCTACCGGCGAAGCCGCGGTTCGTCTCCTCGGGCCGGCTCTCCCCTCGGGCCGCCACAGCACGCCGTCTCACCGCATGCACGCGGGCTCACAATACGCATACGGGCTCGATCGCGCACTCCGCACAGCGTCTCGGATCCCGTCGCCTCGGGCACAGGTCGAGGATCCCCAGTCGGCTGAGCGCGAAGTCGTAGCGTACGGGATCGTCCGGATCGAGTTCTCGTAACCGTTCCGTGATCTCCTCGGCCATACTCCAGCTCGCGTTCGTCTTCTCCGTGAGCCCGATATTGAAGGAGATCCGTGCCGTGTGGGTGTCGAGCGGAAGGACGAGCGCCGACGTCGGGACCCCGTTCCAGATTCCCAGATCCACGGTATCGGTGCGGATCATCCAGCGGAGATATAGGTTCCAGCGCTTGCAGGCGCTGCCCCCGGCCGGGTGGGCGAGGAGGAAGCGGAGGCCGCGCCGTGCTCGCTCGCGGGGACCCGCCTGGCGCGAGGCCTCCTCGAACAAGGCGTCCACGAACCGGCCGAGGCCCTCCTGGATGGTTCCGTCTCCGGCCTCGAAAGCGCGACGAAAGGCGCCCCCGAGTGATCCGTGGTGCTCGCGGGCCACGCGGATCATGGCGAGGAGGCGGGCGAGGTCGTCACCCCGGACGTAGCGGTGGTAGAAGGAATGGAGCTTCGGGCCATCCCGCCGGAGGTCGAAGCGATCCACGAGAGCTGCCGGGTGGTCCTCTCCCGCGAGCTCGGCTATCAGGCTGAGCGCGAAACGGATGCTGTTCTGGATCGATCGGACGTTCCCGAAGGCGAGCCCGGCGGCGATCAGCCCCACGATCTCCCGGTCTTCATTCCGCTCGTACTGGTGGACGAACCAGAGGGGATCGGTGGCCAGATATCGGCTGTCGTACGTATCCGCGATCCGGTCGAGGTGGGCTTTCAGGGCGAGAGGGGGGACGCTCGGGCGCGGCAAGTTCGGGAACCTCGGGGCGGTCACGCCGCCCGATCGCGGCGCTCAGGCGGATCGTGGCACGCGTGACGGCCGTGCGCAAGCCCTTCCGGCAGCGAGGCGTGCGCTGGAGACCGGGCATTTTGCCTCTTTTTTTCTCAGTAGGAGCGACGAAGACCCGTATACTGGAGCATCCGCAAGAGCCCCAGGTCTGTCCGCACTTCGTCTCGCTGCCGTATCTCCTTGAAAAACCGCGACATGGGGACGAAAGTTCAGACAGAAAGTTTGGGGGATGATGAATCGCGGAGGCTTCTTTCCGGTTAACCGCGACGAACGCGACGCCGACATCGGGTCACGATCGTCGTAAGTGGTTTTGATCAAGTATTTTGAGTTCGTGTCGACCAAGAAATTTTGGGTCCTAGGGAGGTAAGGTATGAAGCGCATCACTCTGGTGCTGGCCCTGGTGGCGATCGCGGGATTCACGCTCGCGCCCGCGACCTTCGCCTGTGACAAGACGGAAAAATCGAGCTGTCAGAAGCTTCTCACCTCGAAGAAGGCCGAGAAGAGCTGCGAGAGCGCCTGCTCGAAGGCGACGCTCACCACGCAGAAGTCCGAGTGCTCGTCCAAGTCGGCTTGCTCGTCGAAGGCGACGCTGACCACGCAGAAGTCCGAGTGCTCGTCCAAGTCGGCTTGCTCGTCGAAGGCGACGCTGACGACCCAGAAGGGTAGCTGCCAGAGCTCCTGCTCGAAGGCGAACCTGACGGCGCAGAAGAGCAGCTGCGAGAGCTCCTGCTCGAAGGCGAACCTGACGGCGCAGAAGGGCAGCTGCGAGAGCTCCTGCTCGAAGGCGAACCTGACGGCGCAGAAGAGCAGCTGCGAGAGCTCCTGCTCGAAGGCGAACCTGACGGCGCAGAAGGGCAGCTG
>CAZQZX010000271.1:6235-8350 GCA_964597885.1 uncultured Planctomycetota bacterium
AAGGCGAACCTGACGGCGCAGAAGGGCAGCTGCGAGAGCTCCTGCTCGAAGGCGACGCTGACGTCCGAAAAGTCGGGCTGCTGCTCGTCGAAGGCGACGCTGACGTCGGAGAAGTCGGGCTGCTGCTCGTCGAAGGCGACGCTGACGTCGGAAAAGGGCAGCTGCGAGAGCTCCTGCTCGAAGGCGACGCTGACGTCGGAGAAGTCGGGCTGCTGCTCGTCGAAGGCGACGCTGACGTCGGAAAAGGGCAGCTGCGAGAGCTCCTGCTCGAAGGCCAACCTGACGGCCACGAAGGACGGCGCCACCTGCCCGATGACCGGGAAGGCGAAGCCGGCCAACCTCACCACGAAGTCGAGCTGCTCGAGCCTCCCGAAGATGACCTACAAGGTCGGTGACAAGTCGACCTGCTGCTCGAAGGAAGCCAAGGGCCTCATGACGGCCGCCCCGAACCAGAAGATGGTCTACATGGTCGGTGGTAAGGAGTTCTGCGACGAGAAGGCCGCGTACACCCACATGGTGAACGAGTACGAGCGCGTCGCCGCGAACTACTGCACGGTCGCCGAAGCCAAGGCGTGCAGCGAAGAGAAGACCTGCCCGCTGACCGGCAAGAAGTACATGGTCAAGAGCGAAGGCGCCGCGACGTACACCGTCGCCGGTCGCAACACCGAGTGCTCGAAGCACGCCGCGCAGATCGCGAAGGCGGGCAAGGACGCGATGCAGAAGGTCTCGATGACCTACCGCGTCTCGGGCAAGGATTACTGCTGCGACTCGATGGCGTGCGACCACGCGAAGGCGGGCGCCACGAAGATGTACGTCGTCAACGGTCAGGAGACCTCGTGCGAGATGACCGCTCGCATGATGCTCGCCAAGGCCAAGATCGAGGCGGCGCAGAAGGCGACCACCGACCTCTAAGGTCGACAGCGCAATCGGCCTGCGGTCGGTTGCCGTTGTAGGTCCGCATTTGTAAAACTCACGAGGACCGAAGGGTTCATCCCTTCGGTCCTCGTCTTTTTTTGCCAACCGTGGCCCCGGAGCGCGCTGCGCCTCCGCCGGATGATCCCATGAACTGGCTGGCTCGATTCCTGCGCTCCTCGATTGGCGGCAAGGTCCTCGTCGCGCTGACGGGGGTCGCCCTTCTGTTCTTCGTGATCGGGCACCTTCTGGGCAACCTCCAGATCTTCCTGGGGCAGGATGCCCTGAACGCCTACGCCAAGAAGCTCCACGACATGCCGGCGGTGCTCTGGGTGGCCCGAATCGGCTTGCTAGGGGCCGTCGGTGCCCACATCGTCCTGTCGATGCGGCTCGCGATCGCGAACCGCGCCGCGCGCCCGGTGCCGTACGCGACGCCCGCGACCGTACAGGCGAGCTTCGCCTCGCGCACGATGGTCTACACCGGCCCGATGATCGCGGCCTTCGTCCTGTACCACCTGCTGCACTTCACGTTCGGTGTCGTTCAGTCCGACGCCGCGCACCTCGTGGACTCGGCGGGGCGGCACGACGTCTACTCGATGGTCGTTCGCGGATTCCAGAGCCCCCTCATCGCGCTCACCTACATCGTCGCGATGGTCCTGCTCGGTATCCACCTCAAGCACGGCATCACGAGCCTGTTCCAGACGCTCGGTCTGCGGCATCCGCGGTACGATCGACTCGTCGGGACGGTGGGTGGCGGCCTGGCGTGGGGCCTGGCGATCGGTAACTGCGCGATTCCGGCCGCGGTTCTCGCCGGCGTGGTCTCACTCCCGTCCTGAGTGGAGGATTCGATGAAGCTCGACGCCCGCATTCCCTCGGGCCCTCTCGCCGAGAAGTGGACGAAGCATCGTTTCGAGATGAAGCTCGTCAACCCGGCGAACAAGCGCAAGCACGACGTGATTGTCGTCGGATCGGGGCTGGCCGGTGGTTCGGCCGCAGCCAGTCTCGCCGAGCTCGGATATGGAGTCGACTGCTTCTGTTTCCACGACAGTCCGCGTCGAGCTCACAGCATCGCGGCGCAGGGCGGTATCAACGCGGCCAAGAACTACAAGAACGATGGCGATAGCGTCCATCGACTGTTCTACGACACGATCAAGGGCGGGGACTTCCGATCGCGTGAAGCCAACGTCCACCGCCTGGCCGAGG
>CAZQZX010000272.1:0-1757 GCA_964597885.1 uncultured Planctomycetota bacterium
GTCTGCTCAAGACAGCTCTTCACGGCGTCCGCGATGCAGTCCGCGCCGTTATAGACGGGGATGACGACCGAGACGAGCGGGACGAGGTTCTCGTCCTTCGGGAAGAGGAGCCAGCCGAGCCAGCGTGCGTGGAACGAAGCGCGGGCTTCGGCGATCGGGCCGTCGCCCTCGCCCTCCTGCATCATCCGGCGCAGGCAGTCGAAGTGCCAGACGGCCGCGTTGGTCTCGCAGGGGCGGGCGACCAGGTCGGCGGGAGGCTGCGCGGTATCCTCGAAGTCGGCGACACGTCTGGCGAGGCGATCCCAGAACTCCGGCTCGTCGACGGCATCCGCCCCCTCGCGCCCGAGGCCGCACGAGGCGATCTCGGCGAGTCCCAGAGCGACGTCGACCTTCTTTGTTGTGGGTCGTTGAGACGTCATCGGCTAGCGAGCCCGAATTCGGCTTCCCTGCCTCCCCGATACGGCGCGAAGCACTCGCTCGCACCCGGAGAAGCCCATCAGGCCTCTTCGGCACGATCCGGCGGCAGACTTGACGACCTGGGCGCCCGGCCCCGCCACGGGCAGCCGCACGGGGCTCCTCCACCCCGGGGCACGCCGGCCTCCCCACGGCCCCCGCAAGTCCCCCGCTCAAGTGTCGGTAGCCTCGATGTCGATCATCCTGAGGTGTCTGAACTGGCCCCATCCGGGGACCTGGAGGGTGAACGAGCAACAATGAATCCGAAAAGCATCGAGACAGGCGTCGCGCCCACGACCGGTCGCCTCCCGAACTTCATCATCATCGGTGGGATGAAGTGCGGCACGACGAGTCTCCATCGCTACCTCGAGAAGCACCCCGACGTCTTCATGTCGAAGAAGAAGGAGCTGAAGTTCTTCGTCGACGCGAAGAACGGGACCTGGTCCCGTGGACTGGACTGGTACCGCTCGCAGTTCGCCGGTGCCGGCGACGCCGCGGTGGTCGGCGAAGCCACGCCCGAATACACCAAGAACACGGTCTTCCCGGGTGTTGCCGAGCGCATGTCCTCGGTGCTGCCCGACGCGAGGCTGCTGTACATCCTGCGCGACCCGATCCAGCGAATGCTCTCGCACTACGTGCACCTGTGCTCGAGCGGACGCGAGCGACGAAGCCCGACCAAGGCGCTGACCGCGAAGGGTCGCAACGCCTACCTCGATTGCAGCAGCTACTACCTCCAGCTCGAGCCGTACCTCGAGCTGTACCCGCGATCGAGGATCCACATCACGACCCTCGAGGAGCTCCAGGCGGATCCGGCGAAGACGATGCGCTCGATCTTCCGGTTCCTCGATATCGATGACGAGTTCTTCACGGACGCGTTCGTGAAGGTCTACCACTCCTCCACGAAGAAGCGCCGACGCACGCGCGTCGACCGGATTCTCGAGCGGGTGCTGCCCACGTCGATGGCCAAGCGGGTGCGATCCATGCCCCGTTTCGATTCGCTGCTCCAGAAGCCGGTGGAGAAGCCGACTCTTCCCGATTCCGCTCGCGGAGAGATCCGACGCCGTCTGAGCGAAGATGTCGCCAGGCTGCGCGAGCTCACCGGGCGGGACTTCTCGAAGTGGTCGATCTGAAGGGGAAGGAACTGATGGACTCGAACTCCGAGCGTCCGATCTTCATCTTGTCCGCCGGATGGCGTTCCGGCAGCACGCTGCTCCAGCGCGTGCTGTGCTCGCACCCGGACGTGATGATCTGGGGCGAGAACACCGCCCTCTTGCACGACCTGGCCGCGGCCCACAAGAAGATGG
>CAZQZX010000272.1:1779-8273 GCA_964597885.1 uncultured Planctomycetota bacterium
GAGTGAAGCGCAGAAGCAGCAGTCCGGCGACAAGGTCCACCAGGGCTGGATCCCGATGCTGAACCCCGGCGTCGAGGACTTCGAGCGCGGCCTGCGCCGCCTGCTCGAATCGACCTACCGGGATCCGGCGCGCCGCGGCGGCAAGGCGAGGTGGGGTTTCAAGGAAGTGCGCCACGACATGTCGAGCGCGCGCTTCCTTCATCGCCTGTATCCCGAAGCTCGCTTCCTGCTGCTCGTCCGCAACCCGATCGACTGCCTCGCGTCGGCCCGTGCCACGCAAAAAGGAGATCGCGGACTGCTCGCCCAGGCCGGCGGCGCCCGCGCCTACGTCGAGCACTGGACGCGCCTCGCCGGAAGCTACCTCGACGAGGGCGAGACCGCGCCGGGCCTCCTCGTCCGATACGAATCGATGATCGACGACCCCGATACCTGGGTCCGCCGGATCGCCGAGTTCCTCGAGCTCGAGTACGGCGACTTCGACCGGGGCGTCTTCAAGAAGAAGCTCCGCGGCTGGAAGCGCGAGCCCTACCTCGCCGAGGAGGACCGCGCCTGTCTCGAAGACCCGGCCTTGTGGGAAGTGGCCTCGCGCCTCGACTACACGCCTCAGGTCGTGGGCTTCCAGTCGAACGGCACCCCGGATGACGTCGCGACGCGCGCTTCGGCACGCCCGAGGCGCGGGCCGGTCCAGACCGCCTACGGGCGCATCGCGGGAGCCCTTCGCCGCGCCATCGAGATCAAGAAGTAGGCCTGATGACCAGCGTCACCCTACCGCTTCGAACCCTGTGGGAGAGCCGCACGCTCGTCCGTCACATGACCGTGTCGGACATGAAGTCCGCGCACAGCCGGACCGTGCTCGGCTACCTGTGGTGGGTGCTCGATCCGATCCTGATGACGCTCGTCTACACGATCCTGGTCGGCTACATCCTGGAGCGCGGGAAGGCGCATCCGCCCTATCCGCTCTTCCTGATGTGCGGGCTCATCGCCTGGAAGGGATTCGCGACGAGCATCCTGCAGTCCATCAAGCTCGTCGCCAAGAACGAAGCGTTGATCACCGCGTTCCGCTTTCCACGGTCGACGCTTCCCGTATCGATGGTGTTCGCCAACCAGGCGTTCTTCCTCGTCGCGATGGGACCGCTCCTGGGCCTGGCCCTGCTCTACGACGTGGGGTTCAATCACCCGAACGTGAACCTCCGCCCCGAGGCGTTCCTGTTCCTGCCGCTCGTCTTCATCACGCAGGTCGTGCTCACGCTCGGCTTCGCGGTGCTCGCGGCGTGCATCGGCGTGTTCTTCCGCGATCTCGGGAACATCCTGCGGCATACGATCCGCGTGCTCTGGTACGCCTCGCCGGGCATCTACGCCGTCGTGGACGTCATCAAGGACTACGACGGATTGCTCTCGGTCGACTTCACCCGCATCGAGGACTTCTTCGTGCTGAACCCGTTCGTCCACATCATCGAGGGCTACCGGGCGATCTTCATGAAGGGGCAGATGCCGGATCTCGCGGGCCTCGGCGCCACGTTCCTGTTCGCGATCACCGTGTTCCTGTTCTCGCTTCGAGTCTTCCAGCGCAACGAAGCGCGATTCGTGAAGTACGTGTAACGCCATGAGTATCGTCGTCGCCAAAGACCTGTCCGTGCGCTACGAGATCCGCAAGCGCCAGAGCCGCTCGATCGAGCGGAGGTTCCGCGATGTGCTCCTGCGGCGCTCGCAGAAGCAATCGTTCTGGGCGCTGAACGACGTCAGCTTCAAGATCGCCGAAGGTGAGGTCGTCGGGCTTCTCGGCTCGAACGGCGCGGGCAAGTCCACGCTGTGCCGGGTGCTCGCGGGAGTCATGCCGCCCGACAGCGGACGCCTGAGAATCGAGGGCAAGGTCGCGCCCCTGCTCGCGCTCGGAACCGGGCTCAACCGCGAGCTCACCGGGCGAGAGAACATCGCGCTCTCGGGCGCGCTCATGGGGCTCGACGAAGCGGCCATCCAATCGCTCCTCCCGAAGATCGTGGAGTTCGCCGAGATCGGTGACTTCATCGACTCGCCGGTCCGCACGTACTCGAGCGGGATGCGATCCCGGCTCGCGTTCTCGATCGCCACCAGCGTCGAGCCGGATCTGCTGATCCTCGACGAGATCCTCGGCGTCGGCGACACGTACTTCAAGCAGAAGAGCAAGAAGCGTATCCGCGAGCTCATGCAGGAATCGCGCGCCGTGGTGCTCGTGTCGCACTCGACGAGGACGATCCTCCGCGTGTGCAACAAGGCCATCTGGCTCAACGGCGGAAAGGTCATCGAAGACGGCCCCGCCGACAAGGTCGTGAAGCGATACGAACGCTGGCAGTCCAAGCGCGGAAAGAAATCCGCGACGGACGACGACCTCACCGTGCGATCGCGCGGACAGCGCAAGGCCGAAACCAGCGCCTCGACCGACTGATTCAACACGCTTCGTGCACACCGATTGATGCATTCGCATCACGTTCCCTGATGCATCTCCGCGTCCTCTGATGCTCCTGCATCAGGGGGAATTCCCCTCTATGACCCCCGTGTATCAGGGAGTCTTCCCCGTTATGAAAAGGGGGGAACCAAACACCTCTGAGCGGCACCCTTCTATCAATCTGAGATGTCGGAGAAACGTTGTCGTGAACGCCAAAATGGCGCTTGCGGCGTCGTCGTGCACTCCGATACCTTCGGGAACTCATGCGGCCTCAGCAGCACTCTGTCGGAGACTGGGATCCGACGGTTCGCGGGTCCGCGCCCTGGGGATTTTCGATTGAAAAGTGAGGAAGGGTATGAGCACATTCCGTGGCCACGCGGTGCTCGTCGGAAGCCTGTTGCTGCTGGTGGCGTCAGCAGCAAACGCACAGCTTCCCGGGAATCTACCGCATTCGTTGAAAGACTACGTCGTCCCGCAAGCGCCGAACATCAACTCGTTCCTCCGCGACAAGGACGCCGCCATCAAGCTCGGCAAGGCCCTCTTCTGGGACATGTCGGTCGGAAGCGATGGCAAGATCGCGTGCGCGTCCTGCCACTTCAATGCGGGAGCCGACAGTCGCTCGCGCAACCAGCTCAATCCCGGAGGACTCGCCGGTGATTCCGAGTTCTTCCCAGGCACCGGCCCGAACTTCCAGCTGAAGGCGAAGAACCACCCGCACACGGCATTCGCCGATCACCGCGATCGGTTCTCCGAGATGACGCGCGACAACAACGACGTCGTCTCGTCGGCCGGCACGTTCATGCTCGAGTTTCTCGGCATCACGCCGGGCAGGGTCAAGGACGACTTCGCCGAGGTCGACGACCCGATCTTCCGGGTCGAGGATCGAATCACGCGCAAGGTCGAGCCGCGAAACTCGCCGACCGTCATCGGAGCCGTCGGCAACATCGAGCAGTTCTGGGATGGTCGCGCCGACTTCATCTTCAACGGCGTGACGCCGTTCGGTTGCCTCGACGAGGACGCCAAGGTGCTGCACTGCAAGCGCGTCGACGGCGTCGACGAGCTTCGAACGCGGCGCATCGAGATCCCTTACTCGTCGCTCGCGTCGCAGGCCGTCGGGCCTCCGCTCTCGGGCTTCGAGATGTCGGCCGCGGGCCGCGTCTGGGCCGACATCGGCCGCAAGATGCTCGCGATCCGGCCGCTCCGCCAGCAGCTCGTCTCGAAGACCGACTCGGTCCTGGGCGACTGCTCGCGATTTCCCGCCAAGGGACTGACCGTCCGCTACGATCGCATGATCAAGGACGCGTTCAAGGGCCGATGGTGGCGCTGCGACGACAAGATGGTCTCGTTCGACGCCGGCGGCAAGCACGTCATCCTGGACATGCCGGATCGCCCGCTGGTCGACGGCGAGTACACGATGATGGAAGCGAACTTCTCGCTCTTCTTCGGCCTCGCCATCCAGTGCTACGAGCAGACGCTCATCCCGCACGAGACTCGCTTCGAGGAGTTCCTCACGGGCCGGGTCGCGCCGACCGATGAGGAGCTCCGCGGCATGCGCATCTTCTTTGGGTCCGACCCGGCCAACGAAGGGATCCCCGACGGCAAGTGCGTCAACTGCCACAGCGGCCCGTTCTTCAGCTCGGCCACGATTCCCGAGCTCGGTTTCGAGGAAGAGCCGGGTCAGTTCGAGGGCTTCATCGAGCGCATGGAGAGCCGCTTCGGCCAGTTCCTGCGTGAGCTTCGGTTCAACTCGGATCTCGAGAACGTCAACGCCCGCGAGCTACCGATGGACGGCTGGGATCCGCGGGGCGCGCTCGTCGAGGTCATCCCCGACAACGCCTCGAACCCGACGTTCACGTTCACGCTCCCCGGCGTCCCGGGTGACTGCGAGGACGACGGCTTCAACGGCTTCATGAACCCGCAGCCGTTCTCGGAGACGTTCGATCCGCTGGTCGAGCTGACCCTGAGCGTCGACGACAACTGCTTCATCCACCTCGACGCGTTCGCCCGCAACCTTCCGATCGGTACCTACCGATTCGTGGTCGACGGGGTGACGCGAGGCACCTACGAGGCGATCGAGCCGATCCTCTACGACGGCGGCTTCTACAACATCGGTGTCCGTCCGACCGAGGAGGACATCCTTCGAGGTGCCGACATCAACCCGGGCGGGCTGCCGCTCTCCTGGACGCGTCAGGCGCAGCAGGGCATCGACGTGCTCAAGGGTTTCGAGGACTTCGACAACCTCATGCCGTCTCCCCCGGTGAGTGCGAACGAGGGTACCGGTGTCGACGGCGCGGCCAAGACGCCGATCCTGCTGAACATCGCGCTCACCGCGCCCTACATGCACAACGGTGGCATGAAGAGTCTCAAGGAGGTCATGCGCTTCTACAACCGAGGCGGGAACTTCCACGAGCACAACATCATGAACCTCGACCCGGACATCGTCGAGCTCGGTCTCACGAATGCCGACATGAACGCGGTCATCGCCTTCATGGAAACGCTCACCGACGAACGCGTGCTGCTGCAGAAGGCGCCGTTCGATCACCCCGAGTGCTTTATCCGCAACGGGCACAAGGGGGACCATAACGGTACGGTCGGCGCGCAGTCGTCGATCACCTCTGGCGATCGCATCTTCCACCTGCCCGCCGTGGGCGCCGAGGGTGGAGCCCCGCTCCCGAAGTATCTGGAGCACTAAGTCCAACCTACTGCTTGCCGTCGCGTCCTTTCGCCAGGCGCGGCGGCACGCTCTTCTCTGCACTCGCGGACCGGTCAGGGTGGTGGCCCATCCTGGTCGGTCCGCGTCCTCTCCGAGCGGGTCCGGCTACTTCGCGGCGTCGTCCTTGGCGCTCGCGGCCTGCAGGGCGACGGCCGCCGAATGGCGCTCGCTGACCTTCTTCCAATCGATCAGGCGGCGCATGGCGTCGAGGTACTCGCGACGACGGTCGTGATACTGAGCCGTGTAGGCGTGCTCCCACAGGTCGAGAGCAGCGATCGGAATGAGCCCGTCCATCAGCGGACTGTCTTCATTCTTGGTCGTCGTGGTCGCGAGCTTCCCGCCCACGTCGACAACGATGAAGCTCCATCCGCTTCCGAAGAGGTTCGGCGCGAAGAACTGGTCGCACATCATCTCGAAGCTCATTCGCGACTTGCCGAGGGCGCGGACGAACTCGGTGGACGGCTTGCTCACGCCGGCCGGCTGGAGGTTCCGCCAGTACAGCGTGTGGTTGAGGTGCGCGCCGCCGTGGTTGCGAACCTGCCGGCGGATCGCCGACGGGATCGTCTTCACGTTGCGAACCAGGTACTCGACGCCCTTCTTGCGCAGGCCGTCGTACTCCTTGAGCGCGCTGTTCAGTCGCTTGACGTGCCCCTTGTGATGACGCGAGTAATGGGCGTCGAAGAGCTTCCAGTCGAGCTGAGGCGCGTACGGCCCGCTGTCCGCCTCGAAGCCGAGCTCGGGCAGCCGGATCTCGCCGTCGGCATTCGGGCCGGTGACCTCGTCGATGATCGCCGTCGGCATCGCCTGCGTCTTCGCGGCATCGACCGCTGAGCTGTCGGAAGCCTCCGACGCGCGCGCGCCCGTGGCGCTTCCCCCGACGATCAGACCCGCGGCCGCCGCAAGCCCACCACCCAGAAACTGTCGACGATGCATCTCGCTCATCCGTCCGCCTCCGTCAGCCTCCCGCAGGAGGGAAGAAATAGCCCTGTTACTCGAGACAGAGCCCGACCCGGGCCCTTCGCCCTTATCGGAAGGACGGCCTCCCGAAGCTGAGCGAAAAAGGGCGGTCTCCATCCACCCAAACCGGTTTGCGGCAGACGCTTTCCCACGCCGACACCGCGTTTCCGACCGGCCGGTCGCGCAGATTCGCCCGATTCGCGCGAAACTCCGGGCGGCGGATCGCGGTACAGTCGAGTGGACACGCCGACCCGAGCCAGCAGCCCGGGCGGCGATCGCGCACCTTCGGGAGCGCCCCGAATCGACTGGAGGAGGCCGACCATGACCGAGAATCCGATCCCCCGCCGCCCGCTCCTCGTGCTGCTCGCCGTGCTCACGCTCGGTGCCGCGGCGCCTGGATTG
>CAZQZX010000273.1:0-8202 GCA_964597885.1 uncultured Planctomycetota bacterium
TTTCGACGGCCCCCCCGCGATGTCGGGGAACTGGAGCGGCGGCGTCACACGGGAGCCGCCCGCCGTGCCTCCCTCGCGGCCCGGCTCGGGACGCGTCCCGTCTCGACCCGCGACCGCCCCGCCGGATTCGGCCGGTGGGGCTCCCGCCGCGAGGGTCGGCTGCGTCGCGCCGGCGCGCGCGGGCTCGCCGCTCGCAAAGGAACGTCCGCCCGGCCCCTCGACCGGCATCGCGAAACCGTCTGCCAGAAAGGCGAGGCGCTTGATGTTGATCAGATGCGTCGCCGTGATGTTGTCCGAGGTGATGTTGTTGCCCGCCGATCCGCAACCGAGCGTCATCGACGGTGCGAGTCGCGTCGCGAAGCCGACCGCGCCCTGACTCGACGGTGCGTTCACGAGGACGCGGTAGGCCGGCTTCTCGCGGAAGAACTCCCAGATCACCGCCTCGTCGGTCGCGTGCAGGGCGAGCGTGTGCCCCATGCCGCCGAACGACAGGATCTCGTGGCATCGCTTGCACGCCGCTCGCCAGTCCCGCTCGGTGTAGACGGCGAGGATCGGCGCGAGCTTCTCGATCGAAAGCGGATGCTCCGACCCGACGCCACCGGCTTCCGCGAGCAGCACCGTCGTCGATTCGGGGACCGAGAAGCCCGCCATCTTCGCGAGCACACACGGGTCCTGGCCGACGATCGCCGTGTTGAGCGAGCCGTGCGGCGCGACGAGACGCTCGAGCATGCGCGTCTCCTCCGCATCGCACAGATGCGCACCGTGCCTGACGAACGCCGCGAGGACTTCGTCTCGAACCGGCGCGTCGATCACGAGCGACTGCTCCGACGCACACACGAGCGAGTTGTCGAAACGCTGGCTCGCGATGATCGCGCGGGCCGCCGCATCGGGATCGGCCGACCGATCGACGTAGGCCGGAACGTTGCCCGGCCCCACCCCGAACGCCGGCTTCCCGGAGCTGTACGCCGCGCGCACGAGTCCCGGGCCCCCGGTGGCGAGAATCACGCCGGTGTCCGGATGGCGCATCAGGGCCTGCGTCCCCTCGAGCGTGGGACTGCCCATGCACTGGATCGCCGTCGGCGGAGCGCCGGCCCCGATCGCCGCGTCGGCAAGGATCCCCGCCGTCTCACGGATGCAACCGACCGCCCGCGGATGCGGACTGAAGATGATGGGGTTGCGCGCCTTGATCGCGATCAGCGCCTTGTAGATCGTGGTCGACGTCGGGTTCGTCATCGGGATGATCGCCGCAACGATCCCGACCGGCTCGGCCATCTCGTAGACGCGCCGTTCGTCATCGCGCGCGATGATCCCGGCCGTCTTCAGGCCGCGCAGGTGCTCGTGATGCTCCTCGCAGCAGAATCGATTCTTCTGGACCTTGCTCTCGTACCGGCCGCATCCCGTCTCCTGGACGGCGAGACGCGCGAGGTGCTCCGACTGGCGAAGCGCCGCCGCCGCCATCGCGGCCACGATCGCGTCGGTCTGGGCCTGGTCGAGCCGCGCCAGTACGGCCCGCGCCGAACCCGCGGCGCGAATCGCGTTGCGAGCTTCCTGGATCGAGACGAGATCGCTATCCATCGCCTAGTCGCTCCCCGGGGTTGGGCCTTCGAGGACGCGGCGCAGCGCGGAGATCAGCGTTTCCTTGTTGGCCATGCTGATCTCGCGGCCCGAGAGTCCGATCTCGGGAAGACCGCGGGCGAGTCGGCGCAGATCGCTGACGCTCAGCGACACGAGGTCCTCGGGGCGAACCCGCGACGCGACCGGGATGGAGCTGCCGGCCGAGGCGGAAGGGAGCACGACCGAATCGACCCCGGGAAGGATCGCTTCGACCTGATCGTCGGGTCGTGGAATCACGTGCACCGAGACGAGCTCGCCCACGCGGCGGCTCGCCGATGCACCGGCGTCGGTCGCGGCTTTCACCGCCCCGACATCCCCGCGCACGAGCACGGTCGTGTACCCGCCACCGACGTGATGCTGGCCGAAAAGCACGACGCGGGCCGCCTTCGTCATGGCGTCGGCAGCCTCCACCGCCCCCACGTTGCCACGCGTCTCCACGAGACCGAGTGCCATTCCGCGCAAGGGGTTGTCGTCCACGCCGCCGCCCTCCGTGCTCCCGTGCCACCGGTGGCACGACCGCGAGCATCATACTGCCCGCTCGCGGCACCGGCAACCGCGATGCCCCGTGCCATCGATGCCCCGTGCCATCGATGCCCCCGCCGCTCCGGCGGCCGGCTCAGCCGGTGTGGCCCCCGAGCATCGGTCGGCGCAGCGTGCTCACGTTGAGCACGAGGCCGAGCGCGACCGCCGTCGTGAGCAGCGACGACCCGCCGTAGCTGACCAGCGGCAGCGGGATCCCGGTGATCGGCGCATAGCCGATGGTCATCGCGAGATTCAGGAACGCCTGCATCCCGAGCATCACCGCCACCCCCGCAGCCACCAGCCGCCCGAACGGCTCGCAAGCCCCGGCCGCGACCTGGAAGAGCGAGAGCACCAGGAGCCCCTGCAGGAAGACCAATGTCGCCGTGCCGAGCATCCCGAAGCGGGCCCCAACGACCGAGAAGACGAAGTCGGTCTGTCGCTCGGGCACCCGGAACAGGATCGACTCGAGGAGCTCGCGATCCTGAACGCCAGTCATCCGTCCCGACCCGATCGCGACGAGCGACTGGTGGAGCTGGTAGTCGTCGCCGAGCTTGTCGACCGTGGGATCGAGGAACGAGACGATGCGCTCGCGCTGGTACGGCTTCAACCCGAACATGAAGACGAGCGGTGCGCTGACCGCCGCCACGATCGCGAGAACCGCCACCGTCCGCCAGCGAAGCCCCGACAGGAAGACGAGCACGCCCGTGGTCGGGATGAGCAGCAGCGCCGTGCCGAGGTCGGGCTGCCGCACGATCAGGAGGAGCGGCACCGCGGTCAGGAGTGCGGCGATCGCGAACGAGACCGAGCGTCGCTCCGTCGGCACGGAGAGCACGCGGGCCACGGCGAGCACGAGTGCGATCTTCATCGGCTCCGAAGGCTGCAGAAGCATGAACTTCAGGTCGATCCACCGCTGCGCGTTGTTCTTGACCGTTCCCGCCAGCAAGACGGCCACGAGCAGCGCCAGACCGATGCCGTAGAACACGAAGGCATGGCGCTCGAAGAATCGCAAGTGCGGCACGAGAAGCGAGGCGAGGACGCATGCGGCGAGCCCACCCCAGACGATCTGCTTCACTGCCGAGAGACGCGCGATCGAACGTTCTTCGAAGGCTTCCGCCTGGTAGATGGCGACGAGGCCCACCGCGTAGAGTCCGACCGCGATGACGATCGTCGGCCAGTGCAATCGAGACAGTCGATCCTTCAGCGTCTCGAGCGACGGCAGCATCATCGCGCGGACTCCCGGGCGAAGAACGCTTCGAGGCACTCCGCGGCGATGGGGCCTGCTCCCTCCCCGCCGTGAAGATCGCACAGCTCACGGTACACGACGAACGCCACCTGGGGGTTGCTCGCCGGCGCGTACCCGACGATCCACGCGTGGGTCGGCTTGTTCTGTGCAGTCTCGGCCGTCCCCGTCTTCGCGGCCGCCTCGAATACATCGAGCCCCTGATCTTCGGCCGTTCCGCCCTCGCCGTCCTTCACGACGTTCCGCATCATGGACTGGAGCGCCGCGAGGGTCGAAGGCTGCAGGTCGAGCGAGCGCGCGGGTACGTTCGTGAGCGTATCGCTCACCCCGCCCGACTCCACGAGATGCGGCCGAACGAGCGTGCCGCCGTTCCCGATCGCGGCCGCCATGCGCACGACCTGGAGCGGCGTCACCTCCACGTTCACCTGGCCGATCGCGAGGAACCAAGGGTCCCCGCGGAGCCAGGGTCGTCCAAGGCGATTCGACGGGGATCGAACGAAGCCGGGGTCCTCGAACAGCTCGATCCCGGTGAGCTCGCCGAAGCCGAAGTGCCGCGCCCACGCCGCCAGCCGCTCCCCGCCGAGCTCTTGCCCGACGAAGTAGAAGTAGACGTTGCACGACTTGATCATGGCACGATCGATCGCGATGTCGTGGTGGACACCGAGGCACCCGAAGCCCTTCTTCACGCCCGGATAGTGCCCCGGGCAAGGGTAGGTCGAACGTCTCGTGACGAGCCCCTCCTCGAGGGCTGCCGCAGCCGCCACGATCTTGAACGTCGACCCGGGATACGGGAACGGCGCCCGCTTCACGCTCCGGTTGAGGAGCGATCGGTTCGGATCGTCGCGACGCGGGGCGATGTCCCGCTCGTTCTCGATACTCGCCGGCGCGGGGAAGCTCGCCATCGCGCGGATCGCCCCGTCGGACGGATCCATCAGGATCACCGACCCCGCCTGGTGCAGATCCTCGAGCCAGCTCGCGAGGATCCCTTCGACATCGGACTGCAGTCCGGCGTCGAGCGTGAGGTGCACATCACAGCCCGGGATCGCCGGCTCCAGTTTGAGCACCTCTTCGGCGCGTCCGTGGTAGTCGCGACGGATGGTCGCCTCGCCCGGCCGCCCCTGCAACACGGGATCGAGCGAGCGTTCGAGACCCGAGATGCCGATCGATCGCCCGCGCGGCTCCTCGAGCGAGTCGAGATGCTCGGCCCACGCCAGGCTGCGGGGCGAAGCCGTGCGCTCGCCCCGTCGCACTTCTTCGAGCTCGCGCGTCCCCGCGTCGATCCGATCCTTCGTCAGCTCGATCACGTTCCCGATCAGATGCACGGGAGCACCGGCCAGAAGCTGCCGCGACTGATCCTCCCGCACCGAGAAGCCCGGGTACTCGTCCGCGCGCAGGAACAGATCCAACGCGTCCACGTGGTCGATGCGGCGTGCGAGGTCCCGGATCCGGAAAGGATGATCGCGAAACGCTTCGCGTCGCGCGGTTCGTCGCGCCGCCGCCTCGTCGGTTTCCGGGTCGCCCTCCATCCGCTCGGCCACGGCTCGCTCGACGTCGCGCGCGAAACCCGAGTCCGCCCGTCGGAACGTGCCCGCGACCCGGTCGATCAGCCAATCGAGCCGCTGTTCGAGGCGCAGGGCGAGCTCGGTCAGCCGTTCCCGCTCGCGGTCGAGCGCCGCGATCGCGACGCGGTAGGGTTCGCTCTGCAGTGGGCCGCCCGGCGCATCGAGCACGATCTCCTCGAGCGTCTCGTCCGAGGCGGCGTCCTCGATCGCCCGTACGAGCTCGCGCTTGGACGGCAGCTCGAGGAGGACGACGAGGCGCTCGTAGATCTCGTGGCGGTACCATCGATCGGGAACGCGGAGCAGATCCGACTTCCGGCAGTGCCGGAGCAGCACGTCCACGAATCGCTCGGAGTCGGCAAACAGTTCGGCGTACGGGATGGCGACAGGCCGCCGATTCTCTTCGATCGCCCCGCGGACCGCGTCGAGTACCGAGTGCAGGATCCCGGATGGGCTCGAACGCCGGAAATACTCGACGCGCACGCCGAGGTGATACGCGGGCTCGCTGCGGACGAGCGGCACGCCGTCCCGATCGAAGATCGACCCGCGCAGCGCCACGCTTCGTTCCTCGTGGATGAGACGCTCCTCGGCCGTCTCCTCGTAACCCGAGCCTTCGACGATCTGGACCTCATGCAGGCGGACGACCAGCACGGTCACCGCCACGAGCACGAGCCCCTGCAAGATCAGAATCCGATGCCGAGGTTTCATAGGCCCCCCTCGAAGCCGGGCTTCGTCCACCACCGTCGACAGGTACCGGTCCGCTCGAGCAGCACGAACGCCGGGAATCCCACCACCCCCGTGACGAGCGAAGACGTGAGGGAAGGCAAGACCGACGGCGTGAGGACCTCCGCGTGCAAGACCGGATGCTGGAGCGCGAGATCGGCGAAGCGGAACACGAGCGTCGCGAACGCGAGGACGAGCACTTGCGTCGCCGGATGATCGCGGTACACGAACGGTCGAAGCGACGCGATCAGGATCGCAAGCCCGCTGAGCAGGACGACGGGGATTACGGGCCCGGAGACCGTTCCGAGTGCCAGTACGCCGCCGGCCACACTGGCCGCGGGAAGCAAGCGCTCGCGTCGCACGCGAAGCCCGAGAAAGACGATCGGGATGAGCGGCAGCACCGGCGCCGCGGGTCGATCGCCGAAGAAGCTCGCCTGCGTCCAGACGGTCAGCGAGACCAGGACGAGCCATCCCATCCAGCCGCCTAGCGGACGGAGCTTCACGGTCGCTCCTCCCGTTCGTCCCGCGGGACCCAGATCTCGACGCGCGCCCCGCCGAAGAGGAAGGGACGGCCGATGACGCTCCGTGCCCCCGCACCGTCCAGCACGAGCGCCGGATCCGAAAGGTCGACGCGCAGTCCGGCCGGGATCGCCGGGGTCCGCCCGCGCGTCACGACTTCGTCGCCGTCCGCCAGATCGCTCGCCGTCACGCGATCGCTCGACGCGGGAACGATCCGCAGAAGGGCCTGCCCCCCTGCGAAGCCGACCGACTCGATCGAATGCGGCCGCCCGAGGCTCCGCGCTCCCGGCACGAACGCGGGCACGAGAAGGCCCGGGTCGCCGAGACGTCGGAACCGGGACGAACGTGCCGTCACGTGCTCGACGATCCCGAGGAGGCATCCGTCCTTCACGACGCAAGCCCCGGACACCACGCCGTCTCTTCGGCCTCGGTCGAGCGTCGCCGATCGGCGGTGCGGCGAGAGATCGCCGATCGTGCCGAGACGTGCACTCACCCGCAGCCACCGTCGCTCGAGACCGTCGTCGCGGTACGGTCGATCGCGGAAGCGCTCGAAGGATGCGCGTCCCGCGGCGACGTAAGGCGAGCCCGGCGTGTCTTCTCTCGGCATCTCCGATGCGAGCACCACCACCCGGATCAGCGCGCGAGGAGTGGCTGCCGGAGCGACGTCGCACCGCCGGATCATGCGCTCGCTTCGATCGTATCGCTCGCGCACAGTACCGAGTCGCAAGCCCGTGGGTACGGAATCCCGCGGGTCGCGCGCGGTCACGACCGCGACCCCCTCCCCGAGGCGTCCCCAGTCGGGGTGGATGCGGACTTCGAGCCACCCCGGGTAGGCTTCGCTGCCGGTCACGGCGAAGCGGGGCACGGCCTCTCGATGTCGTGCGGCTTCGGCGTGCAGCGTCGACGCGAAACGAAAGCCCGGGTCCGAGATCGGCCGGACCTCGCTCGACCTCGCGCCCACGTCCTCCACGAGACCGACGAGCGCGTCCGCGAAGAGGACCGGATCCCCGACGCGAACGCCGTCATCCGTACCACAGTCGATGCAAAACGGCCCCGCCGGTTTGACCGACGTCTCGACGACGCTGCTCGGCACGAACCCCGGATAGCCGAGCGCGGGAAGATGTTCGATCGACACGCGGTGCTGCTCGAGCACGAACGCGGGAGGGGCCGTATGGTTGCTGACCGTAGGGCCTTGCCTTGTATCCCCGCTCTCGGTCCGCAAGTCGGCCTCGGCCAGCCGGTGCGCACGACCGAGCGAAGCGATGTCCGAAAGGCTCGCCGCCGCGACCGGCGCGCTCGAACGCGCCGCGAGCAGGGAATCCACGAGACCGCGTAACGGAAGCACACGGACCGCGATTACCACGAGCAATGCGAATGCGACGCCTTCGACGAGCCAGCCGTGGCGTCGGTAGAACCGGCCACGCATCGAAGCCTCCCTCCCTGACCTCGCGACTACTCGTCTTCGTTGACGGCGAGGATCGCCCGCAGCAGACCGATGTGCGACAGGATCGCTCCGGTGCCGCGAGCCACGCAGGTCAGCGGATCTTCGGCGATGGTGACCGGCAGTCCGATCTCCTTCTCGATGCGCTGGTCGAGCCCTCCGAGGAGCGCCCCACCTCCGGCGAGCGTGATTCCTCGCTCGACGATATCGCCCGCGAGCTCGGGATCGGTCTTCTCGAGCGTGCTCTTGATCGCATCGATGATGATGCCGAGCGGCTCGCGCATGGCCTCACGCACCTCCTCGGTGCTGATGAGCGTCTTGCGCGGAAGACCGGCGACCAGGTCGCGTCCCTTGACCTCGATCTGGAACTCCTCCTCGAGCGGCGCCGCCGATCCGGCCGCAAGCTTGATGCGCTCGGCCGTGAGCTCGCCGATCTGGAGGTTGTAGTTCTTTCGAAGGTGGTGGATGATCGCCTCGTCGAGCTCGTCGCCCGCGACGCGGATGCTCTGGCACGTGACGATACCCGCCATGCTGAGCACCGCGACCTCGGTCGTGCCGCCGCCGATGTCGACGATCATGCATCC
>CAZQZX010000274.1:0-8171 GCA_964597885.1 uncultured Planctomycetota bacterium
CCCGTCCTACGGCGGCGCGAAGATCCCGGCGTTCGAGGTCGTCCGCGATTCGGTGCAGATCATGCGCGGCTGCTTCGGCGGCTGCACCTTCTGCTCGATCACGGCGCACGAAGGCCGCATCATCCAGAGCCGCAGCCGCAAGTCCGTCATGGACGAAGTGCGGCGCATGAAAGAGGAGCCCGACTTCAAGGGCGTGATCAGCGACATCGGCGGACCGACCGCGAACATGTACGAGATGCGCTGCACGAAGCCCGAAGTCGAGAAGGTGTGTCGCCGGCTGAGCTGCGTGCACCCGACGATCTGCAAGCTCCTCGGCACGAGCCACGGACCGCTGAAGAAGCTCATGAAGGAGGTCCGCGAGGAGCCGGGCGTGAAGCGAGCGTTCGTCGCATCCGGCATCCGCATGGACCTCGCCCGCCGCGACCCCGAGTACATCGCCGACCTCGTCGAGCATCACGTGGGCGGTTATCTGAAGGTCGCGCCCGAGCACACCGACGCGCGCGTCCTCGATCTCATGAAGAAGCCGGGCCCCGACGATTTCGTCGAGTTCGACAAGAAGTTCAAGAAGGCCTCGGCCGACGCGGGCAAGAAGCAGTACCTGATCCCGTACTACATCGCGAGCCACCCCGGCAGCGACCTCGACGCGATGATCGACCTGGCCCTCTTCCTGAAGCGCAACCACTACAAGCCGGACCAGGTCCAGGACTTCATCCCGAGCCCGTTCGACATCGCCGCGTGCATGTACCACACCGGCCTCGACCCGCACACCAAGAAGCCCGTCGCGATCGCCAAGCACATGCGCGATCGAAAGCTCCAGCGAGCGCTGCTGCAGTTCTTCAAGCCGGAGAACTACTTCGACGTGCGCGCGGCGCTGCTCGCTGCCGGTCGCAAGGACCTGATCGGTGAGGGATGCGACTGCCTCATTCCGTCGAAGCCACCGAAGGCCGCTCTCGAGCGACGTCGCAAGCAGGCGCAGGACGCGCTCTCGGGAAGCGGACGCCGCAAGCGCGAAGAGCGCGCGAAGGCCGGCGGCGAAGGCAAGGGCGTCGGCTACCGACCGCATCGAAGCGGACACCGTCGGCGCGATCGGTAGGCTCGTGGGGAGCGCGACTCGCCACGAGAAGGGAGTCATGGATCGCAGGATCAGCCGCCGTTCCGCACTGAAGATCCTCGGCGCCGCCGGCGCTTCGCTCACCTTCCCGCTGCCGTCTTTCGCCAGGCGGCAACCACCGGGCGGACCCACGCGACTGGGCGTCATTGCAGACCTTCACGGCGGACTGGCTGAAGATGCCACCAAGCGACTCGACGCGTTCCTGGCCGACATGAAGGCCGAGTCGTGTGATGCGCTCGTGCAACTCGGCGACTTCGCGTACCCTGACGCCAAGCACCAGCACTTCGCCGACCGCTTCAATGCCGCACACGAGACCACCCTCCACGTCATCGGCAACCACGAGTTCGACTTCGGACTCACCCGCGAGGACTGCTACACCGCCTGGGGCATCACGTCGAGCTTCTATCGCCGGGATATCGGAGGGCTACGAATCCTCGTGCTCGACGGAAACGACGCCGGGTCGCCCACGCACCGCGGCGGTTACCCCTCTTACATCGGACCGCGCCAGCTCGAATGGTTGGAAGGCGAGCTCTCCGGATCCGAGAAACCGATCCTGATCCTGAGCCATCAACCGCTCGCGGGCTCGGCGGCGGTCGATAACGCCGCTACCATCCAAGCTCTCCTGGCCCGATTCCGGTCGAAGATCGTCCTCTGCATGAACGGCCACAGCCACCTGGACGCCTACGAGCAGGTGGACGGCGTTCCCTATGTGCACTTCAATTCCGCGTCCTACTACTGGGTCGGCGGCGAAGCGAGGATGGCCTACTACACGGCCCCCCTGTATTCGACCGTGACCGTCGACCCTGCTTCCGCCACGGTCCACATCACGGGCCGAGCCGCCGACTGGCGAGGAAAGTCACCGGAAGAGCTCGACTACTTCGCACGCCAAGGACGGCCGGCTCGACAGTCCGTTACGCCCCGGATCCGGCCGCATCACATTTCCCGGTCCGAGCTGACGGTGATGACCTGGAACATCTGGGGACGCCTCAACGAAGATCCGCGCTACAGCATCGACGGGAAGACGGCCCGTGAACGCATGATCGAGATCGTTCGCGACAGCCGAGCCGACGTCGTCGCCATGATCGAGACCTACGGTTCCGCCGCCGACATCGCCGAGTCCCTCGGCTTCGAGTACCACACCGAATCCGCTTCCGCCAACCTCTGCATCTTCAGCCGCTACCCCCTCTCGGAAATCGAGCTGCTCGAAGGCCTCAATCCTTTCTCCTTCATCGCAGCGACCGTGACCCTGCCGGGAGGGCAACGCGTTCGGGTCTACGACATCTGGCTCACCAGCGGCGGACGCCATATCGTCGACATCAAGAACCCGCAGGTCTCGGATGAGGAGTTCACGCGGGGTGACGACAACCGGTACGAGCACGTCCAGCAGCTCCTGGAACATCCCCGGTTCCAGAAGGACTACGCCAACGCCGAAGCCGTCCCGCTCATCGTCGCGGGCGATTTCAACTGCGTCTCGCACCTCGACCACACCGAGGAGACGAAGCGCGCAGGACTGAACCACGCGCGAGACCTTCCCATCAAGACGTCGAAGGCCATGACCGACCTCGGGTTCACCGATACGTATCGCGCCGCCCATCCCGAGATCCGCCCCGACACCTACGGCCATACCTGGACGACGGTAGGCATGGGCTTCGTCTACGAAGCCGACAAGGGCTTCGTCCCCGTCGACGAGAACCCCGAGCCAAAGTACCGCGATCCCTATACGCGAATCGATTACATCTACGCGTACGGCCGGAAGCTAGGCATCGCGGAATCCGACGTCCTCACGCACCACCCCTCCAACCCAAAGCGCAGCTTTCCCGAGTTCCCTTCCGACCACGCCGCGGTCGTCACGCGTTTTCGCGTGCAGGCGTAGAGCGCTCGGGCAAGCCGAGGGCCGACTTCGGTTCAGGCTCAGGAGAAGGTGAGGATCTCCGCGAGCGACTCGACGAGCGCGCGGTAGTTCGCGTCGACCGCGAGGACGTGCAGCGCGGGAAGAGGACGCGCCGCCGCCACGACACCGAGCGCCACCGTCGCCTGCGCGCGAGCCAGTTCCGGAATCACGGCGCGCGAGGTCATCAGACGTTCGAGCACCGGCACCGACGAGCGATCGCCGATGAATCCGAGGGCGAGCGCGGCGGCACTCTGCACGTACTCGGTGCGCGCGCTTTCGACGACCCGAACGAGCAGATCGACCGCGTCGCGATCTCCCACGAGGCCGAGCGCGATCGCGGCGGACTTGCGCAGCCACGGCGATCCGCCCGAGTCGCCGACGAGCTCCCGGATCTCGGGGACGGCTCCGCGCGCCTGGATCATGCCGAGGGCCACGGCCGCGTAGCCCCGCAGTTCGGGCGAGCGATACGTTCGCAGCAGGCGTAGAAGGTCGTCTTCGGCGGTCGCGTCGCCGAGGATGCCGAGTGCGATCGCGAACGCGCCGAGGGTGCTCTCGCTGCGTACGCGCGTCAGTCCGGATCGAAGCGCGACGCCGACGGTGGTGTCGTCGGTGGCCTTGCCCCATAGAGCGAGGCCGAGCGCGCCGAATGCCTGGAGCGCCCCGCTGCCGTTGAAAGCCAGCTCCTTCAGCGGCTTCTCGGCCGCCGCCGCTCCCATGCGCCCGAGCGCGATGCACGCCCAGTTGCGCGACAGCGAATCGCTTCCCTTCAGCGCGATCGCACGAAGCATCGCGTACGAGGTCTCGTCTTCGGGATCGGCGACACGGCCGAGTGCGAGCACGGCCGAGCGTCGAACGACGAGGCTCGAGTCGCGGAGCGCGCGTCGGATCGCCGGCGTGGCTTCCGGATCCTCGCGTCGGCCGAGGGCGACGACGGCCGCGCTTCGCAGCACGTCCGCCGCGCGTCGATCGCGCACGATATCGGCGAGGCCCGCCGTCACGAGCGGATCCCGGTCCGACAGGAGACCGAGCGCCGTCACGGCCGCGACGGGGATGTCGAGGTGTCGCTCCGCACGCTTCGAGTCGGCGAGCGCGAGCAGCGCGTCCGCCGAATCCGCATCGCCGATCAGCCCGACGCCGATCGCTGCAAAGGCGCGCGTTCGGAACGGAACACCGTTCGCGCGTCGACAAAGGCGTCGCCCCGCGTTCCGATCGTAGGCCAGATCGAGGAGGGACGGAATCGCTTCGGGGAGACCGAGGAGACCGAGCGCGAGGCTCGCCGACTCGGACACCTGAGGGTGCGGATCGCCAAGCGCCACGAGGATCGCTTCGAGAGCGGTCGGCTCGCAGGTCTTTCCGAGGGCGATCACCGCTGCGGCGCGCACGTCGAAGAACGGATCGCCGAGAGCACGCGTCAGGATCGGCACGACGTCTTCGCGGACGCCGCGATGGGACAGTCGCTCGGCTTCGTATGCGTCGCTCTTGCTCCGATGTCCGAGCAGCCAATCCGCCGAGCCCGAGATCCCGGCGCTCTCGAGGAGTCGCTCGCGAAGGTTCAAGAGCGGCGCCTGGTTGTGCTCCCACCAGACTTCCCATCCCTCGGCCGCCGAACCGGAGCGCGACTTGCGCCCGCGACCACCCGGCGTCGTCGCCGTCGGTCGACCGCCCGGACCGGAAGCCGCACCGCCGGCGCGCGTCGGTGTTCGTGGAGCGAGGGGTGGCGGTGGTGCAACGACCGCCCCGCCGCCGCTCTCGGTCGAGCCGCCCGAGCTCGCGGATCCGCCCTCGGTACCTCCGCCGGGCCTGGGACCGGCTTCGGGGGGCTGCGGCGTTCGACCGGAAACCGGGATGTGCCCCCGGGGGTCGACGCTGATCGGGGGCGGCGGGACGGCGCCGCGCGGGTCGCGATACCGCCCGCCGTGTCCGAAGACCGACGGTGCGAACGCGACCCCCGCACCGATCGCCAGGATCAGGAACACGAGGCGGCGGAGGTCGTCCGCCATCTGCGGATGCCTCGCCGTCGCGGTCCGGGTTCTCGGCTCCGGTGCGGCCCACGCCTCGCGCTCGGACGCGCGAAGCACTCGGTGAAGCGCGGCTCGGTGTCTCATGTCGCCCCCTTCGAAGAAGCTCGACACCCACGGCCGGATCGGAGGACCCGGCCCCTTACTCGCCTCGGATTCAGAGGATCGGAAGATGGGAGCCAGCAACTTGAGTGAGAGCAGGGCAACTCGTTCGATGGCGGGGGTTTCGAGAGACGCCCGGTGCCGCTATCATGAACGCGCAGTTCGGAATCGCACTCCGTCACCCCATCCGGAGAAACTCGTCAGGAGAACTCGCCATGAGGAATCAAACCCCACGCTCGCTCCCGCGCTTCGGTCTCGCGATCGCCCTGGCCGCACTCGTCACGGTCCCCGCGCTCGCCGAGCAGGTCGACATCGTGTCCGTCGCCGACAACACGCTGATCGAGCGCGCCGACGGAAGTCTGAGCAACGGCTCGGGCAACCACGGCTTCGCCGGACAGACGCTCCAGAACCCCGGCGAGGCCATTCGCCGGATGCTCGTGAGATTCGACGTCGCGAGCTCGGTTCCGGCCGGAGCGATCATCGACTCCGCGACGCTCGAGCTCCACGTCTCTCTCACCCGCGGGCCGGACCACACGCAGACCCTCTTCCGAACGCTCGAAGACTGGGGGGAAGCGGCCTCGTTCGGGTTCCGTGGCGAAGGAATCGGCGCCGCCGCGCAACCGGACGACGCGACCTGGCTCCACGCTTTCTTTCCCGGGACGCTCTGGAGCACGCCCGGCGGCGCGTTCTCGACCACGCCAAGCGCGAGCACGATGATCATGGGTAACGGCACGTACGCCTTCACGTCCGCGCAGCTCGTCGCCGACGTCCAGTCGATGCTGGACGATCCCGCGAACGACTTCGGCTGGGGCGTGCTCGGCGACGAGCTGGCCTCGAACCCGATCGTGCGTCGCTACGACACGCGTGAGAACCCGACGGCTTCTTTCCGCCCGACGCTCCGCGTGGAGTACTCGATGCCCGCCCCCGTTCCCGCGACCGGGATCTGGGCGAGCGTGGCGCTGCTGGCGGCGCTGCTCGTGCTCGGCTGGCGCTTCGCGCGGGCGAGGTAGGCCTCGGAACGAAACGAAAAAACGCCCCGCCGCTCAATCAAGCGGCGGGGCGTGGTGTGCAGAGTCTTTGGCGATAAGGCTCAGAGGATGCGAAGCGAGCGCTCCTTTTTGCTCTCCGCCTTCATCTTCTTCTTCTCGATCTTCTTGTGCTTGCCGTCCGGCGAGACCCAGAAGATGCTCTCGCCATCCTTGGCTTCGACCTTCTTGAAGTCGCCGTCTCCCGTCGAGTAGATGAAGAAGTCGCTCGTCTTCTTGTTCTTCGACTTGTTCTTGTTCTTCTCTTTGTTCTTGCTCTTGTTCTTCTTGTCGAAGAAGTCGCGAGTATCGAACTCGAATCGATATTCCTTCTTCATGCCCTTCCCGTTGCCGTCCGAGAAGAAGAAATCGTTGCCGCCCTTGGTATCGACCTCGAAGACCTTCTCGACGTCGAAGCGCACGTCGCCCTTCCCGTCCTTCAAGAAGAAGCGGTTGCCGTCCTTGCCCTCGAGCACCTTCACGTCGACGTCCGCGTCGAAGAAGACGTGATCGTCGCCGTCACCGGCGGAGAACCAGCGGCGCATGCCCTTCGAGCCGTCGTGTCCGTCGTCCGCGGAGAACCAGTTCCCCTTCGGGGCGCCGTCGCCATCGGACTTCCACTCGAACACCTTCCCGTCATCGCTCAGCATCTTGATCTCGAAGCGGGCGTCACCGTCCTTCATGAAGTCGGCGCCGTCGAACACAAACTCGTTCTTGGCATCGCCATCGAACACGAAGAAGCTCTGCTTGCCGTCGCCGTGAACCGTGATGCCGTGATCGCGGAACGTACCGTGCGAAGGATGCACCTCGACGTCCACATCGATATCGTGGTCGCTCCCGTGCGCATCTCCATGGCGATGCCTCCAGATCTGCTTGCGCTCGATCTTTCCGCCGTCGCCCGTGTGGATCTCGATGATGTGATGCCGGTTGCCGTCATGCTCGCCCTTGCGACGGACGTCGACGTCCTTGTCACCGGTAACGATGATCTCGATCGTCTCGTTGCCGATCTGGAACGTGCGCGTCTGCGGCTTATCGTCCGACACCCAGGTGCCGCCGCCCTTCAGGTCGATGACCTTCCGGTCCCCGTCACCCGACGAGACGATGTACTTCTTCACGAGGTGCTCGCCGTCGCCCGTTCCGCGGACGATGATCTTCTCGCCCTTCTCCGGAGGACACGCACCCGCCGGAGTCGCACTGCTGAGAGCCGTCAGGCCGAGCGCGAGGAACAGCGCGAGGCCGAACACGGACGCGATTCGAGATCGGCGTCGGTAACCTGCGATCATGTGAATTCTCCTCTCGATTTCGTTTTGTCCTCGGAGCAGCGCGACCGTGCCGGGAAGAGCCCGGGGCCCCGCCATGCGCTCGACGACTTTCAGTATGGTCAATCCGTATCTCGTCCGCTGGCCAGGTCGAACGACGGATAGAACGGCATCATCACACGCGAGCTCCTGATCGATCCGGCAACGCGCGACGGCGAGCCAGATCAGCGGGTTGAACCAGTGAAGCGTCTGCAACACGGTCAGGAGAGTGTTCGCGAGAAGGTCTTTTCGTTTCAGATGGGTGAGCTCGTGGTGGAAGACGAGCTTCAGCTCGGAACGCGTGAGCACCGCGGCGAGGCCGACCGGGAGCACGAGCTTCGGCCGAAGGATGCCGACGAGCGCCGGGCTCGTCACGACGCTCGATTCGACGAGATCCACCGACGACCGGACACCGATCGCACGGCGGCTGGCCGCGAGAACGCGTGCAAGCCGCGGATCCGACACCGGCCGCTCCGACCGGCGCAACCGCGACCGGAAGCGAAGCATCGCCCGCACCCGGCGGATCGCGAGGAACGCGACGCCCGCGAGCCAGACGCCGCCGAGGATGGCCGCCCAAGGGAGCTCGGCTCGCTCGGGGGCCGGCTCGCGCGTCAGGGCGACCAGCTGCGGCGCGTCCGCCATCGCGGGACGCGAGAGCGGAGCGGGCGCGGCCTCGGGCGCCGCGACGTCCGCGCGCACGAGCTTCTCGAGGTTGTAGATGCTGAG
>CAZQZX010000275.1:0-8098 GCA_964597885.1 uncultured Planctomycetota bacterium
GGCGTCACCCGTGCCGTCGGCGGTGTCGCGGGCGGATCCTTCGGTGCGGCGGGCGGCGCGCTCGGCGGCATGGCCGGCGGAGCGGCGGGTCGAGCCGCCTGGCCGCTTCGCCGCGTTCGACGGCGCAGGAGGAACCGCACCGCGCCGAGCAGCGCGACGAGGATCGGGACACCCGCGATATTCCCGAGCTTGATCCAGCGACGCTCGTCGTCCGACAGCTCCCGCAGGGATCGGTCGACGAGGCCGCGCGTTCGAATCTCGATGAGGTCCGAGCCCACGGTGAACCAGTCGACCGCGTTCACGGCGAAGAGCAGCGCCTCGACGTTGGAGCTCGGCGGATCGGAGACGAAGTCCGAATCGCCGACGACCATGATTCGCGTCTTCGGGCTCTTCAGAAGGATCTCGCGCTTCGTGTCGGTCACCTCGGCATCCGCCGCGGATCCATCCTGCGGATCCGCTTCACCGTCGCTCGACTCGTCGGCACCCGTATCGTCGGAGCCCTCGGCCTCCCCAGCCTTCTCGGCTTCGCGCGCCGCTTCCTCCGCCGGCGTGAGCGGCATGTCGTAGCCTTCGTAGAACGAGTCGAAGATGCCCGTCAGGACGACGGCCAGCAGCTCCGGGCCCGTTTCGATGTTGAGCGGCGCCTCGGGCTCGAGCGCGGCCGAGTTCGGCGTAACCTCGAGCGGTTCGGCTTCAACCCACGATCGATCGGACGACTTCGCGAGCTCGAACACACGGCGTCCGAGCCGCCCCTCTTCGGTCACCGACAGCGGCGACGGCCAGCGGAACGACACCGACTGCAACGACGCGGTGATCGGATGACTTCCGTCGAGGCCGTCGTCCCGCACATCCGGCCAGTATCCGTACGGCGCCTGAACCGTTCGAAGAACCGGAAGCCCACCGATGCGGGCCTGCGTTCTCATCGGGATCTTGCCGCACTGTTCGTCCTTCACGAGGCCTTCGCCGACGACCACGCCGTGGAACTCGAGCATGTCGAGCAGACCGGAATCGAAGGGCTTCGCCTCGAGAACGGTGCGCCCTCCCTCGGCACGCCGACCGTAGATCCCGTAACGATCCACCATGAAGATGATCTTGCCGCCGCGCATCAGGTACTGATCGATCTCGAAGACTTCGCGGGGCGTCAGGTCGCTGGGGCGGATCACGAGGAGCGTATCGATGTTCTCGGGAACGGGATCGCCGTTCGAGCAGTCGACGTTGACGACGTCGAACTCCTTGAGCAGCTGCTCGCGCAAGCCGTAGAACTGCGGGTTCTGCGAGGGAGGCGGCTGCTGTCCACGCTGCGGCGGCGGATTCGTCTCCGCCATCATGCCGAGCACCGTGGGCTCGCCCTTCGAGACGGTGAGGATCGATCGCGTCAGCAGGTACTCGAGCTGCCGCGACCAGAGCTCCGGCTGCAGATCCCGGAAGTTGATCGTCTCGTGCTGGTCCCGGTAGAAAATGCCGAGCGCGCAGTAGCGCTCCGAAAGCACCTGCTGGTCGCGCGCGATCGTACGGAACTGCGCCGGCTCGATGCCGAGCCCGCGCACGAGATCCTCCGACGCCGGATCCTTCGACGGATCGATGAACTCGAGGCGGACATTCCCGCGGGCGATCGCCTTGTACTCGAGGAGGATCTCCTCGATCTGCTCGACGTAGCTCCCGTACAGTTCCGGGATGTCCTCGGAGATGTAGGCATTGAGCACGAGCACGTCGTCGAGGCCGCGCAGCACGCGCTTCGTGGCATTCGCCAGGCTCAGCGTCTTGCCTTCGGTCAGGTCGATGCGCACGAAGTGGCGTCGCGAGATCAGCCCCGCGAGAACCAGGATGCCGCCCACCAGCACGATGCTCGCGAACTGATGGAAGAGGATCCAGCCGCGCCGGTGCGTTCGTGGGGGATTCGAGTCGTTCACCACTTTCGCGCCTCCAGCGAAGCGATGTTCGCGTACAGGAAGAAGATCACGAAGGAGAGGAAGTAGACGAGATCACGCGAGTCGATCTGCCCGAGCGCGATACTCTGGAAGTGCTGCGTCACCGACAGGTATTCGGCGATCGCCACCCACCCCTCCGGAAGAAGCGGCGTGAGGTAGCCGACGAACAGGAACGACGCGCAGCCGAGCAAGCTCAGGATGAACGCGAGGATCTGGTTGGTGGTCAGGCTCGAGAGAAACAGTCCCATCGCGAGGTAGGCACCGCCCATCAGAAGCGCGCCGAGATATCCGCCGACGACCGGACCGGGGTCGAGGTTCCCGAGCCACCCGATGGTCAGCGGAACCGAGAGCGTGAACGCGAGAGCGATGAGGATCAGCGCGAGGCTCGCCAGGTACTTCCCGAAGACGATCTGGTAACTGCGAAGCGGAAGCGTGAGCAGCAGCTCTTCCGTCTTCAGCTTTCGCTCCTCCGCCCAAAGACGCATCGTCACCGACGGTACGAGCACGACGAACCATGCCGGGAGCCAGTTGAAAAAGTCTCCCATGTAGGCGTAGTTGTCGAGGAAGCGGTAGGAGAAATAGAACGCGGTCGTCAGCAGAAGGAAGATGACGAGAAACACGTAGGCGATGGGCGAGTTGAAGTACGCCCAGAATTCCTTCTTGAAGATCGCCCAGGTTCCGGACATTCGATCACCTCGCTCCCTGGATCGACGACGAGAGCGCTTCCGCGTCCGTCGCGTTGACAGCGGTGCCCGTGACGTGACGGAAGACGTCCTCGAGAGACGGCTCGAGCGGCGTGAGTGCGCGGAGCTTCCAGCCGACCGAAGCGGCGAGCTCGACGATCGCGTCTCGCGGATCGGCATCGGCCGCCGGATGAATCGTGTAGTCGCCCGGCTTCTCCGGAGAAGGGAGCGCCGAGTCGACGCCCGCCAGCGACTCGAGCTTCGAGGTCACCGTCGCCGAGTCCGTTTCGGTGTGCAGCGTGATGGACAGCGCTCGGGCCCCCGGCAAGCTCGAACGCAACGCGTCGGGCGCGCCGAGCGCCACGGCTCGGCCTTCACTCACGATCAAGACGCGCTCGCACAGCGCCTCGACTTCCGAGAGGATGTGCGTGCTCCACACGATCGTTCGTTGCCGCGCGAGGTCGCAGACGAGATCGCGGATCTCGACGATCTGGTTCGGATCGAGCCCCGACGTCGGCTCATCGAGGATGAGGACGTCCGGTCGATGAACGAGCGCCTGGGCGAAGCAGGTGCGCTGGCGATATCCCTTGGAGAGGTGACCGATCAGGCGTCCGGTGACGTGCGACAGGCCGCAGTCGTCCATCGCCTGCCCCACGGCCGCCTTCCGCTGCCGCCAGGGAACGCCCCTCGCCTCCGCGACGAAGCGCAGGAACTCCGCTACCGTCATGTCGGTGTAGACGGGCGTATGCTCCGGCAGGTATCCGGTGCGGCGGCGAACCGCGATCGAATCCTCGACCACGTCGTGCCCGCACACCGTGGCGCGTCCCGACGTCGGGCTCAGGAAGCCCGTCAGGATCCGCATCGTGGTGGACTTGCCTGCACCGTTCGGCCCGAGGAATCCGAGGACTTCGCCGGGGCGAGCCTCGAAGCTGAGGTCCTCCACCGCGCGAATCGAGCCATAGCGTTTCGAGAGCCGTTCGACCGAGATCATGGGTCGTTTCGTTTCCCTTTGCGTCGCGAAGCCGCGGACTATATCAGATCGCCCGAGAAAGCGTCAAAACGCTCAATCGTGCTCGAACTGCCACTGTACGTCGGCGCGGAACAGGCCCGTGTCGGCGCCATCGTGCCGGACGCGAAAACGGACGACGTCCGACTCCTCGTGATACGCAACAATCGAGCGATCGTCAGCGAGATAGACGGAAATCGTGTACTCCCCGGTCAGAAGCCGAAGACCCGGCACACGGAAGGTCGCCTGGCCCACGTGCACACCGCCTTCCACGCGCTGGAACGGGATTTCGTAGCCCTCGTGACGCGCACTCCCGCCGAAGCAGAACATCGCGTCATAGCGATTCACCCGGACGCCCAGATTGAAGACGAGATTCGGGTCCGGCGCCTCGTACGCGATCTTGATCGCGACGTCGTCTCCGGTCTGGAACTCGTCGCGCACGACGTCGTCGTGGAGGCCGGTCATCCACACCCGTCGGATCCGCGGCCAGTTGCGCTCCCGGCCGACCTCGGCGCTGCGCTCCGCGTTGGCCCGCTCGAGCGCCAGCACGTGAGCGAGGTACGAGTCCGCCGTCGGTTGCGCGGGCCCGTCAAGCTGAAGCCGCCCGTGATCGATCCACAGGCAACGCTCGCACACCCGGAGGATCTCCTTCATGTCGTGCGAGCAATAGACGAGCGTCCCCCCGCGACGACGGTAGTCCTCCATCGCATCGATGCACTTGAAGAAAAAGTGCTCGTCCCCGACGGCAAGAACCTCGTCGACGAGCAGCAAATCGGCCTCGACGTGAATCGCCACGCTGAAACCGAGCCGCATCATCATCCCGCTCGAGTAGGTCTTGAGCGGACGGTCGAGCGCATCTCCGAGCTCGGAGAACTCGAGGATCTGCTCGAGGCGCTTGCGTCGATCGCGCCTCGGGATGCCGAGGATCTCGGCGTTGAACCGGGCGTTGTCCCGGCCGTTGAACTCCGGATGGAAGCCGATGGCGAGATCGGTCAGGGCGTAGCAACGGCCGGAGATCTCGATCTTTCCCGCGGTCGGCGGCGTGAGGCCGCCGAGGATCCGAAGCAGCGTGCTCTTTCCCGCGCCGTTGTGTCCGATCAGCCCGACGGAGCTTCCACGCTCGATCTCGAAGCTGACGTCATCCAGGGCGACGATGCGCTCGTGATGACAGCGGCGTCCGAGCGAGATCCACTCCCGGATCCGCCCCTTCGGATCAGCGTAGTAGTCGTACACCTTGCCGAGACCGCGGACCCGGCAGATGACATCAGAGGAGTCGGACATGATAGGTCGATCGTGGGAAGGCCCCCATCCCAAGGAAGGCCCCGCCATGAGGGGGGCTCGGTGACGCGGGGGGGCAAGGCGACACGATCCGCCCGGATCGGTCCTCCCCGGCCGGTATGGTACAAGATCGGCGTCTCACGCAACACTCACACGCCATGACCGAATCCGGCCCCTCCGAAGAAGTGCTCCCCCCGCGAATCCTGGGCATCGACCCGGGCGAACGCCGAGTGGGAGTGGCCGTGAGCGACCCGATGGGATGGACCGCTCAGCCCGTCGAGGTGATCGACGCCCGCGGCGGCGACGCCGCTGTGGTCGATCGCATCCGCGAGATCGCCCGGGAGTACGAGGCCGCGAAGATCGTCGTGGGCTACCCGATCAACATGGACGGCAGCCACGGCCCGCGGGCGAAGGTCGTCGACGCCTTCGTCGCCCGGCTCGCGGAGGCCACCTCGATTCCGGTCGAGACCTCCGACGAGCGGCTGACCACGGTCGAGGCCGAGGACGCGCTTCGCCAGTCCGGGATGTCCTGGCAGAAGCAGCGAAAGAAGGTAGATGTGGTCGCCGCTCAGCTGATCCTTCAGCGCTACCTCGATGGACGCAAGAGCTGATTTGGATACCGGTTTACATCGCTCGCCGCAGTGCTATAATAACCCCTTTTATCGATCCAAATCGCGTTCAAACTCACGCACCCAAAGACCTTAGGAAGATTTCATGCAGATCAGTGCCGAGCGCAAGACGGAGCTCATCAAGGAATACCAGACCCACGAGGGCGACTCCGGCTCTCCGGAGGTCCAGGTCGCGATCCTCACGGAACGGATCCGTCAGGTCACGGAGCACCTCAAGGTGCACAAGAAGGACTTCGCCTCGCGGCGCGGTCTCCTCAAGATGGTCGGCCGCCGCTCGACCCTGCTCCGCTACGTCAGTGGCCTCGATCGCAATCGATACCTCAACCTGATCCAGCGGCTCGGCATCCGCCGATAACCCCGCGCGATCGGCTAGTCCCTGCGCGATCGGCGCTTACGGAGAAAGTCGGAACCCCATGATTCACCGAGTTGAGAAGAAGGTCGGCAGTCAGGTTCTGTCCATCGAGACCGGAAAGATTGCCCGCCTGGCCGCAGGATCCGTCACGGTGCAGTACGGAGACACCGTGGTCCTCGTCGCCGTCGCGCGCTCCGACCCCCGGGAGGGAATGGACTTCTTCCCGCTCACGGTCGACTATCGCGAGAAGACGTCCTCGGCCGGAAAGATCCCCGGCGGCTTCTTCAAGCGCGAGGGACGCCCGACGAACAAGGAAATCCTGACGATGCGCATGACGGACCGTCCGGTCCGTCCGCTCTTCCCCGCCGGCTACCGCGACGACCTGATGATCAACACGGTCGTGCTCTCGGCCGACGAGAACTACGACCCCGATATCCTGTCGATGGTCGGCGCGTCCGCGGCGCTTTGCGTCTCGGAAGTTCCGTTCCTCGGCCCGCTGGGCTCGGTTCGCGTCGTTCGCATCAACGGCGAGTTCATGCTGAACCCGAGCCACGCCGAACTGAAGGAAGCCGACATCGACCTCGTCATGTCGGGTACCGAAGAAGCCATCACCATGGTCGAGTGCGCCTCGAAGGAGGTGCCCGAAGACGTCATGGTGCAGGCGCTCGAGTTCGGATTCGAAGGCATCCGCCAGGTCGTCGAGCTCCAGAAGGAGCTGATCGGGCAAATGACCATCGAGAAGCTCGACGTCCAGCCCGAGGTCATCGAGGAGACCGACCTCTACAAGCAACTCTCCGCCGAGTGGCTCCCGACGATCACCGAGCGCATCCAGGTGCCGGTGAAGGGTCAGCGCAAGGCGGCGTTGAAAGAGATCCGCAAAGAGGCCGAAGCGAAGCTCTTCCCCGAGGGAAGTGATCCGGAACCGGCCGAAATGAAGCAGTTCCACAAGGTCATGCACGAGCTCGAAGCTCGCGCGATTCGCGACCTCATCATCGACAAGAACCTTCGAGTCGACGGCCGCGGCCTCACCGACATCCGCGGGATCGACTGCGAAGTCGGGATGCTGCCGCGAACGCACGGCTCGTCGCTCTTCACGCGAGGCGAGACGCAGGCGCTCGTCACCGCGACGCTCGGTACCGCCGGTGATTCGCAGATCATCGACGGGCTCACCGAGGAGTACCGCAAGTCCTTCATGCTGCACTACAACTTCCCGGCGTTCTGCGTCGGCGAAGTTCGACCGAACCGCGGCCCGAGCCGTCGTGACATCGGCCACGGAAACCTGGCCGAGCGCGCCCTGATGCCGGTTCTTCCGGATCAGGAGACGTTCCCCTACACCGTGCGCGTCGTGTCGGATGTTCTCGAGTCGAACGGCTCGTCGTCGATGGCGACGGTCTGCGGCGGAACGCTCGCCATGATGGACGCCGGCGTCAAGATCACCGAGCCGGTCGCGGGCATCGCGATGGGCCTGGTCAAGGAAGGCGACGAGGTCCGGATCCTCACGGACATCCTCGGCGACGAGGACCACTGCGGGGACATGGACTTCAAGGTCGCCGGAACGCGCAACGGCATCACCGCGCTCCAGATGGACATCAAGTGCACCGGCCTGACGCGCGAGCTGATGGCGACCGCCCTCGAGCAGGCGCGCGTCGCGCGACTGCACGTCATCGGCGAGATGGAAAAGGCGATCTCGCAGCCGCGGGAGAACATCGCCGAGCACGCGCCGAAGCTGGTCCTGCTGAAGATCCCCGCCGACAAGATCGGCGTTCTGATCGGCCCCGGTGGCCGCAACGTTCGAAAGCTCCAGGAAGACACCGGCACCAACGTCGAGATCGAAGACGACGGCCGCGTGCTGATCTCCTCGACCTCGCTCGCGGGTGTGACGGCCGCGCGCGACTACATCGAGCGCCTGACGGACGAGGCCGAAGTCGGCCGCGTCTACAAGGGCAAGGTGGTCGACATCAAGACGTTCGGCGCCTTTGTCGAGATCCTTCCGGGAACGGAGGGACTCATCCACGTCTCGGAGCTCGACACCGAGTACGTCGGCAACGTCACCGATGTCGTCAACCTGGGCGACGAAGTCGAGGTGAAGGTCATCCTCATCGACGACCAGGGCAAGGTGAAGCTGAGCCGCAAGGCCCTCCTGGCGCCAGGAAGTGAAGGCGGCGAAGGCGGCGGCGGCGGTGGGAGCCGTGGCGGTGGCGGCGGCGGCCGAGGTCCCCGTG
>CAZQZX010000276.1:0-7862 GCA_964597885.1 uncultured Planctomycetota bacterium
GGGCATCATGGATGTTGGTTCCGCCTCGGGGGAGGATCCCCGACACGTACTTGCGAGCCGCGGCCAGCGTCTCGGCACTCTTCGTGACCGGCTGGGGCGAGAACGCCTCGACCGATTCGTTGTACGGGATGATGTTGAACGTCTCCCCCATCTCGAGCCCGCCGAGAACCTGCAGGACGGCCGATCGGACCTGCTGGATCTTCTCGCCGTTCATGCTGCCGGAGCGATCGATCACGATCGTGACCTCACGGCGGATCCCCTTGTCGGACGGGGCCGGCACCGCGGGCAGTCCCGCGAGCAGCAGGAAGTAGCCGCCTCCGATCGATGGATCGGGGTAGGCGATCAGCGAAGCGTTGACGCCGTCGGACTGCAGCAGATACGAGAGCCGGAAGGCCCCCGGTGTGTTGCGACCGGTCGGGGCGACGCGCGCGGTGAGTGCGCCGGATCCGACCCGGTTCGTCTCGATCGGGTGGCTCGGCGAGTAGAGCGTCGACACCGGTTCGCTGGCCTCGATCCGTACGTCGATCGACCAGGGGACGGTGTAGTCGAGTGACTCACTTCGCGGCAGCACGTAGTCGATGCGATCGCCGTCCGCGTCGAGGATGTGCTCGTAGGTGAGCTGGACCTGCTGCGTCCCGCCCGCTTCGACCGGGAACACGGACGATTGCACGAGATTGTAGCCGGCGAACTCGAGGAGCGCCGGGTCCTGGATGCGCGCGACGATGTCGTCGTACCGCCGACGCGCCTCGTCCCGGGGGAGGAGCGTGGCCGTGGGCTCGGCGCCGGCGCCCTGGAACGTGAAGCCGCGGACGACGCAGCCATCCGGCACGGGCACCAGGAGCTCGGACTCGAGCCGCGACGAGCTCGGGTTGTGCAGATGGATATCGAGCCGGGTGGTCGCGACCTGCGCGCGGATGACGACGTCGGCATGGACGCTCGTGATCCGGACCGGGCCCGGGCGCCACCCGCAGAATGCGCGGGTCTGCGGGATGACCACGTTCGAGGAGAACGGGCGGGCCGAGCTGAGCGGGGTTTGTCTTGCGCCGGCCGGCATGGCGCCGGCGACAAGGAGCACGCCCGCGAACAGGGCGGCCATCGCGGTCGCGATTCGGGGCCAGCGGGCTCGTAGGGTCAACATGTCCTGCCTCCTCGGGGTCCGGGTCGCGGGCTTCGTGCCCTCGAACCCTCCCAGTTTACGGCCGAGAAGGGGACGATCGCTGTAAAGGCTTTGTAACGTGGGGCCGCGTCGGGGCTCTCAGGTGCGGATCCCGGGGTAGAGCGAGATCCCGAGCGAGCCGAACAGCGTGAGCGGCAGCCAGGTCGCGAGAACCGGGTGGATCGAGCCGCGGTTGCCGAACGCCTGGGCGACGAAGTCGGTCGCGAAGTAGGCGGCGCAGATGATCATGCACATCGCGATTCCGAGGAAGACGCTCTGATTCCGACGCCTCAGGATGGTCCAGAAGCCGAGCAGCAGGAGCACGACGTTGCTGAGGGGGAAGGTGATCTTGTGGTGCATGAGTGTCAGCAGCTGGATGCGCTCGGGGTTGCGCCGGTAGATCTCGAGGAGCTGAGAGAAGCTCATGTTCGTCTTGTCTTCGGTGGCGAGCCGGATGTCGTTCGGCGTGATGTCCGTCTCCCACACCTCGACCAGCGGCGAGGACTCCGCAATCTGGTCGAAATCGCGCGGGACACCGCCGGAAGAGAGCAGCCATTGCCCGTCGCGGTAGTCGGCGGTGTCGGCCCGCAGCTCGCTCATCCGATCGAAGTGCGTCACGTCGAGGCGACGGATGCGCTCCGACTTCGCGTCGAACGATCCGATCCGGATGCGGTCCCCGTTGCGGTCGGTGATCGTGTCGATCTTCTCGATCGTCGAGGGGTCGAGGCCTTCGCATAAGCGCCCGAGCACGCTACGGCGCCACGAGAGCTCGGGTATCAGAAGCTCCTGCGACACGAGGATGAGCCCCGTCAGCATCACGGTGAGCGCGATCACGGGAGCGAGCACGCGATACAGGCTCTGCCCCGCGTGGACCATGGGATAGAGCTCGTTGGTCTTGAGTAGCCTTGTCACCGTGAACATCGCGGCCATGAGCGTGATGAACGGTGCGACCTGCTGAAAGATGAAGGGGATGCTCAGCAGGTAGAACATCGAGATCGTGGCGAACACCGAGTGCCCGTAGCCGCGAATGGACTCGCGCGCCTCGAGATAGGCCTCGATCGAGTTGAAGAAGTCGACGATCAGGAAGAGGCCGATGAAAAAGAAGAAGCAGATCGCGTAGGAGCCGATGAATACCCTCGCGATGTAACGGTCGAGAATCCGCATGGCCGCCCTTCGTCTTCCCTTACTTGCGGAATATTCGCGCGACGAGCACGAGTCCGATCGATCCGATCAGAATGTTCCCGAGCCACATCCCGAGCGCGGCCGGCACCTTGCCGTCCGCGCTGATCGCCTCGCCCAGGAGCAGGAGCGGGTAGTATACGACGAGAACGACGAGGAAGCTCACGAAGAACGCGGCCATGCGCCCCCCGCGCCGGAACAGGATACCCATGGGAGCGCCGAGCAACGCGAACACGAAGCTCGCGAGCGAGAGCGACAGCCGCTTGTGGTACTCGGTAGCGATATCGGCGTGGTACTCCTCGAGATCCGATCTCCTCAGCCGGTAGTCGAGCTCGGCGAGCGTCGCCTCTTTCTGGGGGCGCCGTACCTTCTTCTGTTGCTCGGAGAGCGTGAAGGCGAGCGGGAAACGGTCGAACCTCGCGAAGGCGCCTCCGCGGACGAACGTCCCTTCCTCGAGGTTGAGGTAGAGCTTCTCGTCTTCGGCGTCGATCGAGACGTAGGCCGACTTGGCCATGATCTTCTCGTTCTCGCCGCCTTCGAAGCCGGGCTGGACGATCAGCAGGTTCGAGAACGTCCCGTCTTCGTTCGCGGTCAGCGTCATGTCGCGACGCTGGAGGTGGATCTCGTGGTTGCCGGTGCGCATGCTCGTGAGCACCTGGTCGAACGAGCTCCGCGTGATCTTCTTCCACTGCTGGATCGATTCGGGCACGATCGAGCCGTTGAAGTGGACCGACAGCAGGCTCAGCATGATCCCGAGGAAGATCACCGGCGACAGCAGGTGATAGATGTGGATCCCCCCGACGCGAACCGCCGTGATCTCGTTATCCGAGGAGAGCCGCCCGTAGGTCTGCACGCTCGCGATCAGCACCGTGAGCGGAATGGTGAACGTCAGCGCGCGCGGAAGGAAGTAGGGGATGACCTTCAGGATCGTCGTCATCGGGAGGTTCTGGTAGCGATAGACGCTCTGAATGACCATCCCGATGAAGAACACGGCGGTGATCACGACGAGGCTGAAGACGAGGTTCAGCACGAGCTCGCCGAAGATGTACCGCTGCAGAATGAACGGTGGATAGCGCTTCAGGAACATCGGTCAGGAGCCACTCCCCGTCACCTTGGAACGCCGCACCTTGGAACGCCGCATCTCGGAAGGGCCGCGACCGGAGAGCGTCGCTTCGAAGAGCATCGCCTCACGCGACGCGGCCTGTATCGGTGCGGCCTGCATCGACGCGCCCGCCCGGCGCGTCGACTTCCGTCCTTGTCCGCCTATCGCGGCGGCGACGCTACCAGTTGTTTCGCCGCTTGTTCGACTTCTCGAGGTTCTCGAAGTTCTTCGCGGCGATCGCGCGGTTATCCATCAGGTTCTTGATGAGGTACTTCGGGGCGTCGGGGTTCTCCGCGATCCACGCGTCGAACTTGCCGAGCACCTCGTTCTTCTTCTCGATGTCGCGCGCGTTCTGTGTCGCGAAGGCGAGGATCCTCTTCACCTCGGCCTGGAGCGCCGAGTTGTCCTGGAGGACGACCTTGCTCGCCTCGCTCTCCTCGATGCGCTTCTCGATGCGCTCGATCATGCTCGCGACCGCGGGCTCGACGTTGTGCAGGCGGCGGATGTCGGCGATGACCTCGCGCGCGCTGTCGAAGTCACCTTGGTCGGCGTAGACGTCGGCCTGCTGGGCCTTGGCGAGCGCCTCGTTCGTGCCGCTGCCCTTCATCATCATGAGGATGACGACGACGATCAGCAGTGCGCCGCCGCCGACGATCGACGCGACGCCCCAGGGCGGGATGCTGTCCATGACGCCGCGCTCACGCTCGAGACGCCGACGCGTCGCACCGGGGTCGATCGCGACGGGCTCCTGCTGCTCGAAGCGCATCAGCACCGAGCCGATCTTGATCTTGTCGCCGTTCTCGAGCGCGTGCTGATTGACGAACTCGCCGTTGACGGCCGTGCCGCTCTTGCTCTCGAGATCGACCAGCTTCCAGCCGGCTCGCGTCTTCTTGAGCTGGCAGTGAAGTCCCGCGATATCGGGATCGCGGAGCCTCAGGTGGCTCTCCTGCGAGCTCCCGATGTACAGGGAGTCCTCGTGGATCTCGTAAAGCTTGATCTTGCCCTGTTCCTTGATCTTGAGCTGCGGCATACGTGCCTCCGTCCGTCTGGGATTCGACGCTGACTATTATGACCCTCGCCGCGGGGGTGTCAACGCGCGCCCGGCGCCTTGCTGGGGGCGCCGCTCGAGATGCCGTGGGTGGCAGGATCGGGGTCGAGCGCCTCGCCGCTATCGTGCGCCGAAGTTCGTCGTCCAGTACTTGCCCCGCTGTCCGGTACCCATGTGGGTCCAGGAGGCGTTGAGGATGTTGCGGTGGTGCGGCGGCGAGATACACCACCGATCATGGGCGGACTGGTGGTCGAGCTGCCCGAACGCGATGTTCTCGCCGACGCGGGCCCCGCTGAACCCGTGGTGCTTCGTCCGCAGGTCGGGGGTGCGCATGTCGGCGTTCGGCGAGAAGTGCGAGAAGTATCCGAGCTGGGACATGTCGTGGCTGTGTCCCTGGGCGGCCTTGGCGAGCGGGTTGTCGATCCGCAGGGCGCGGCAGCCGAGCATCATCCGGTATCCGTTGGTGACGCGCACGAGCCCGACTTCGGCTTCCGTCACGAACGCCGCTGCCGCCGCGTTGGCCGCGAGTGCATCCTGCGACTCCGCCCACCACGCCACGTCGGCCGTCTCGAGCGGGAAGTTCTGCACGGTGACGCGAGCGAGCCCGGGGGACAAGAGCTCGAGAAAGTCGGCTTCCTCGAGCGGTTCGGGCTCGAGGTTGAGGGCGTCGAACCAGCGGCGCACCTCCTGGACTTCGCTCAGGTGACGAGCGAATGCCGGCGGGATGCGGACCGCGCGACCGTCGGCTTCCTTCCACAGGGTTCGCAGCTCCCGGGTGAGCTCGTCGATCTGGCGCTGCGTCTCGCGATAGCGTTCGCGCGCCTCTCGAGGTGCTTCGGGAGCTTTGTAGACGGTGGGGTAGAGGTCCTGGTCGAAGACGAGGGCGAGGATCTCTTCGCGCAGCTCCTGCAGCTCGAGCCGATCGCGCCTCATCGCGGCCAGCCCCTGGAAGGCGCTCGTTCCGCGAATGCGATGGATCATCGCTTCGCGGCAACGCGGGAGGTCTTCCTTGAGGGCGAGCCGTCCCTTCGCTCCGAGCTCGCGGAGGTTGCCGTATGCGGTGCGTCGTTCGACGGGATCCTTCGAGAGCAGATTCCCGCGGATCTCGGAGAAGCGGCTCGCACTGGCCAGGGCCTCGAGTCGAGCGGGGGTGACGAATCGGTGGTCCCAGATGCGGAAGCCGCCGATCGGGACCTCGATTCCGAGCTTGCGGGAGACGACGCGGTCGATGTCCTGGCGACGGCTCGCGTCGGCCAGCGCGATCTCCTCGAGGAGCCTGTGGGCGGTGTCCTCGAGGCCGTCGGTGTCGAAGCAGAAGATCGCGAGACCGATGCGATCCTCTTCGCCGAGCTCGAGCTCGCGCGCGATGCGGACGAGCTCGCGCGGGGGAACCGACGGCCAGGCGACGTGGGCTCCGTGATCGAGCTCGAGGCCGCGGTGCGATGCGCCGGTGACCTTCGCTCCCGACATCCGGATGCGTCGATCGCCCGGCTCTTCGAGCGACGCGATGAGCTGATCCATCATGTGGGAGCGGGCGAGGAGATCGGCCTGACGTCCTTCGAAGGCGTCGAGCGTGTCTCCGTCGCGGCAAGATCGCAGGCCGTCTTCGAGCGTGTCGAGCGCCTGGCCGTAATCGTGCGTCCGGGCCAGGGCGTCGACGTCCTGCAGCAGCATGAAGAGCTCCTCGCGCGAGAGCTCGATCGTCGGTTCGGCGTCGGCGGCCTCGAGTGTGGGGTCGCCGTGCTCACCGCCGTCGCTCGGGCCGCCGTCGCTCGGACCCCCGTCGCTCGGATTGCCGTCGCTCGGATTGCCGTCGCTCGGATTGCCGTCGCCCATGGCGACTCGCGACAGGTCGTCGTCGAGCGGCGCGCGTTCGATCTTCTCGTGTTCGGGGAGAGATTCGTCACCGGCGCCGACGGTGGGGGAAACCCCACCGTCGTCGCGATGACCCGCTTCATCACTGCGGCTCGACTTGCTCAGTCGTGGTCGCGTGGCGACCCGACGGTCCGCTTCGTCGATTTCTTCGGAGGGGGATTTCGTGGCATCGGACCCATCCTTCGGCGGAAGGAGATATCCGTCCCACTGCGAGCGCGGGCTCGCGGGCGGCTCGCTCGTCTCCTCGGGGGTGCCGCTCGCGACCGGGCTCGATTCGAGGGGCCGATTCGGCGAGGAGGGACGGCTCAGCACCAGGATCCCGAGGAGGAGGACGAGGCTCGCGGCAAAGGCGACGACGAGCGTCGGAGCCGACGAGGGTTTCGCTCGTCCTCCTGCACCGGTCGCGCGCTTCGCGGGGGCCGTTCCCTCGGGGGCCAGGCGGGTCGCCTCACGTTCGAAGACGAGGGTCGTTCGACCGATCCGGATCTCGTCCCCGGGCTGCAGTCGCTTCTGCGAGACGCTCTCGCCGTTGACGAGCGTGCCGTTGCGGCTGCCCGCGTCGACCACGCGCCAGCCGCCGCCCTTCATCGGCTCGATCCGGCACTGCAGCCGTGAGCTGCGCGGATCGCCGATCCGGACCTCGCACTCGTCCGCGCGCCCGACTCGGACGGCGGATTCAGCCAGGGACACCCGGCTTCGTCGACCGGACTCGACTAGTGTGAGGACGAACTTCAATCCAGAGCGTTCTCCCAGGTCCGAGGGGGCCGCACCGAGGGCCTCCCGAGGCATCTCGAGAGCGGCGCGTCGTCCGGAATCCGACCCCGTATACGGAGCGATTCCATCTTCCCCATCGGGAAAAGCCCAAAGCACGACGCAAAAGGCATACCGCGGGTCCGCGAGAAGTGCCGACGCAGGCCCGCCCGTAGCAAGGAGATTGGAGGAACCTTATTCTTTACCAGTGCAGGGATTATACGTTCCGTTTCCGAGAGCGGAAACCGCGGGGCGAGGGCGGCCGCGCCGAGGCCGGGTTTGATGTAAAGGCGCGTTTACACCGTCAAGTCGACCAGCGGTTCAAATCCTTGCTCAGATGGCCGTTACGTTTGGCGGTGGCGAGTCGCGACGCTGTGTCGTACAGGGGCCGGAAAACCTCAGCTCAGGCCCCCGTGTCAGCGTCCTTCTTGAGGCCGTACGCTTCCATCTTGGCGTCGAGGGTGGGGCGCGAGATTCCGAGGATCTTGGCGGTCTGGTTCTTCTTCCACTCGGCCTGCCGGAGGGCCTCGAGGATGACGCGGCGCTCGACCTTCTCGGTCTCCTTCTTCACGATCTCCTTGAGCGGCTGGCCCCCCGGGTTGACCGGCTCGTCGGCGCTCGACTGCTTCGGGAAGAAGCTTTCGCTCAGGTCCTCGGGCTGGATGACGTCGTCGCCGAGAGCCATCGCGCGCTGGACTTCGTTCTCGAGCTCGCGGACGTTGCCCGGCCACTCGTAGTGGCAGAGGAGCTGG
>CAZQZX010000277.1:0-7835 GCA_964597885.1 uncultured Planctomycetota bacterium
TCTACGGGCGTGCGGTAGCTCCAGACCTGCTGACCGCCGACGTACACGGCGAAATCCCCTGCGTTGTCCGCCCAGGCGCCCGTGGGCGTAGAGCCGATGTGCCACAGATCACCGAACGCGGGTGATACGGGCGGAGTGTCCTCGTTGATCCCCAGGATCTTGCCCTGGAGCGCGACGTCCCAGATCAGGTTCTCGTTGAACGGATCGGGCTCCTGCTCGCGCCCGTTGTAGGTCTCGTACCCGCGAATCGTCGGCATGATTCTCTACCCCACAGTCACCGTGACTTCTTCACCGAAGTCGTCGAGTTGCTTGCTGTACTGCGACACGGCCATCGTGACCGGGCCGCTGCCTGGGAGCCCGTCTGCGACCTGCTGGACCTGCGAATAGTTGAAGCCCGGCCGATCGGTCTCATGCACCACGCCCGGATTCCCGTTCAGGATGCGCATCTGGTACTTCTCCTCGGGCTCGAGCTGCGGCTTGAGCTTCTGGCCGATGACGCTCACCGGCGCTCGAGTGCTGGGCACCCACGAGACGCTGAGCCCAATCTGGTACACGGTCCCGCTGTTCGTCCGCGTCCATCGGAAGTACGACGGCGCGAGCGGCCGGAGCGTCTCACCGCCGAAGACCTTCGAGACGCTCGGCGCAAAGCTCGGGTCCTCATCCTCCGGGACGACCTTCCAGTAGAACCGAGTCCCCACGTCGTCCGGCGACATCGGGAGCCGAAAGACCTGGTCCTGCTCGATCACAGCGAAGCGCTCTGGCCCCGCATGCGAGCCGGTCCACTGCTCGGTATTGAAGAGCCCCCGCAGGAGGCCTGAGAGGCGCCAGACGTTCTCTCCTGTGGCGTCCGGGTCGAACGCTGCCGTCCGGTACGCGAAGACCTCGTTCCCGAGGACACATCGACCTCGCCCGCCGATCACCACCTCATCCCTCGTGAAGTTGCCGAAGGGCACTTCGGGAGTGTTGAGCTCGATGTCGACGTAGTTGGTCTCGTCCCACACGGCGGTCGGCCCATCCGGGAGGTTCGAGACCGAGTAGCCGCTCGGCGTCTGCCCGCGTTCCTCAGCGAGCACGAGGTTGAAGTTCAGGTTGTCGGTCGACTGGTAGATCTCGTAGTTGATCGGCTCCTGCTGCGGGTCTTCGCTGTCGATCGCGAGGTAGACCAGCGGCACCGTGGCATCGGCGAGCTTGAGCGGCGCGCACTCGAACGCATGCACGAACATCTCCGGCGGGAAGTTGACTCCCGGCGGCGGCTCGCCCTCCCTGGGGTCCGCCTCGCGCGTGATCTGGAGCGAGTGCTCCGATTCGTCGACGCCCGAGCATCGGATGATCCCGTCAGCGGTCCCCACGGCCTCGTCGAGTAGGATGTTGCGATCCTTCCCGTTTCGGTCGGTGAACTGGAGCCGATCGTTCGCCCGGACGTGCATGTACCGACTCGGCAGATGGATCATCGGCTTCGAAGCAACGCTCTCGCTCATGTACAGCAGCCGATGGGCGATCGTAAGCGCCTCGGACCCTGTCATCGTGAGCGGCAGGCGAACCTGCTCGATGTTCGACTCGTCGCCGACGACGCGCACGGCTCGCTGCGAACCCTGCTGGTAGCCGTTCTCTGGGTCGACGTACGTCACCTCGACAGCGGACGGCACGGCCTGGGCTCGCTCCACGCGCCGGCGGAAGTCGGCGTCGTAGTCCGCGCCGAACGGGTGGGCGCCCAGGTCGCTCGGGTCGACCGTGATCACCGGGGCGTTCTCGCGACGGAAGAATGCGAGCGTGCCGCCGCGCGGCTGCATGATGATGTTGTAGCCGACCGAGAGCGTCTGGAACATGTCGAGCGGCGAGGCGTTCGTACGGAACTCGGCGCCGCGGACCACGATCGACGCGAGGTCCGAGACGTCGCGCGGGATCTTGAGCGGCTGCCCCAGGTCGGTGACCGCCCGCTCCACCCGGTTGAGGATGCTCTCGACGACGACGTCTGCGGTCACGGGGCTCGAGGATGTCGCCAGGAGCCCCTCCACGTCGGGGACCGAGCTCCCGTAGTGCTTGAGCTTCATCCGCTCGAGCACGCTCACGCACACGCCCGGGAAGCGCTCGACATTCCCGAGGAGCTCGTAGGACTCCATGAGCGGGTCGGGCACGTGGAAGTTGTCGCCCGGCATCGCGGGCGCCTGCGTGATCGGATCGTGATTGATGTCCCGCAGGTCGTTGTTCACGAACGACGGAAGATCCTGGAAGAGGGTCGCCGTGCCGCAGGTCCCACTCGTGCATTCGACTGCTGCGGCGTTCTCGAACCACGCTCGCGAACGATCCGGATCCAGGAGCTTCAGGGACTTGATGCACCGAAACGCCCCGTTGTTCCCCGGGGCGTTGAAGCCCGAGATCTGGCATCGCTTGCCGCTCAGCAGCTTCGAGAGGTCGACATTCGGGTCGTCGGACGTGATCTGCATCATCACGCGGACGTCGCCCTCGCCTCCCTCCTCCTCGATCACGAACCGCTTGACCGTGAAGTTGGCCGAGGTGAGCGTGATGTCGGGGTCCGAGTCGTAGATCAGGCGCTTGCCGGCCCGGATCTGCCGCACGCGGTGAACGGGGTCGCCGCCGGTGTCCGCCCACGCGTACGCGACGTTCGCCTTGTACCGGTGGACCCGACTCGCGCTCGAGCCATGCGACGTCGACTGGTGCTCCACGCGAAGCCAGATCGGGATCCCCTCGACGCGCGCCTCCTCCCCGAAGGCCCACGCGAGCGGGGACCCCTCGCCCTGGAGATTCGCGGACACCTTGTCGAGCTGGCCGACGTCCGTGAGCGGCTGGAGGCGCGAGACGGCGTAGCTCGCGCCCGTAGAGAGAGCGGCCGAGCCCAGGATGATCGCGGTTTCGATGGCCATCTACGCGGCCTCCTCGACGCCAGGGAACCGGTATGCGCCAACCGTCAGGCTCTCCCACCGCCCTCGGTGCTGGACCTCCTGGACGATCCCGGTCGCGTCGGTTGCGTGCACCATGCGCCCGTCGCCCGTCAGGATCCCGCAGTGACGCTCGATCCCATCTCGCTTCTGCCACCAGAAGAACGTCAGGAGGTCGCCAGGCTCGGCGGCCCCCACTTCAAGCGGCTCGAAGCCCGCCCGGACCAAGCCCTCCCTGAGGTCCCCGCCCTGGACCCGCTCCGGAAGGTAGTCGGTCCGGTCGAACTCCGTGCCCTCGAGGCCTGCGACGAGCACGACGAGTCCAAGGCAGTCGATCGACCGCCCTGATCGCCCTCGAAAGACGACCTTCGCGCCGCAGTAGGACCGCGCGCGTTCGATGATCTCGTCGCGCGTCATTCTCTCGACCTCGGCGCCGGCGCCAGGTCCTCCTCGGACGGCACGAACCGGAACCCCCGGTAGTTGTTCGTCTGCGTCCGGACCTCGCAGTCGCTCCAGGTGTTCGCGCAACCACGCCGGATCGCGACCAGGTCGCCCCCCTGCGGGTCGGCCGAATCCTTGATCGCGTACGGGGCCTCGCGCACGAGCTCGATCCGCCGGTTCGCGTTGGTGAATCGGTCGATGCGGATCTTGATCCCCTCGTTTCGCCCCGAAAGGAACTCGATCGTGCCGTTGTCGTACGCGCCATCAGCCTGCGCCGGTACGGCCGTCGTGTTCAGCTCAAAGATCCGATCGCTGATCCGATTCTCGATCTGGACATCCCGAATCGTCAGCGCATCTCCTTCGACATCGAAACGGCAACCGATCACGCCCGCCCCAAGACCGAAGGCCGCGCCGAAGACGTTCTGGCACCCCACGACCGTCTTCAGCCCGATCAGGTTCGCCAGGAAGTGCTCCATCCCCTCGAGTTGCGCCGTCCACTGCTCGTCGCTCGTGTCGATGTCCTGGATGAAGTACTTCGACTCCATGATGATCCCGACGAGCGGGTCCTTGTGGTTGACGATGTACTCCGTGATCTGGCAGAGCTTCCAGCGACCGGCGTCGATGTCCTCGGACGTCACGTCCTCTGTCCGAATCGCCCCGTGCACCTCGAGGTTCTGGGGGGTGTCCCCGGAGGGCGTCGACACGTCGCCCGCGTCCAGGCAACCGGACGGCTGATAGAAGGGGCCGATGATCGGCGGGAACTGGTACTCGCGGTCGTGGTTCGTCCAGTAGAACTTCTTGCCATCGAGGCGCCGGGCTCGCCAGAGAGCGCAGTGCGTCTTCGAGTCCTTCAGCAGTTCGTCCCGGGCGCTGTTGACGATCTCAGCCGGCATCGGCGCCCTCCGAGGCAGGGAGAGCCTTCGGCGAGTCGAGGATCAGCGCGGCAAGGTCGTCATCCGGGTCCATGCCCTCGAACTCTTCGCCCGGAGCATCGGCCTCGAGGAACGGTCGGAGGAGCGCCTCGGGGTCCTTGCCGATCAGCGTCTCGACAATCTCCTCGCGAAGCGCTCGCGGCGCCATGAACAGCTGGTCGCACGTCGAACGCGGGATGATCCCCCTGACCTTCCGGAACAGGAGGTCGACGGCCACCTTCCTGCGAATGCTCTGCTCTTCCCGCTCCCGGTCGAGACGACGACGCGTCTCGCGGTCGAGCTCCTTCGGGAGCTGCGCTCGAAGCCGGCGCGCCTGGAGGAAGTACCTGGACGCCTCACGCGTGAGCTTCTCGGGCTTCTCGGGCATCTGCGAAAGGTTGTGCATCGCGGCCTGAAGGCTCTGGACGGCTCGCAGGTAACGCCCGTACGTCGTGGTCTCCGTTCCCGCGCGGTAGTAGTCGCACGAGAAGTCAGCCGGCATCTGCGCGACGTCCTGGAGAAAGCCCGTGTACTCGGCAACGAGTGCGTTCATAGCTGGAGCGCCGCTCCCATCTGAGGGTTGATGATCGAGTTGGGTCCCGCGTCGAAGTTCGCGACCGTGGGGATCCAGACGTCGGTTTCCTGGTTGAACTGGAGCGTCCCGTTGACCTCGTCTCCGTTCTGGAGCTGGCCGCCGAAGGCGAAGCCGTTGGGGCCCGCGGACCAGGACCACCCGTTCTTGATCGGGATTGCGCTGCCCGAGACAGGATCCTGCGGACTCCACGCCGCCGTAGCGAGCGAGTACTCCCACACCTGATCCGAGATCGGCGGGTTCGCCCCGATGCCGATCTGCCCCATCGCGACGTAGATCCGATCGACGCCCGCGACGAGGAAGCCGACCATGCCTTCCGTGGAGTTGATCGGGCACGGCGCGAGCTCTTCCGTGACCTCGCTCGCCAGGAGGAACCGATGCATCTTGGCGGCCGACGTGTCCTGGATGAAGTAGGCCGCCGACTTGTCCGCGGACATCACACAGACCGCGCCGTCGTCGAGCTGGAGGCCTCCCGTCCCCGTCGGGATCTCGACCCACGTGTTGGTCGCGATCGCGTACCGGTAGGCGTCCCGCCCTTCGGCACCCGCCGAAGGCTCCTGAGAGCCAAGCGCGTACACGAACACGCCGTCTGTCGCGAGCCCATGAAACCCCGATCCGCGATCGGGCGCTGTCGACACATCGACCGACTGGAGCGGCGACCACTGACCGTCGGCACCGATCGTGGCATCGAAGACCTGGAAGTCGTCCGCGAAGCCCGTGCCCGCGTGCGTGTGGACGTACAGGTCCGAGCCGAAGGCCTGCGCCGACGACTCGATCGAGTCGAGCGTCCCGTTCACTGGCACGTAGTCGGCTTTCCGGTCCCAGATGTCGACGACCTGGTTGAGCTCGTACGTCTCGACCGCCGTCGCGCCCACACCGATGCAGTAGCCGAACGGATCCGGCGGCACGGCCTGCGCGTTGACCACAAGCTTCTCGAGGACCCACTTGCCAGGGATGTCGGCGTTGCTGACGCAGAGGGCCGATCGCGCCTCGGCCGCCCCAACGCTCGCGCCGTTGACGACGGCCCCGAACTGACGGTCGACGATCTCGAACGGGATCGTCGAGTCGTTGACGATAACCACCTCGAAGTTCTCGCGCTGTGCATCGGCACGCGGGAGGCGCACGCGGAGCCCTGGGGCCGTCGCCGTGATCGCGACCAGCCCGGGCGTCCGAATCGGAAGATCGTAGTCCGCCGAGATCGAGACCTCGTAGGAGCCCGTTCCGTAGATGTCTTCGACGAAGTAGGTCATACGGCTGGCACGAGAGACAGGTATTCCTTCGTTCCGCTGCTGCGCTCGAGGATGTTCACGCGCGCCATCTGGTCCTGGCCGATCCCGACCAGCGTCGTGGTCAGGTCCGGAAGCTTCACGGACGTCTCGGCCGTGCCCTCGTTGAACAGGCGAAGATGATCGATCCCCGACGGAATCGTGTTCGGGTCCGGAAGGTAGGCATCGACCCCCGTGTTGTCGGTCCAGACGTGGAGCCGAGCCTCGCCGAGGGACAGCGAGATGTTCGTGTTGATCGTCCCGTAGTCCTTCGAGCCGCCGTACGGGATGTCGTCTCGAAGCGGAATCTTCGGGACGATCTCGATCAGCTGCACCTCGCTCTCGGTCGCCCCCTTGTTGAAGCCCGTGTACGACTGGAGAAGTTCCTCGTCCGTCCCGGGCGCGTAAATCACCTCGACCATGAACTCCCCGGCCCAGGTCACGATCGCGCCGAGCGGCGGAGGGGTCGTGAAGATGACCTCCCCTGTCGTCACGTCGAGCGCGAGATCGGTGTCCTGCGTCCCGTTCACGTAGAACCGCGACGTCGCGTCCGGCTTCGTGATCGTGCGGATGTAGCTACTCGCGGCGTCCGAGACCTTCGTCTGGCACTGAAAGACGCGATTCGTGCCGTTCGCGACACCGCCCATCTCGACCGACACCTCTTCGGGATCGAACGGATCGCCCAGGCCGTCGGCCGCGGTCGAGTGCTCGAGCGGGTCCTCGAACGGGAACGAATGCAGCCCTCCGCCACGGAGTCGGAAGTGGTCCCGGATCTGCTTCAGGTGCGAGAGCCTTCGGATCCGGAAGGCGAGGTTGAACACGTGAAGCGCGGTCGCGTGCCTCCCGGCGCGCTCAAAGTCATTCGAGTCCTTCTCCGTGTACCGGGTCCGAAACCCGGGGCCGTAGTTCGACTCATAGTCCTCGCGAAGCGGGAAAGGGACGTTGTGGTATGCCATCAGAGCCTCGCCGGTCCTCTCTGCCCCCAGCCGGACTGCACGCCCCGCTCGCCGTTTCGGAACGTGTTGGGACGTGCGCCCGAGCGGTCGCGACTCGAGCGCCGCGCCGCTCGCCTTTCCGTGCCACGCACGCCCTCCCGGACCCCCTCGCTCACGGCCTTCTCGAGGGAGCCCTTCGCCGCGCCCACGGCGCTGCTACCGCTACTCACCGACGGAACGCTCCCGCCGCCGGGCACACCGCCGGTCTGGAATCCGAAGATCTGGGTCATGAGACGCGGGGTGAGCATGACGCCGAGGCGCTGATCGGCCCCGCGCGCGACCGGCAGCACCTCGTTCGTCCCAACCAATCGCACGCCCTCCTCGCCGCTGACGCTGCGCATGAGGGGCGCGATCACCTCCTTCGTCCGCTCCTCGCGGATCGAGCCGATCCCCCCGCCCGGCATCGCGAAGAACGCCGGCTCGCTCCCCACCTCCGGGAGGTCGCCGAGCCCCGGCAAGCCCCCGAGTCGATGCGGCACGACACCCATCGGCCCGATCACGTTGCCCATCCGCGACTCCACGATGCCACGAGGACCGATGACGTTCCCGCGCCGTGAGGCGCCGATGCCGAGGAGCCCGCCGATCCCGCCCGTCGCGCCGCCGAGCGCACTCGAGGCCAGGTTCTGGAGAATGCTCTGGAGGATGTCGAAGCCGATGTCGGCCGCCGTCTGGAACAGGCTGATGCCGAGCTGCCGGCCCAGGTCGTCCGTCTCGCCGCTCTGGATCGCCGCGCG
>CAZQZX010000278.1:0-7797 GCA_964597885.1 uncultured Planctomycetota bacterium
CGGCGTCGATCCATCGCCGGATCGTGAGGATCTCTTCGCCCGAGAGCCAGGGCGCGCTCGGCGGCATGATGTCGATGTCGTCGGTCGGAAGCGAGATCCGGAAGTACAGCTCGCTGTCGGCGCCCGAGCCCGGCGTCACCACGTCGAGCACGTCTTCGTGCCGATCGAGCCTCAGGCCGCCCTTCTGCTTGTCGGGGCCATGACATCGGAAGCAGTGTGTCTCGAGGATCGATACGACGCTGCCGGGCGGCGTGGTTTCGGGCGCCTCGGTGTCGGTGCCGCCGGTCAGGACCGCAAGGACGAGAGTGATGAGAGCGAGCACGCGAGCACCGCCTATGCGATCACCTGATGGATCGGCTCGACGGGCTCGACTCCGACGAGCTTCTGGTCGAGCCCGTTGAAGAAGAACGAGAGTCCGTTCGGATCGAGCCCCATCAGCTGAAGAATCGTCGCGTGCAGGTTCTTCACATGGAATCGATTCTCGACGGCCTTCGCGCCGAGCTCATCGGTCTGTCCCACGCTGATCCCGCCTTTCACGCCGCCGCCGGCCATCCACATCGTGAATCCCCACGAGTTGTGGTCGCGGCCGGTGCCTTTCTCGTACTCGGCGGTCGGCTGCCGTCCGAACTCGCCGCCCCACACGACGAGCGTCTCGTCGAGGAGGCCGCGCTGCTCGAGATCGGTGAGGAGCGCCGCGATGGGGCGATCGGTGCGACCGGCGTGTCGGGAGTGATTCAGCACGAGGTCGCCATGCGCGTCCCAGTTGTCGTCGTTGTGGCCGCCACCCGAGTACACCTGGATGAAACGAACGCCGCGCTCGACGAGCCGACGCGCGAGCAGGCACTTCCGCCCGAACGGCGCGGTCGTCGGTTGATCGAGTCCGTACATCGCTTTCGTCGCCTCGGACTCGCTTGCGAAGTCGACGGCTTCCGGTGCCGCCGACTGCATGCGGTAGGCGAGCTCGAACTGCCGGATGCGCGCGTCGAGATCGGGATTGCCGGGGCGCTTGGCCGCGTGCTCCGCGTTCTCCTGGCCGAGATGATCGAGCACCGCGCGCTGGACGTCGCCCGACATCGATTGCGGCGCGTCGAGGTCGAGGATCGGGACGCCTTCGGTCCGGAACTGCACGCCCTGCAGCGATGCAGGCATATATCCGCTCGTCCAGTTCTTCGCGCCGTTGATCGGACCGCCGGACTCGTCGAGCATGACGACGTAGCCCGGGAGGTTCTCGTTGGCCGACCCGAGCCCGTAGTTGACCCACGAGCCGAGGCTCGGGTGTCCGCTGATCAGTCGTCCGCAGTTCATGTTCAGCAGCGCGGATCCGTGGATCGGGCTCTCCGCGTACATCGAGTGCAGGAACGCGATCTTGTCGGCGCAGCGCCCGACGTAGGGGAAGAGATCCGACACGTGCTTGCCGCACTCACCGTAGCGTCGGAACCGCCACTTCGGGCCGACCACGCGGCCTCCGGGGCGTTTTCCCTGGCGCCCGAACGTCGGCACGTCGATCGTCTTTCCGTCGTGCTTGTAGAGCTCGGGCTTGTAGTCGAACGTGTCGACCTGGCTCGGGCCTCCGTACATGAACAGGAAGATGACGCTCTTGGCGCGCGCCGGGCGTGGGGTATCGGTGCCTCCGGCGACCGGATTCGGGCTCGCCCCGTCCGCGGCGAGCGAACGTCCGGCGAGCCATGTCGGACCGAGAAGGCCGCTCAGCGCGACGGACGCGAATCCGCCCGCGGTCTCCCACAGGAACTCGCGGCGTGTGCGACCACAGAAATGAGGATTGTGCTGGTCCATGGAGATCCCGTTCAATCCGTCCACAAGAACTCGTTCTGGTTGAAGAGCGCGACGCAGAACAGCCGGAGCGCGGCCGATGCGTCGAGGCCGTGCTCGTTCCGGAGATCGCGGACGAACTCCGCGTGCCGAGCGACTTCGCCCGCATGCGGAGGACGCCCGAAGGCAAGTCGGATCCCGCGATCGATCCGAGCCGAGAGATCGCGTGCCTCGCGTGTCAGCCTTTCGGAGAGCTTCGTGGCCGCGTCCTGCACGAAGTCTCCGTTCAGCGTGATGAGCGCCTGCGTCGGCACGTTCGTGAGGAAGCGTTCCGGGCAGGGGAGATCGGGATCAGGCTGATCGAGGCTCTCGAGGAGCGGCATCCGGAGCGAGCGCTTCACGAAGACGTAGACGCTTCGACGAGCGGCATCGGCTTCGTCCGACTTCCCCCAGGCCGCACCTGGCCGCGACGAGGTCGCGAGCACCTCGGGGGCCATCGGCGGGTAGACGCTCGGGCCGTACAGCCGATCCGTGAGCTGGCCGCTCACCGAGAGCACGGAGTCGCGGAACTCCTCGGCGCTCAGGCGTCTCGGGTCGAAGCGCCAGTAGAGGTCGTTGCGCGGGTCTTGCGCACGCGCCTCGGCGGATCCGATCGACGCCATGCGATACGCGCGGCTCGTCATCAGATAGCGATGCATCGACTTCAGCGACCAGTCCCGCTGGATGAGCTCGCAGGCGAGATGGTCGAGGAGATCGGGATGCGTGGGCTCGACGCCCAGGCGCCCGAAGTCGCCGGGCGATCGGCAGAGCCCGCGGCCGAAGTGGAACTGCCAGAGTCGGTTGGCCATCACGCGGGCCGTCAGGAAGGCACCGTCGCCGACGAGCCACTGCGCGAAGGCGGTGCGACGGCCCGTCGACTTCGCGCGTGTCTTCGGCGGGGCCGGACCCCTCCCGCGAGACTTCGACGCGATGCGGAACGCCGCGGGTACGCCGGGCTCGACGGTTTCTCCCGGCGCGTGCACGATGCCGCGCTGCAGCACGTGTTGCGCGGGTGCGCTCGGGCCGCGCTCCGAGACGACGAGTGCGGGATACGGCGACGTGAGCGGCGCGGCGAGCACGGCCGCACGCTCGGCGAGGAGCTCCTGCACGCGATCCGCGCCGTCTCGATCCGGTCGCGCGTGGACGGCGGCCGCGAGGCGTCCGATCCAGTCCGCGGTGGCGGCGTCGGTCTCGCCGGTGCGCAATCCGATGTCGATGTACTGTCCGCCGCCGGTCTGGCGACAGACGACCGCAAGGACGTTCCGCCCCACGACGAACGCGTTCAGGTCGTCGGCGTCGAGCGGGATCTCGGTGTAGTCGGAGCGGTAGCCCTTGCGCTCCTCGATGAGCTGACCGTTCAGGTAGACCGCGAAGTCCTCGTCGTGGTGCACGGACAGGACCGCGGCCTTGGGAATCCGGGTAAGCCGGAAGCGCGTGCGCAGGTGGATGAGCTCGGTCGTCCAGAGCGTGCCGATGATCGAGCCGGGCGTTCCCTTGCGACCGAAACCGCCGGGCGCGAGCGCCCACTTCGAGTCGTTGAAGCCGGAACGCTCCCAACCGTCCGGTCGGGCCGGAGCGGCGAAGCGATGTCGCCACTTCGCGGGGGGCGCGGGGCCGCGGGCATCGGCGACGAGCGTCTTCCGTTCGATCGCGTCGTCGCTCGGGGCCGTGGTCTCGAACGCGCGCGCGGCCTTCGCGAGCTCGCCTTCGACGCGGGCGAGCCGATTCTCGCGATCCTCGGGCGTGAGCACGCCGTCTCCCGGGCGATCGGGAAGGTCACGCGTTCGTCCGCCGCCGAGGTGCTGGCCGAAGCCGCCGCCGCCGTAGCCGGTCACGTTGTTGAAGTACGCCGTCAGCGCGTAGTACTCGCGCTGCGTCAGCGGGTCGGCCTTGTGGTCGTGGCACCGCGCGCAGCCGACGGTCGTCCCCAGGAACACCTGTCCGGTCGTATCGACGATGTCGGCGAGCTCGTCCGCGAGGGCCTGCTTCGGATCCGAGGGCTCGTCGTCCCACACGCCGAGCCGGTAGTAGCCCGTTGCGAGAAGCGCGTCGGCCTGCTCGCCGCGTATCGGTGCGTTCGGATCGTCGGAAGAGCCGAGCTGGTCCGCGAGTTCGTCGCCCGCCAGCTGCTCGAGCACGAATCGATCATACGGCTTGTCTTCGTTCAGCGAGCGAATGACCCAGTCGCGGTAACGCCAGACGTTTTGCTTCGTCGCATCGCGCTCGTAGCCGTTGGTCTCGGCGTAGCGCACGAGGTCGAGCCAGTGTCGCCCCCAGTGCTCGCCGTAGTTCGGACTTTCGAGCAGTCGATCGACGAGTGTGGCGTAGGCGGCGTCGAGCCCGTCGTCAGCGGCTTCGCGGAGGAAGGCGTCGATCTGCTCGGGCTCGGGCGGGAGTCCGGTGAGGCCGAAGGTGGCGCGTCGCAGGAGCGTCAGCGGCGATGCGGGCTCGGCCGGGGTGAGCCCGGCGTCGTCGAGGCGATCGCGGATGAAGCGATCGATCGGGTGACGGCTCCACGCCTTGTCCTCGACGCGGGGGACGCTCGGCCGGTGGAGCGTTCGGTAGGCCCACCAGTCGTCCGTGGGCTTGGCGCGCGAGCCGGCTTCCTCGTGGAAGCGATCGGGGTCGGCGAGCTTCCCGCGATTCCCTTTTGGCCAGGGCGCCCCGGCGAGGATCCATCGTTCGAGAGTCGCGATCTCTTCCGGCGGGAGCTTTCCGGTCGGTGGCATCGCGAGCTCGGGGTTCTCGTAGCCGATGACTTCGAGAAGGCGGCTGTTTTCGAGCTGCGCGCGGTCGAGCAACGCCCCGCGCACGCCGCCCCGTTCGAACGTGTCTCTCGTCGCGAACGCGAGGCCGCTCTTCGCCGCGTCTCGGCCGTGGCACTCGAGGCAGCGCGCTTCCAGTACCGTGCGAACGTCGCTCCACGGCGGCGCGTCGTCCGTCGCGGCGGGGAAGGGGGCGGCATCCGCGAGGCTCACGAGCCCGAAAAGCAGCGCGCTCAGAATGCAGAGGGGCGAACGGCGTGGAGCGGGGCGAGATGCGGAGGCTGCGATCGCGTCGGGCATGGTTCCTGGATCCCGGATAGATTCCCGGACATTATGCCCGTCGCCGGCGATCAGGGGAAGACGCGAGGTCAGTCGTCGACGAGAAAGCTCGCCCGGTAGCGCGCCTGATGCCGGGGACCGCCGAGAACGTCCGCGAGCGTGCGCCCGTCGAGGACCGCCAGGAACTCCTGGATCGCCTCGTTCAGGATCGGGATCAGGCCGCACACGCCGGTGATGGGGCAGTGGTTCTCGCGGCCGGGGGAGCACTCGACGAGGGCCATCTCCTCGAAGTCGCGGACGAGGTCGCCGAGTCGGATCTCGTCCGCGCTTCGCGCGAGTCGGACGCCGCCGTCGCGGCCACGCTTGACCTCGACGTATCCCTTGAGGCCGAGCTGGTGCACGATCTTGCCGACGTGATGGAGCGAGAGTCCGTACGCTTCGCTGATCTCGCGCTTGGTGACGAGGCGGCCCTCGTTCGTTCCAAGGTAGATCAGGGCGCGCAGCGCGTAGTCGGTGAACGACGTCAGTCTCATGTCACGGGCAGCCTAGCATAGGCGCTCGACGAGGAATCAGCCGGTGGCGCTCGCCGCCGGGGTGAACGGGTCCGCGTGGATCTCGGAGAGCGAGGCGCCCGTCAGGAAGAGCCGCTTGCGCAGATCGTTGACGAAGTCGGGATCCCCGCACAGGAAGATGCGCGCCTCGGAGAGGCGGTCCGCCATCTTCGAGAGGACGATGTCGCGGATCGGGCCGATCTCGATGTCGTCGCCGGCGTCGCCAGACGCATGGAGGGCGCACGGGTGGTAGCGAAACGACGGGAAGCGATCTTCGAGCGCGCGAAGGGTGTGCCCGTGGTAGAGGCGCGAAGCGTGGAGCGCGCCGTGGAACAGGTCGATGGGGCCGGTGTGACCGCGATCGAGCGCGTCGCGCGCGATGCCGAGAAGCGGTGCCAGGCCCGTACCGACTCCGGCAAGCACCATCGGTTGTTCGGGCCGTCCGGGAACATAGAAGCAGCTACCGAAGGGGCCTTGGACCGAGACCGTGTCGCCGACGGAGAGTCCTTCGCGGATCCAGCCGCTCATCCGCCCGCCGGGGATGACGCGAACGTGGAGCTCGAGATCGTCGTCGTCGGGAGTGCTCGCGAGCGAGTAGGAGCGCACGAGCCCGTCCTCGCGAACGAGATTCACGAACTGGCCGGGCGCATACCCGAGCTCGTCGTCGAGCCGCAAGCGCAACCGGACGATGTCCTCGCCGATCTCGTCGTGCTCCTGGACGCGTCCCTGGAAGGGGAGCGAGTCGGGCTCGCTCTCGATCTCGAGGTCGGTCTTCGGGTGACAGGAGCAGGCGAGGAAGTAGCCCTGCGCGCGCTGCGTCTCCTTCAGGCCGCGCTGCGACTCCTCCGGAAGATCCCCCGAGGTCGCGCGCAGGCGACAGGTGTGACACGTGCCGCCGCGACACGAGTACGGGACGTCCTCACCCTCGCGTAGCAGGGCGTCGAGGACGCTCTCGTCATCAACGAGCTCGATCGATCGACCGCGAAAGGTCACGCGGCTCATGACGTGACGCGTCCGAGCACGCTGTCGCGCGTCGATTCCGCGATCGCGATCGTCTCGGAGACCGTGTCGGCATCGACGCCGAGCTCCTCGAGGGTGCCCGCGAGATGCTCGAGAACCACATCGACGTGGGTGTCGTCGAGGCCCTTCTCGATGAGGTGGGCGTGGCCGTCGGCGAGCTCTTTGCCGGAGTAGTGGGCCGGCCCGCCGAAGGCCATGGTCAGAAAGGCCTTCTGCTTGGCGATCTGCCCGTCCATGTCCACGGTGTCGAAAAAGCGGCTCACGCGATCGTCGAGCAGCATCCTTCGATAGAACGTCTCGACGGCGGCCTGCATCGCGGCTTCACCGCCCAACCTCTCATACAGGGTGCTCATGGTGGTTCTCCGTTGTCGTTCGATTAAAGATGCAAAGAATATACAGCTTTAAATCGGCAAGGGAACCGCGAATCTCAAAAAAAGTTGGGAGAGGCGTTCCTGAGCCCTATTCCCCGGGGGGCCGGGCGTCGTACTCGGTCACCATGCGAACCTGGACGGGCTGGTCGAGATGGGCGCGCGCGATGGAACGGACCTCGTCGGACAGGGCGTTCGGAACCAGCTCGTCGCCGGAGACGCGAACGATCAGCTCGTAGCCGCGGACGGTATGCGAGACGTCCACGCGGCGCAGATGGAAGTCGGTGCCCGTTCGTTTGCCCTCCTCGACGAGCTTCTCGCGGATGTCCTCGACGAGGACATTCGGATCGGGAAGGACCTCGTCGATGTCGTGCTCGGGGGAGACGATGCTCAGATAGACGGCGAGTAGCACCACACCCGCGATGACGCCGCCTCCGACTGCCGAGGTCAGATGCGAGGACTTCTTCACGTTGCGGATCCCGACCGCCCACAGGCTCACCTGCGAGGCGAGAACGATCGTGAACATGTTGATGACGTAGAGCAGCGTGGCGGCGATTGCGAGCTTCAGCTCCCCGATCGAGAGCGCGAGTCCGGCCGTGGCGATCGGCGGTACGAGCGCGGCGGCGATGGCCACACCCGGGAGAGCGGCGAGCAGGTTCGGTCGCGACGAAGCGTACGCGGCGGCGACCCCGCTCGCGAAGGCCACGAACAGATCGCGAAGCCCCGGCCCGCCGCGAGCGAGCATCTCGGATGTGGGCTCCGTGAAGCCGGCGAACCGCGACAACAGCCCGACGAGGGCACTCGCCGAGAGCGCGACCACGAATCCCAGCAGGATGCAGCGGATCGTGATGCGCACGAAGACCGGGTTCCCCTGCACGAGCGCGACACCGAGCGCCAGGATCGGCGTCATGAGCGGGGCCACGAGCATCGCGCCGATCACCACGGCGGCCGAGCTCTGGATGAGCCCGATGGCGGCGATCAGAGTCGACAGCGCCATCAGCAGGA
>CAZQZX010000279.1:0-7743 GCA_964597885.1 uncultured Planctomycetota bacterium
CGCGAAGATCGTGCAGTAGTACTCGACGCCGGTGTTGTCCTGCGTGATCGGACCGCCCGACGACGAGAGCTTGCCGGGATCGTTCCGCGTGAGATCCGGGCTGATCACCTCCCAGCTCGCGCCGAGATCGGTGCTCTTGTGCAGATGGTTCGACGCCGCGTAGAGCACATCCGGATCGTGCGGCGAGAAGAAGATCGGGAAGTTCCACTGGAAGCGGTACCGCTGCTCGCCGGCGCCGGCACCCATCGGGTTGTCCGGCCACACGTTCACGGCGCGACGCTCGCCCGTGCGGTGGTTCACCATCGTGAGGTAACCGCCGTAGGAACCGCCGAAGACGATATCGGGATCGTCCGGCTTCGCGACGATGTGGCCGGACTCGCCACCCGCCGTCGACTCCCAATCGCTCGTTCCGATGCCACCTCGGATCAACGAGCGCGAGCGGATACGCACCGCCGAGTTGTCCTGCTGCCCGCCGAGCAGACGATACGGGTACGCGTTGTCCACCGAGACGCGGTACATCTGCGCCGTCGGCTGGTTGTCCTGCGGAGACCACGTCGCCGCGCCGTCGTAGCTGACGTTCGCGCCACCGTCGTTCGACTGGATCATGCGCAGCGGATCCTCGGGATCGATCCACAGGTCGTGGTTGTCTCCGTGCGGGACCCGGATCGTCTTGAACGAGCGGCCGCCGTCCTTCGACTTGTGGAACTGCACGTTCAGCACATAGACGGTGTCCTCATCGGCCGTGTCCGCGTAGATGCGCGAGTAGTACCAGGCGCGCTGACGAAGCGATCGGTCGCTGTTCGTCTTCGACCACGTCGCGCCCGCATCCCGCGAGCGAAAGACGCCGCCGTCTTCGGCCTCGACGATTGCGTACACGTTGTCCGGATTCGTCGGCGAGACCGTGATGCCCGCGATCCCGATCGTCCCTTTGGGAAGGCCCGGGTTGCGCGTGATGTCCGTCCAGCTCTCGCCGCCGTCAGTGCTCTTCCAGATCGACGAGTCCGGGCCGCCGCTCTCGAGGCTGTAGGCCGTGCGTCGGATCTGCCACATCGTCGCGTAGAGAATGCGCGGGTTGGTCGGATCCATGGCGAGGTCGACGCAGCCCGCGTCGTCGCTCACCGAGAGGATGCGCTCGAACGTCGCGCCGCCGTCCTTCGAGCAGAACACGCCGCGCTCGTCGTTCGGTCCGAACAGGTGCCCCATCGCCGCGACGTACACGTGGTCGGGGTTCTTGGGATGCACGCGGATCCGCGAGATGTGTCGCGAATCGCCGAGCCCGAGGAAGCTCCACGTCCGGCCCGCATCCGTCGACTTCCACAGGCCGTCCCCGTGCGAGACGTTGCCGCGAACGGTCTTCTCACCGCCGCCGACGTAGACGACGTTCGGGTCCCAGTCCGAGACCGCCACCGCACCGATCGAGCCGCCGAAGAATCCGTCCGAGACGTTCTTCCAGCTCTTGCCGCCGTCTTCGGTCTTCCAGACGCCGCCGCCGGTGGTGCCCATGTAGTACGTGTCGCGCATCCCGCGAACGCCAGTCACCGCCGCGCAGCGTCCGCCGCGGTACGGGCCGACCTCGCGCCACGACATCGCCTTCATCGCGTCGCCGTCGAACGTCGGTGCATCCCCGGCTTCCGCGAGGCTCGGCAACAGGATGAGCCCCAGGAGCGCCAGCACGAGCGGCGCGGTCAGGGAACGAGCTACGAGGGCCGAAAGTCTCATTGTGATCGATCTCCGGATGTGAAGCGGGATGGATGGAGCCCCGGATCGTCGGGACCTCATCCGAGTACGTAGCGGAATGCCGGGAGTGCCTTCTTCCTGCCCCGGGCGCGCCGTTTTTTCACTGTAGATACTTTCGGCCAGGGGCGTCGGCCGGCTGAAGGGATGCGCGGGTCGCGCTCAGGAGGCGGGAGCCGCCTCGCGCCGCTTCTTGTTGCGACGCTTGGCGAGATGGGGCAGGAAGAACAGGTAGATCCCCGTGCCCCACAGCGACAGGAAGACCACGGCCGAGGGCAGGAAGATCCACAACTTGGCCTTATCGTGGAAGAAAGAGCCGTCGTGGATGCTCTCGATGAGGTCGGATCGGCGGTAGGCGACCTGGACCACCTCGGCCGTCGCGGTGTCCACCTGGACCTCCCAGCGGCTCTTCGCACGGACCTTCACGATGCCCTTGCCCGGCCGCACGTCCAGGCGATCGACGTCGCCCCAGCCCGAGATTCCCGCCTCCTCCACCTCGGCCGCCGCGGCCAGGATCCGGTCGAACGACACCGAGAGCTCCTTGGTGCTGCCCTTGGCGGTAGGCGGCTGGATCCACGCCACCTCCTTCTTCAGCTGGAGCACCAGGCCCGATCCGATGACGATCAGGGCCGGGACCGCGATGAGGATCGCACCCCAGCGATGGAGCTTGCGGTTGACGACCGATGCTTTCATGGTGGTTCTCGTCCGTCGAAGCGGGCCGCCACGACCCGGGGACAGGGATCCTAGACAAACGGCCTGGAGCACGCAAATCCAGGCGGCCCCGGGCCTCAAGACCGCTCGAGGATCCTTTCGATACGGAACCGGAAGCCCGGAAGATCCGTATCTCCTGAATCCGGGCGGACCCGCGCCCGGAACCGGGAGGACGCGCCGCCGCGCCCCCCGCACCCGCGATCACCTCGTCACTCACAAAGGGAATCGATGATGACTTCACGCATCGGCCGCCTCGCGCTCCTCGTCGCCGTCGTGCTCCTCCACGTGCCGGCCCCGTCGGCCTCGGCCGCGGACGGCCACGGATCCTGGCTCGACCTCTCGAAGCTCGAGGCCCTGAAGGCCCGCTCGATCGGCCCCGCGACGATGAGCGGGCGCATCGCGTCCATCGACGCCCTCACGAGCGACCCGAACGTCATCTACGTAGGCGCGGCGACGGGAGGCCTGTGGAAGTCGGTCGACGGCGGCTACTCGTTCCGCCCGATTTTCGACGACCAGCCGGTCGCCTCCATCGGGAGCGTCCGCGTCTTCCAGCCGAGCCCCGACATCGTGTGGGTCGGCACCGGCGAGGGCAATCCGCGCAACAGCTCCTCGGTCGGCAACGGCGTCTACAAGTCGATCGACGGTGGCCGCACCTGGCGTCACCTCGGCCTCGAGAAGACCGAGAAGATCCACCGCATCGTGCTGCACCCAACGAACCCCGACGTCGCGTACGTCGCGGCGCTCGGCACGACCTGGGGCGAGAACTGGGAGCGCGGCGTCTTCAAGACGACCGACGGCGGCGAGTCGTGGGAGAAGGTCCTCTTCATCGACGAGCGCACGGGATGCGCCGACCTCGAGATGGATCCGCGTAACCCCGACAAGCTCTTCGCGGCGATGTGGGATCACCGTCGCTGGCCGTGGTCCTTCCGATCCGGCGGACCCGGCTCGGGCATCCACGTCACGCACGACGGCGGCAAGACCTGGAAGAAGCTCGGCACGAAAGAGGGCATGCCGAAGGGTGACCTCGGCCGCATCGGGCTCGCCGTCGCGCCGTCCGACGCGAACATCGTCTACGCGTACATCGAAGCCGAGAAGAACGGCATCTATCGCTCGACCGACGGCGGCCATCGGTTCACGCTCGTGAACGAAGGCGGCAACAACATCGGCAACCGCCCGTTCTACTACGCGGACCTTCGCGTCGACCCACAGGATCCCGAGCGCGTCTACAGCCTCTGGTCGCTCGTCTCGTACTCGATCGACGGCGGCAAGAGCTTCGACGTCCTCGCGGGCTGGGGATCGGCGCACCCCGATCACCACGCGATGTGGATCAACCCGCACAACCCGAAGCACATCCTGAACGGAAACGACGGCGGCGTGACGATCAGCTTCGACCACGGCAAGACGTGGCGCTTCGTCTCGAACCTCCCGCTCGCGCAGTTCTACCACGTCAACGTCGACGACGACGTTCCCTACAACATCTACGGCGGCCTGCAGGACAACGGTTCCTGGCGAGGGCCGAGCCGCGTGTTCGAGAACGGCGGCATCCGGAACTTCCACTGGCACGAGGTGTCGTTCGGCGACGGCTTCGACACGAGCCCCGACCCCGAGGATTCCACCCGCGGCTACTCGATGAGCCAGGAAGGGTACCTGAGGCGCTGGAACGTCGTCACGGGCGAGCAGAAGGACATTCGACCGGTCCACCCCGAAGGCGTCGAGCTCCGCTTCAACTGGAACGCGGGCTTCGCGCAGGATCCGTTCGATCCGGCGCGCATCTGGTTCGGAAGTCAGTTCGTGCACCGCTCCGACGACCGGGGCGACTCGTGGATCGTCACGAGCCCCGACCTCACGTCGAACAACCCGAAGTGGCAGCGGCAGAACGAGAGCGGCGGGCTCACGCTCGACGTGACCGGCGCCGAGAACTTCACGACGATCGTCGCCATTTCGCCGAGCCCGGTGAAGGAAGGCGTGGTCTGGGCCGGCACCGATGACGGACGGCTGTGGATCACCGAGGACGGCGGCCAGAACTGGACGAGCGTCGAGGCGAACGTCGTCGACGTGCCGACGAACACGTGGATCCCGCACATCGAGCCGTCGCGCCACGACGCGAAGACCGCGTTCGTCGTGTTCGACGACCATCGCCGCGCCAACTGGAAGCCCTACGTCTACAAGACGACCGATGCGGGCGCGACGTGGACGAACCTCGCGACGCCCGACATCCGCGGCTACTGTCTTTCGATCGTGCAGGATCCGACGAGCCCGAAGCTGCTGTTCCTCGGCACCGAGTTCGGGATGTACACGTCGCTCGACGGCGGCAAGAGCTGGCACCGCTGGTCGCACGGCGTTCCGACGTGCTCGGTGATGGACATGGCCATCCAGGAGAGCGAAGGCGACCTCGTGGTCGGCACGCACGGTCGTTCGCTTTTCGTGATCGACGACATCGCGCCACTTCGCGAGCTGACGCCGGATGTCGCCTCGAAGACGGTCCACCTGTTCGCGCCGCCGCGCGCGTGGCAGGTGCGCACGAAGCAGTCGCCGTCGTCGCGTTTCCCGGGACGCGTCGAGTTCCGCGGTCAGAACCGACCGGGCGGCGCGCTCCTGTCGTACTGGGTCGGCGAAGGTGAACGCAAGAAGAACGCCAAGGTGAAGATCGAGATCCTCGACGCCGAGGGTGAGCTGGTTCGCGAGCTCGAGCGCAGCGCGAGCCCCGGCCTCAACCGAACGACGTGGGATCTTCGCTGGAAGGGAGCCGAGCGCCCCGGGAGCGGTTTCACGCCGCCGGGCCCCGACGTCCTCCCCGGCACGTACACGGTCAAGGTGAGCCTTGACGGGCAGGAATCGACGGGCGAGGTCACGGTGCTCGCCGATCCGCGGATGGAACAGTCCACCGAGGATCGCGAGGCCCATCTCGAAGCGCGCCTCGAAGCGCAGGCCATGAGCGAGGCCGTCGCCCGCGCCACGAAGCGCATCGAATCGACGCGCGCCGACGTGAAGCGCATCCGCGGCATCCTCGAACGAGAGAAGAAGGAACGCGACAAGGAGGAAGCCGAGAAGAAGAAGGAAGAGACGAAGGACGCCGGCGAGAAGAAGGACGAAGCCGCCGACGACGCCGACAAGACCGAGAAGGAAGAGACGCCGCTCGAGGCGGCTCTCCGCACGTCGAAGGAAGTCCTCGAAGGTCTCACGAAGATCGAGGAGCGGCTCCGGCAGGGCCCTGGCGGCAAGGGCATCGGCCCGAGCACCGACACCGTCACGCGCCGAATCCGGCAGGCCAGCGGATCGCTCGGCTCGTCCTGGGATCGCCCGAACGCCACGCAAAAGCTCCAGCTCGATCGCGCACGAACGCTCCTCGACGAGGTGATCGAAGAGCTCAACACCTTCCACGACGAGTCGGTGAAGGCCCTGTCGGAACGCATGAACGGGCTCGATCTCGACTGGATCCGGCCCACGGAGTCGATCGAGTCGGTCGACTCCGAGTAGGCCGCGGCCGCTCCAGGGTGCCGGCGCTAAGCCGCTTTTGGGGGCCTCGTTGAGAAAACCAACGCATTTACTATCTTGGTTGGGGAACGCCTCTACCCTGGGCCCCGTGATGAGCGACAACCCCAAAAACGAGAACGGTAAACGCACGCGGCAGACACAGCAGCGCGGCGCGATCTATCAGGCGATCGAGAACGCTGAGGGCCCGCTCACCGTCAACGAGATCCACGACGTCGCCAAGGAGAGCGTCGCCAACATCGGCCTCGCCACGATCTATCGCAACATCAAGCTGCTCCTCGAAGCCGAAGAGATCCAGGCGGTCATCCTCGAAGACGGAGTCACGCGCTACGAGCGAGCCGGGCTCGAACACCATCACCACTTCCGATGTCGGCTGTGCGAGCGCGTGTACGACCTCGAGGTCTGCCCCATCTCGATCCCTGACGGAAGCACGCTGCCCGGCGGGTTCCAGATCGAGAACCACGACGTGACGCTCTACGGCACGTGCCCCGAATGCAACGGGCATACGCAGGCGCCGAAGTAACCGAGCGCCGCCCGAAGAAGAGAGTCGCTACCGCCCCGGAATCGTGATCCGGAATCCCTCGTAGCGATCGAGCGCGGGAGGCTGGACGAACCGACGCCGCCCGATCTTCGGAAGGGCCCGCTTGACCCACTCGGCGTACAGCCGATCGCGAACGACGTTCGGTGCGGCTTCGTACTGGGCCGCGAGCGCGCGGAAGGCCTTGGCCTGACCCTTCGCGGTCTCGACGCGACGGTCGGCAAACTGCAGCGCATCGCCCAGGATCCTGGCGGCCCGCCCGTTCGCAGCCGGGATCTCCGACGCACGGTACGTGTTGCCTTCCTCGATCGTCTTCACACGCTCCACGAACGCGTCGCGGTAATCCGCGAAGGCGTCGTAGACCTGAGGCGGCGGATAGAAGAGCACGACCTCGAGGGAGACGATCTCGAGTCCCGAGTCGACGGCGACGAGCCGGTCCTCCGCGCGCTCGCGAACGGCACGGCCGAAAGCGAACCGGTCGCTCTTGAACACCGAGTCGATTCCGATCTCGCCGGCCGAGCGCGTGAACGCCGCGTAGACGGCGTCGCGAAGAAGCGTTTCGGGCTCCACCTGGTTCAGCGCGTATGCGATCGGATCGGCGACCCGGTACTGCACGACCGACTCGAGATGGACGATGTTCTTGTCCGCGGTCAGGCAGTAACCCTCGCGCTCGGGGTCGAGCGTCGGCATCGGCTCGAGCACGTCGCGACGTGGCACGAGCTCGCCGAGCGCGATCGAATGGATCTTCTGCGTTTCGACGCGGATGACCTCGTCGATGGGGCGCGGGAACGTCAGCAGCAGCCCCGGCTCGCGAATCGCGAGCGCGCGGTTCTCGCCGACGAGCTTCCCGAAGCGAAGCACGAACGCCACCTCGCCGGGCTTCACGGTGGTGATCCCCGAAGCCAGGTAGCCCAGGAACAGAAGAAAGACCACCCACGGGGCGAAGCGGATCGCGCGGTTCAAGACGTCGAGGAGCGGCTGCAGAAGCCGCCGGGCTTCGCCGGCACGCGGATCGATCGGAGGTAGCGGGGGAAGACTCATTCGCCCGACTTCTTTCCTTTCGTCGCGTCCGGGTCGAGAAGCTCCGCCGGCCCTTTCAGCAGCTGGAACGGCAGGCTGTCGGTCCGCATGATGAGCGTCGTCTGCTCGTTGAACGTCGCTTCGGCCGCCTCGAGCGACCTCAGGAACTCGTAGAGGCCCACATTCTCTCCGACCGCTTCGGCGATGATCCGCGCCGCCTCGGCCTCGGCCCCACCGTGGATCTCGAG
>CAZQZX010000280.1:0-7634 GCA_964597885.1 uncultured Planctomycetota bacterium
CGGCGCCTCCTCGGCGATCTCCTCGACTTCCGGCTCCGCCTCGCGGGTTTGCGCCTCCGCGATCAGCGCGGACACCGTCTCGTTCTCCGGATCGATCGCCACTGCGCGCTCGACCGCCTCTTCGAAGATTCCGCGGTCGCCCCGATCGCGGGCGAGGGTCGCGAGCTCGACGCACGCCTCGAGGCCAGCAGCCTCATCGCCGAGCTCGGCGAGGCATTCCACCCGCCGACGCGCCACGTCGAGGGTCGTCTCGAGACCGGCGCGCCGATCGAGCAGACGCCTCGCGTCTTCGAAGCGACGCATCGCCAGGCACAGTCGGCTGCCTCGATCGAGGAGCCGCTTGGCCCGATCGGTGTCTTCTTCGCGGTCCGCGATATCGATCGCGTCCTCGAGCGCACCGACGTCCCAGGCCGTCGCGTTCAGCACCTCGTCGAGGAGCGTGCGCGCCGCCTCGAGCTCGCCCTTCTGCGCGGACTCGCCGGCCAGCTCGCGCAGCATCCCGGAGCCCTGGGCTTCCCGGCCGACGCGAATGAGCGCGCGTCCGAGCGAGGCGCGGTGCTCACGATGCTTCGGATCAAGCTCGAGAACCTTCTCGAGGGTCTCGCAGAGCGCTTCGTCTTCGCCGTTGTCTTCCTGCATGCGAGCCAGTGCGACCAGGTGATCGGACGCGGCACCGCGAGCTTCGAGGCTCTCGTGGTACGAGGCCAGCCACTCGCGGATCGCCCGATCTCCGGGACGGTCGATCACCAGGATCTCGAGGCCGCGCTGCGCCCATTCGGCAAGCGCCGGCTGCTCGGTCGCGTCGATCGCCACGACCGATTCGGCCGTCGGCGCGAGACGCTCGATCGCCTCAGAAGTTCGATCGGCCGTGTGGAGCGAGTCGGCCAGCCGCAGCCGCACCTCGAGGTCCTCCTCGGCCTTCTCGTGCAGATACTCGAGCAGCGCGATCGTGGTCTCGACGGTCTCGGCCACGTCTTCTGCAACCTCGAGGATCGCGTCGCGCACGTCCACGCCGAGTCCGACGAAGCACGCGTCGAGGCGCTCACAGGTCGTCCGGTCCGCCGCGTCCTCTCGGATCCGTCGCTTGAGAAGATCAGCCGCTCGATCGTGGCAACGCTCGTCGAGGAGCACCGGGATCAGCGCGTCGATCTCCGCCGAGGCTCCCGCCGAGTCGCCCGTTGCGTCGAGCAGACGCACGAGGGACTCGCGGATCATCACGTTGGCCGGCTGGATCTCGACACCCTTGCGCAGACCGCGCAGCGCGTCATCCGTGCGCTCGCACTCCTCGGCGCGACGGCTGTACTTCATGTACTCGGCCACCGCGTGATCGATGTCGCCGATGAGCTCGTAGTTGCGGCCGAGGTCCCAGGCCACCTCGAGCTCGTCGGCGCCGAGCGACCGCGCGCGGTCGTACAGTCGCTGGGACTGGTCGATGCGGCCTTCCTTCTGGAACTGCCGCGCGAGCTCCACGAGCTCCGAGGGCTCGCGCCGCCGCACGCGCCCTTCCTCGACGAATCGGTAGACGGTGCGCAGGGCTTCGAAGCGTCCGACCGGTGCCGCGGTCACGATCTCTTCGAGGGTCCGGATGCCGTCGATCTGCTGGAAGACCGGATCCGAGGAAGGATCCCCGTCGGTGGTCGCGAAGACGTCACCGGTTCCCGGGAAGACGATCGAGAACAGCTCGACGGCCTCGCGGGCCGAGCCGGCATCGAGCACCCACGGCTCGAGCTCCTTCTCGAGGAGGAAGTCCTCGACGCCCGCGCCGTGGTCGTCGAGATCGAGCTCTCCCGGAACGAATCGGATGTTGCCACCCGGATCGTCGACGAGCCGCGTCAGGTCCTTGCGCGCGATGTGATCGAGGAGCTCCACGAGGTCCTCGCGCTGCGCGTAGCCGAGATCGACGAGGTGCGCGAGCAGGAACCCGCCGCTCTGGTCGCGATTCTTGATCGCGCGCGCCAGTCGGCGCGGCTTCACGACCTGCTGTTCCTCGAGCAGGCCCGCGAAGTACGCGGCCGAGTCCGGTCCCGAGACGAGCTTCAGCTGACCGTCGTCGATGTAGAAGTTTCGAGGCTCGCTACCGCCGCGAACCGCGAGGATGCCCGAACGCTTCTTCCGGGCGATCTGAAAGAGAAACCGGAGTCTCTCGAGGGTGCCGTTCTTCTTCATCCGTCCGTCCCACCATCCGTTGCCATCCGCCCGCGAAGAGATCCCGGCCGGGGCCTATTGCCAGAAAAAAATTGGCCCCGCCCCGAGGGGCGGGGCCAGGTACTGCGAGGATCAAGGGAGTTCTGGCCCTGGAATCGCCTCGCATATCTCTTTGCTTTCGGCGCGAGCCCTGCCACCCGGACTGCGCGCCCCATCCGTTTCGATGCCCCCGCGCCCGCTAGCGCGGGGGCCGCAATCGTTCGGTGCTACGCGTCCTCCTCGATCGGCTTCCGGGCGAGCGACTTCAGTCGGGCGAGGTTCGCTCCGATTCCGCCGCCTTCGCTCTTCTTCACGCCGACCCTGGAGATGTTGGATTCGAGGCCCTTGTGCTCGCCCGCTCCCGTGAACAGGGAGTCGAGAACCACCTCGGCCGCCTCGACGTGCTCGACCGCCTTCGCCGCTTCGATCTCGTTGTCTCGCTTGTCGAGTCGCTCCTCGACCTGATCGGAGATCTGCTGCACGGCTCCGTCGAGCACGTTCTCGAAGCGATTCGCGAAGCGTGCTTCACGCTCGGCGAGAATCTTCTCGATGTCCTCGGTCGGCCGCTCGGAGGTCTTGATGTCCTGCAGCTCCTGGAATCCCTCTCGGAGCGAGGCCATCTGCGAGAGCATGTCCTGCATGAGCTCGGGGGCCACCTGCGGCGCCGGGGCCGGCGCCGGTGCGGGCGCAGCGGCGATCGTCGGGGCCTTGCGCAGCTCGTCGTTCTCGGCGCGCAACTCGGCGACGCGCTCGAGGGATGCCTCGAGCTCGCGGCGCAGATGCTTCTCGATCTTGCGCTGCTGGTCGCGGAACTTGTCTTCCTCGGCCTGGTGCTGAGCGACCAGACGATCGAGCTCCTTGCGGGACTCTTCGACGAGGCGCTGCTGCTCCTCTTCGTCGATCTGCACCGAGGACTTCGCGATCACCTGGTTCACGGCCTCGGCGATCAGCCGATATATCTGTCGCGCCTTGACGACGCGAACCTTGTTCTTGCCTCGCTTCTCGAGGTCTTTGAGGGTCGTCGTGTAGGTGCTCTTCTCGATCACCCGCTTGACGTCACCCTCTCTGATGAAGCGCGCATTCTGCATGTCGGTCTCTCTTTTTCAGACAACCGTGTCGGCAGCCTCGGCCGGAGCCGGACTGTCATCCGCGATGGCCAACCACGGTTGCAAGCCGCATTCCCATCTCGACGAGACGCTGACAGCGCCGAGGAAAAAACTTTCAACATACTCATCGATTCGGGCTTACGTGAATCTTGAGCGCGCGATGAGGGGAGGCCCGAAACCGCGTCGGGAGCGCGCGATGTCGAGAAAAATCGACGGAGGACGCAGTCCGTGAACAATCGCGGCACGGCGGGAACGGCAACTCAGAGGAGCGCGTGGGGGAAAGAAAACGGCCCGCCTCGGGTGAGGCGGGCCGGGAGACTGCGGGAAGATCGGACGGGCGCGCTATTCGGAGAAGCGGTCGTCCGCGAGATTCTGGTTCAGCTTGAGGTTCCGGAACTCCATCACCATCGGTCCCATCGGATTCGCCTCGGAGCTGATCTCGACCTTGGCGAGCGTCAGCCGCTCGCCCGAGCGCGCGTACTCCATGGTGAACTTCTGCGACCCCATCGGATTGGTGGCGTCCACGCTCGTGAGGACCGAACGTCCGTCCTCCTTGAGGTCGTAGTGGAACGTCGTCGTCTCGGTCAAGCGCCCCATGTTGGGCTTGTCGACCTCGGACTCCGCGCTGACCGGCAGGTAGTTCGGGCCGATCACGAGCGTTCGCTTCACGAAGTTCAGCCGCTTGCCTTCCGGCGCGACCGCCACGAACTTGTGGTTGGAACCGTCCTTCGAGTACGTCACATCGCATTCCTCGAACTTGACGAGATCCGGCGGCTGCAGAATCATGCGCGCGATATCGGTCTTCTGCGCGTCGAACTGGGCGATGAGCTGGCTGAGCGGGCCCTCGGGGACGTCGCCACTCGTCTCGAGCTTCGCCTCGCCCTTCTTCCAGAGGATCGTCATCTTGAGCCCGGGGGCCAGCGACTCGAGCATCGGCAGGGCCAGATCGAACTCCATATCCTTCACGTCACGGTAGATCGAGTAGATCGCCTTCTCGCTCTTCTTCAGGATCTCCTCGATCTGCGGGTCCGGCGCCGTGGACTTGGCGGCATCGTCCTGGGCGCGGGCCGGAACGAAGCCGGCCGCGAGAACGAAGATCATCGCGATCGCCGTGGTTTTCACGAGTCGTATGGACATCGTCAACAAAGCCTCCTCGAGGTCAGGTCTCGCCCGGTGGGTTCCGCATCGCGTGGGCTCGGCCCGGCGACGGGGTGCGGCAGGAGCCTGCCGCACCCGCCGATTATACAACCGATCCGGGGGGCCACGGGATGTGCGCCACGGGTCGCGGGGGCCTCGTCGCGCGCGATTCCTCTTGACCCCCGGGCCGCGGACTTGGAGATTAGAGGGCGAGGCACGACGGCACTCCAGGGAGGGAAGCCGCATGCGAGATCATCCACCGAAGCGGGGATCGAAGGAGCGCGATCGCGAACCGGCCCGATCCGGTCCCGCCACGGATCCCCACGACGGGATCCGCGACGAGGAGCTCGAGCTGCTCGCCGGTGGGGATCCGATCGTCGATCCCCCGCCCCGTCGTCGCCCCTCCCGCTCGAAGAACCGCGCCACGGACAAGGCGCTCGAGGCGGTACGCGAGGAGCTCGAGGTCCTCAAGGATCGCATCACCGACCTCGGCTCCCGACCCGATCCGACCCCGGTCGTGGAGACGATCCACGCGGAGATCATCCCGCCCGAGCCCGAGCCGGAGCCCGCCGCCGCGCCCGAGCCAGGACCCGAGCCGACCGCGGACGACGGCCCGTCGACGACTCCCGAAGATCCGCCGCCGCACTCCGGCTTCGCGAACACCGGCTTCGCGAACACCGGCTTCGCGAGTTCCGACTCCTTCGTGGATGCCGAGCCGGCCTGGACGTCGGCCCCCGGCGAGCGTCGCACGCTCGGCCGCCAGCTCATGATCGCCGCGGTCGTGCTGCTGTTCAGCCTGGCGACCGGCGCGGCGATCCTCTTCGTTTCCTGAGCGAGCCGCCCGCTCCTCTTCTAGTCGAGCGCGCCGCCGTTCCAGTCGAAGCGAACGATCTCCACGTCGGCACTCCCCCCATCCTCTGCGCGGGCGAGGTCGAGGATCGCCAGGCTCGGCGTCGATCGAAAGCGCGGAGGTCCCGCGGCCCCCGGATTCACGACGAGGACATCGCCCATCCGGTGGACGAGCGGCGAATGCGTGTGTCCGAAGACGAGGATGTCGATGCCGTCTCCTTCGCGCAGTCGATCGCCGTATCGCGACTCCACGTCTTCCGCTTTGCAGCCGTAGTGGGTGACGAGAATCCGGAAGCCGACCCACGTTTCGACGACATCGTCCGGCAGCCCCCCGGTGTCGCCGCGATCGACGTTCCCTCGCACCGCGGCGACCGGCGCGATCGCCTCGAGATCGGTCAGGACTTCCGGACGTCCGACATCGCCGGAGTGCAGGATGCGATCGACACCGTCGAGGAGATCGAACACGCGAGGATGACAGACGCCGTGCGTGTCCGAGATCAATCCGATGCGTAGCCGCTCCGCCATCACCTTCCCTCCGCCCGGCCCAAGAGCTCACCCCCACCCATGGGACCGCCCGACGCCATCGCACCAAAAAACCACAACCCGTAAGTTGACGCTCTGCGGCTTTGGGGTATAGTTCTTCGCTTCCGAAAGGCGACCCCCGCCGCGGAGCACTGACGGCCGTCGACGACGACCGTCGGGGATGAGGAACAACCTACCACCCCGGAGCCCGTCCGATTTCCACCCCGCGACGGTCTCCTCCCCCAAAGCAACGCAATATCGCCCCGAGCGCTCTCCGTCCGTCGTTTACGGCTCTCGCTCCGGGCGCCCCAAGAGCTCACGAAGAGTCCGTACCAACCGCGATCGTGCTCCTCGTGTGCTCTGGAGTTCTGGCAGGAGAAAAAGTCCGTCACTAGAGACGGTTCGAGATCTCCCAGGCTTAGATCCTCCTAGGCCATGGATGGCGGGTATGCAGCCGCGAGGCTGCTGCCCGTCGTCCTCTAATTTCCCCCGCGCGAGCTTCCGCGCCCCGCTCCTCCGCCCGCACGGGCCCCTGGAGACCCCACGTATCCTCCACCAAGGCGGTCTCTCTACGTCCTCTCCGGCCGCGGCCCCCTCCCTCTCCGGGCCCCTCCCTCGCGGCCTCGACGACCTCTGCATTCATCCCCAATCTGCGGCATCTCTTGACCGGGCTTGAGTTTGAGCTATATACTGCGGCCCTAATCGCTATCAGGAGAACCGCACCTTGACCACCCCGACCGACGACGCCCATTCGCACCTTCTGGTCTCCGGGACCCCGGTATCGCCCGGGATCGCCCTCGGCTACGCGAAGGTCCGAACCTCGGGCCTCGACGATATCGCCGTACACAAGATCCTCGACGCCGACGTCGACCAGGAGATCGAACGGTTCCATGGCGCGCTCGACGGAACCAAGAAGCAGCTCGCCGAGACGCAGCGCGTTCTCGAGGACGAGCGCATCCTCTCCAAGCACGAGATCTCGATTTTCGAGGCGCATTCCGCCTGCCTCGACGACCCCGTGTTCCGGTCCGACGTCGAAAAAGGCATCCGCGACGAGAAGCTGAACGTCGAGGGGGCCCTAGCCCGCGTGATCTCGAACTTCGCGCGGATCTTCGAGCTGGTCGAGAACAGCCATCTCAAGGAACGGATCAGCGACATCCGCGAAGTCGCTTCCCGGATCCTCGATCACCTGCGTGGGCCGGAGGGAACGGCTCCGCTCGATCTGGAGGAGGGGCCGCAGGTGCTCGTCACCGAAGAGCTCCGCCTCGCGGATCTGGTCAGCGCCAAGGATCGACGCTTCGTCGCGGTCGTCTCCGAGCGCGGCACCCGGACCGGGCACGCGTCTCTGATGGCGCGCTCGCTGCGCATTCCGATGGTGACCGGGGTCCCGGACGCGGTCGATCGACTCGTCGACGGAACGCCTCTTCTGGTCGACGGATCGGTGGGAACCGTGTATCCGGACCCGCCGGCCGAGGTCCGCGAGGGCTATCAGGAGTTCGACCGGGGCACCGATCGGGACGACGGCGTTGCGACGGAAGAGCCTCGCACGAGCGACGGCACGCGCATCCACCTGTACGCGTCGGCGTCGAATCCGACCGACCTCGCTCTCGTGCGCTCCTTCGGGATGGACGGCATCGGCCTGTACCGAACCGACACGCCGTTCCTTCAGGGGACCAGCCTCCCGCGTGAGGATGACCTCACGAAGATCTACTCGGGGGTGAGCGAAGCCGCGGGCGACGACCCCGCCGTGATTCGGCTCGTCAACGTCGGCTCGGCCCGCGGGATCGCCGGTCGCCAGATCGTACGTGAGGCCAATCCGGCGCTCGGCCGGCGCGGCGT
>CAZQZX010000281.1:0-7605 GCA_964597885.1 uncultured Planctomycetota bacterium
TTCTCCCGTCGCGCCGGCGCCCGTACCTGGGCGTCGGTTGGCTGTTGTCTCTCGGAACGATGGCGCCGGTGATCGGAGTCATCCAGGTGGGCTCGCAAGCGCGTGCCGACCGCTACACCTACATCCCGATGATCGGCATCTACCTCATGGTCGCGTTCGGGCTGCGGGAGTGGGTGATGGCGTCGAAGGCGCGGCGCCGGCAGCCGGCGGTGATCGCCTCGCTGGCCGTCGTCGCGGCGCTGATGGTGCTCTCGATCCTGCAGACGCGTCATTGGCAGAACAGCGAGACGCTGTTCCGGCACGCGCTCCGGGTGACCGAGAACAACTACCTCGCGAGCTTCAACCTCGGGACGGAGCTCGCGGCCGCGGGCCGGATCGATGAGGCCGGAGAGCTCTTCGCCGAGACCGTTCGCATGAAGCCGGATCACGAGAAGGCGCATCTGTCGCTCGGGACGTTCCACGCCGGGCGTAACGAGCTCGACGAGGCCGCGGCTCGCTTCGAGGAAGCGATTCGCCTCCGCGAAGACTACGCGGAGGCCCACTTCAATCTCGGCAACGTGCGAGCGAGGCAGGGGCGGCTCGACGACGCGCAAACGGCGTTCGAGACAACGATGCGGCTCGACCCGGGGCTGCGCGAGGCGTCTATGAGTCATCGGCAGGTGCTTCGGATGCAGGCCGAGAAGCTCGCGCGCGCGGGCGACTTCGAGGGCGCGGTCGAGATCCAGCAGAAGGCGCTCGATTCGGCGCCGGCCGAGGAGCGTCAGCGCCTGCGCATCGCGCTCGAGGCGTATCGTCAGAAACGACTACCGTTCCGCGAGGGCGCCTCCGGATCGGCCGGGGGAGGACAGCGCTGATGACGACGAGAATCTCACCGATGCGCGTGGCCTTGCTCGGCGCGATGATCGTGCTCATGTCGGGCGCGTTGCCGGGCTGCTGGGTCTCGAAGAAGATTCGAGAAGCCGTGGCTCCGAAGAAGCAAGAGGAGCCGAAGCTCACCGAACAGGATCTCGAGCTGCTGCTCGAGCAGTTCGCGACCGCGTTCAACCTGCGAGTCCGACGCGCCGCCGATCACATCATCGCGGAGTGCGGTGCGGATTCGGCGATCCATCGCCGTGCGATCGAATGGAAGCTCGAGTTCATCCCCTTCGTGTGGAATGCGGTCACGACGCCCGATGTTCGCCTTGCGTTCATGAACACGTGGATCGTGACCTCCTACATGGTCTTCCATTTCACGGAGGACGCGGGGAAAGACGATTTCGGCGAGCTTCAGACGCTCGCCATCGACGTCGCGAATCGACTTGAGGACGAGATCGAAGAGATCGCGACGGCCTTCATTCCGGAGAAGCAGCTCGAGAAGGCGCGCGAGGATGTATCGAGGTTCGTCCGGAACAACCCGATCGGCATCGGTGGTAGCGGCGGCAAGGATTCCGTGACCTGGACGTCGCATGTGCGGAGCAGCTTCACGTGGCTCGCGAAGGTTCCGCTCGCTCCGTTTCGGGCGTTCGGCGGGATCAGCGAAGGGGCGGCGGCGGTGCGTCAGGTGGCGTCGGTCGTGGAGCGATCGAACCGCGTCGTCGAAGGTCTTCCGTCGACGTTGCGATGGGAGATCCAGCTTCTGCTGCTCGACGTGAACGAGAGCGGCCTGCTCGTGTCGCTGACGGAGAGCTTCAAGGTGGTCGCGGAAGCCGCTACGCGGATCGCCACCGTCGTGGAGTCGTTGCCTGAGGAGCTGCGCGCGGAGATCCTGGGGCTTCTCGACGATGCCGACCCGAGGCTCGCCGAGATCCGAGCCGCGATCGGCGATGCGAACGCGGTCGTGGCCGAATCGAGGGCGGCCATTGCCGATGTCCAGGGGCTCACGAACGAGGTCAACGCCACGGTCGCGCGCGTGGAAACGGCGCTGGCCGCCGTCGACGAAGTGGCCGGCACCCTCGAGACGATCAGCGGCAACGTCAACGAAGCGGGCGATTCGTGGGACGGGGCGATCACCACGTTCGACGGGCTGATGGAGCGCTTCGGGGTCGGCGTGGAAGACCCGGATGCCGAGCCGCCGCCGCCTGCGCCCGTCGAGACCGAGGACGGCGAGCCGGTCGAGGAGTCCCCCGGGGGCCTCGAGCTGTACGCGGTCGCCGCCGAGCAGACCGCTAACGCGGGCGACAACCTGAAGGGCGCGCTCGACAAGTTCGACGGGATGATCCGGGACGACGAGTTCGCCGAGAGGCTCGACCGGGCCCGGATGGCGACCGAGCGGTCGGTCGAGGGAGCCTCGGACGCGGTCGTCGATCGCATCGCCTGGCGTTCGATCCAGGTGATCGTCATCGGATTGCTGCTCCTGTTCGTGTACCGCGCAGCGGTTCGGCGCTTCCTACCCCCGCCCGGTTCCTGATCCCTCGCCTATCGACGGGCTTGTAAGTGCTTTCCTTGCTCGGTTTTGAGGTTTTTCGCGCCGAGCCCCTCGGGATCTCTTGTCGGGATGGCGGCCGGGTTGTAAGATTCCCGGCTCGATCTTGATCGCAAAAGTACGGAGTTCCCGAGATGAAGCCTGATATCCACCCCAAGTACCAGAAGGTCGTTTTTTCGGACACCAGCTCCGACTTCAAGATCCTCACCGGATCCACGATCACCTCCAAGGAGACGATCGAATGGGAGGACGGTGAGACCTACCCGCTCATCAAGGTCGAGATCAGCTCCGCCTCGCATCCCTTCTACACCGGCAAGCAGAAGCTCGTCGACACGGCGGGTCGCATCGACAAGTTCCGTCGCCGCTACGGCCTGAAGGGCAAGAAGACCGAGGAAGAATAACCCTTTCGGCGGTCTCTCTAAGCTGCTACGGCAGCACCTCTTGCGCCCTTTGCGGTCACTCTCTGTCCGCACTTCTCGGCTGTCGCTTCAGCCGGAGGCGCCTCGCGTCCGATCCTAGGGGTCGGTTCCCGAACGCCGGTGGAGGAGGCGTGACATGCAAGAGCAGCGAAGGCGACACCCCCGATTCCGCGACACCGTGATGATCACGTACGAGGACGTCTCGTCCGGTCAGGACTGCGACGTCATGAACGAGCTCCCCTGCTGGCTCAAGGAGATCTCGGAGGGCGGAGCGATGCTCCAGAGCCCGAAGCAGATCCCGTCCGGCACGCGACTCGTCCTGCACGTGAACCTTCTGACCGAAGACGGTCGTGAGGTGTATCTGAAGGTCGACGGTCAGGCGCGGTGGGACAAGCAGGCGTCCGATGGCGGCCCCTGGTACATCGGCGTTCAGTTCGAGCCGCTCGGGGACGAGGAGACGGGCCTGCTGAAGCACTACATCGAGACGCGTTTCTCGAGCGTCTCGTCGGCCGACCCGGACAACGCGCTGTTCGAGTAGATGGCTCCTACATCTGCTCGGGCAGATGATCCGGGACGCTTCCATCCCGAACCAGCACGAGAATCGCGCTCTGCGACACGACGAGGTACTTGTCGCCTTCGAACGTGATCTCGATCGCCGCCTTCCGGAAGAAGACCGCGAAGTCCCCGATATCGACCTGCATCGGGACGTATCGCGGCGAGCCCGAGGCGGTCTCTTTCCACGGCTCGCCCTGGTCCTCCGGGGGCGGTAGCGCGATCCCGGGGCCGAGCGCGACGACGCGCCCGCTCTGGACGGGATCCTTCTCGACGGCCGAGGCGGGCAGCAACAGGCCGACGTCGGTCGTGGTCTCGGACTCTTCCGGCTGGATCAGGACGCGATCGCCGACCACCAGCAGCTCTTTCTTTCCCTTGCGCATGGCGCCATTATCCGAAGTCCTGGCGGTCTGCACAATGGCGTTCGCGGTACAATCGCCGCATGTTGCCGACTCGCTCGCGACCCGTCGCCGCGCTCATCACGCTCGTCTGGCTCTGCACGCCGGTTCGAGCCGACGAGGAACGTGAAGACTACGCGTCGATCTATCTCGACCGTGGGGGGAACGCCTACGTCTGGTTCGTGCTGGCCGAGGAGCCGCCGTCCGTCGACGCGATCGCGCAGGTGTGTCAGGCGATGTTCGGCGTGGAAGCCGCGGTCGACTACACCGACGCGTCGGACGAGGGCGGATGGTGGCTCGGGATCGAGGCCGGCCGTACGCTCGAACGTGGGGCGGGCCTCGTCACCGGAGAGATTCGCCTCGAGCCCTGGCGCGACGTCGCGTCACTTCTCCCCGCGGAGGAAGAGCCGCTCGCGATCCGGCTGTACCTGGACGCGGCGGCGACGATGGAAGCCCGGCTCGACGACATGCCGTGCTCCGTGCCGGCGTTTCCCGTGTGGGACGGAAGGCAGCGGGAGATCGTCCTGAGTGCGGATGATCTCGCATCGTCGCGCTCGCTTGCGCTTCGATACGGGTTCTCGTCCTCCGACCGAACGACGGCCGCGCTGCGCTTCGCGCTCGTGCTCGCGATCGGCCTGGCTCTCGTCCTCGTGTACCGAGCGCGCGTCCTCGCTCCGAGCGGCGCCGATGCCTCATGGCTCCGGTTCTGGCGATTCCGCCGGACCTTCGTGGTCGTCGTGTGGGCGGGGTGGATCTTCGTCTTGCTGTCGTCGGGAGGGATCCCGTTCCTCGCCTGGTCGGGAGACGGCGACGGCTTCTGGCTCTCGACGCTCGTTGTGATGACGACCCTCGCAGGGCCGCCGTTCCTGACCGTCGTCGGCGGGCAGGTGCTCCTGAACGATGTCCTGGTGCGTCGCTTCGGTCGACGCATGACCCGGCTCGATGCCGTGATGCAATCGGTCGCCGGTCACTTGCGATTGCTGTTTCCGCTGCTGCTCGCCGTCGGTGCCGGTCTCGCCTACACGCGTGGCAGTCTCGCGCTCACCGTGCTCTTCGCCGTGGCCGCCGTGGTGCTCATCCAGGTCGCGATGCGGGTCCTGGTCCGTTCCTACGGCATGGGCTTCTACGCGCTGACCGAAGGCGAGCTGCGCGATCGGATCTTCGAGATCGCGCGCGAGTCGGAGATCGAGGTGCGTCAGGTGCTCGTCGGCACTTCGGGGAAGATCCGCCAGGTGATCGCCGCCGTCGTCCACCAGGGCGTTTTGTTTCTCACCGACGACATCGTGCGAAAGCTCGAGCGACGGGAGATCGACGCGATCATGGCGCACGAGCTCGCGCACGTGAAGCGAAAGGATCTCCGCAAGCTGCGTCTGTTCCTCGTGCTCGTGATCGTGGGACCCTGGGCCGTGCTCGTCATGACCGACACGATCACGGTGTTCGATCCGCGCGGGTTCGCCGCGCTTCTCGTTTGGCTGGTCGTCGCGTTCGCGGCCAAGGGGGCCTGGTCGCGCCGGATGGAGCGGCTCGCGGACCGCGGCGCGCTCGAGCTCGAGCCGGATCCCGAGGCTCTCGCGAAGGGACTGATCCGTCTGACGCGCGCCAACGGGATCCCGATGGAGTGGGGCTGGTTCGAGCGGATCTTCGCCACGCATCCGTCCACGCGGGAGCGCGTCGAGACCCTCGGTCAAGCGGCCGGCTTCGATCACGAGCGCATCGAAGCGCTGTTCGAGCTCCCGGAACCGACCGACCTCTACGAGATCCCGACGGTCGAGGCGGCCGGCGACGTCGCGTTCACGTTCGACTTCAAGCGTCGCGCCGCGTTGAAGCACGAATGGCTCTATCGCTCGACGGATGCTCTCGTGCCGCTGGGCGTGGCGTCCCTCGCCATCGCTCTGGGCATCGAGGGAGGGGCGCTTGCCGCGGTGTTGTTCGGCGGGGCGGTGCTGACTTTCGCGAGCGTGGGGCCGATGACGTTCCTCTGGTGGCGATCCATCCATCTGTCGCTCGCGCGTGGGATCGGCGCACGCTGGACGCGTGCCGGACTTTCGCCCGAGGATTACGGCGGCGTGCTGGTCGGCCTCGCGCCCGGATCGGAGCCTCGGCTGTACGAAGGCTTCCCGGCCTGGGACTTCGGATACCTCTACGTGGGCGAGCACGGGCTCGACTACCGCGGCGAGAAGACCTCGTTCCGCCTCGAACGATCGGCGGTGACCGCCATCGCGCGACACCCGGGAATCCCGAGCTGGCGATACCGCCCGATCGTTCGCGTATCGTTTCATGCGGAGGGGGACGAGTCCGAACGTTCGTTCTTGTTGTATCCGACGGTCGTGGAAGGGGGGTACCGGGACGGCGGCTTCTCACGGTTGCTCGCGAGGTTCACCGGTTGGCCCGGCGCTCCGACCGCGTCGCCCGGCCCGGCTTCCGCGAGGGAGCTTCCGTCGGACGCGTCGATCGGGGCTCCTGCCGAGATCGAGATCACGAGCGAGCCGCCCGGGATCATCGCGAATCCGGCGTTCCTGCTCCGGAGCGTCGTCGAGGCGTTCGTCGCGGGCGTGGCCCTCGCGCTGCTGGCCGGCTTCATGCAGACCGCGCCGTGGGCCGTTCTGTACGTCCCCGCGGTCGCGATCGTCGTGAGCGTTTCCGACTGCGTTCCGCACTGGCGAGACAGGCGGCGTCGCGTGAAGAGAGGCGATGAGCCCGCGCGGGCGTAAGGGTGCGTGCACGCCGGGAGCGGTGCGCGTCGTCAGGCCGGCGTGGGGGCTTCGGCTGGCGCCGGAGCGGCCGGCAGTCCGGTGACCTCGACCACGAACCGACCGCGTTCGAGGCGCGCGCCGATCGTTCCGCCGATCTTCTCCACGATGCGGCGGCAGAGCGCGAGGCCGAGCCCGACGTGCCCCTGCCCGCCGGTTCGCACCGAGTCGGCGCGCCAGAAGGCATCGAACGCTCGTTCGGGGAGGTCGGCGGGCGCATCGGTCGCGTCGTTCGACACCGAGATCGCGATGCCGTTGCGGGTTCGTCGCGCTTCGACGCGGATGGAGTCGGTGTCGTCGGCGTAGCGCACCGCGTTGTCGGCGAGGTTGTCGATCACGCGCTGGAACAGCCGCCGATTCGTGCGCAGGGTGAGGTCCTCGTCGATGATCGTTTCGAGGTCGAGCCCGCGGCGGCGCCGGGCACCGGCGAGGGGCTCGAACGCGTCGCTGACGGCGTCGCGCACCACGACGCGGTCGTCCGTTTGCGGCGCGCTCTCCGCGGATCCGAGGCGCGCCAGCTCGAGCAGGCTCTCGACGATGGTCTGCATCCGAAGCGTGATATCGAGGCAGTCACCGGCCGCCTCGCGGAGCTCTTCGGCTTCGCGCGGACGTGCGAGCGTGACCTCGAGCGTGGATCGCAGGCCGGCGAGCGGCGTGCGCAGCTCGTGTGCGGCCGCGGCGGCGAAGGCCTGCTCGCGCTCGAAGACCTGGCGGATCCGTCCGACGAAGCCGTTCAACTGATCGATGACCGGCTCGAGCTCGGCGGGCGAGCCGTCGACGGCGAACGATCGATCGAGCGATTCCGCGTCGGTGTGCTCCATCTGCGAACGGAGCTCCTCGAGAGGACGCAGCCCGCGGTGCACGACCCAGGACAGGATGATCGCGCAGCCGGACGTCGACGTCACCCACATCGCGAGAAGGAGCAGTCGTAGATGCGCGAGTGTCGTCTGGTGCTCGGTGAGATCCTGCGCGACGGAGATCTCGATGATCGGCGGCGGGCGCAGGGGGCGCGGACCTCCTTCGAAGCCTTCGTCCAGCGGGCGTCGACCGCCGGGGCCTCGAGGCGGGCGATCCCGGAACGGACG
>CAZQZX010000282.1:0-7601 GCA_964597885.1 uncultured Planctomycetota bacterium
CTTCCCTCCGTGGATCTCGACGCCGACGGCCATCTCGATCTGGTTTCTTCGGACGGGAGCAACGAGCGCCTTCGCATCGCGTACGGCGACGGGAACGGCGGCTTCGTGAATGTGCAGTACCCGACCGACGACTCCGTCGAGGCGATGTCGAGCGCGGACCTCGACGAAGACGGTTACCCGGAGCTGATCCTCTGCACGTTCGGGGCGAGCGTGATCACCGTCGTGCCCAACGAGGGCGGCCGTGTGCTCGGTGAGCAGATTCACTTCGCGAGCGGAGGATTCCCGACATCGATCGCTCCTGCGGACTACGACACCGACGGCCATGTCGACCTGGCCGTCTGCTTCGGATTCTTCGCCTCGCCGGCCGGACTCACGATCTACACGAACGAGGTCGCGCGAGAGAAGCCCGGATTCCTTCCGCCGTCTCCTTGCGGACTCGACGAGCGCGTGCCCGCGTTCGTGCCGCTTCGCGCGGAGATCGTCGCCGAGTCACGCACCGATCATCCGCAGGACGCCGCGACCCTCGACGTCGTCGGCACGGGACTTCCTTCCGGCGCCGTCGTCGACGTGCCGCTGCCGACGCCGCCGGGACAGCCGGCGGGGGTCGCGATCGACTGGACGCCGACGACCGCGGACCTCGGTGCCCACGTCGCGAAGTTCGTGGCCACCGGCTTCTACGGAGAGCGTCGGCTGTGCGAGCTCCGTCTCGAGGTCGTGAGCCAGACGCACCTGCTCTTCGCGGAGAGAACCGGCGACGACCCGTTCGATGCCGGAATCGGCGGCCGCATCTTTCCGACTTCGCTCGACTCCATCTGGCGCGCCGATACGATCGCGCCGGGCGATGTGCCCACGATCCGCGAAGCCGAGGTGCGCTACACGCCGGCCACCGAAGCGGGTCTCGGCCGAAGGGGCGTATCTCTTCCGGCCGGAAGCGCACCGCGCGTGTTCACCGTGCAGGTCGTCTCCTTCGACCCCGACCACGACCCGGTGAACCCGGAGCGCTCGTCGCGAACGATCGAGGTCACCCGTCGGCCCGACGGCGCGATCACCACACGCGAGGTCGGCCCCGCGAGCGGCATCCAGCTCTCGATCGAGATCACGACCGACGCCAAGGGCCGACGCACCTTCCGCTTCCCCTTCACCTTCGACGCTCCCTGACGAGCGCCGGTGTTCGAACGCAACCTTGCGGCCCGAGGGGAGACTCCGGGACGAGATCCGCGTGTCCGCTTCGGATGAAAGATTTGACATATTGCATTTCTGGCTTACTGTGGAGGGTATGCAGACCACCCTCAGGATTGAGGACGAGGTGTTTCGCGAGCTCGTCAGCGAAGATCTGGGCCACGGACAGGCCTACCTGGGCGTCCGCGTCGAGAATCCGTTCGCGGCCTAGGGGGCCTCGGCGCGGACGATCGCGAGCCAGTCTTCGTCGGCGTCGCGTGGCGGCGCGCCGAGCCTTACCTTCGTTCCGCCCTGCGCTTCGGCAAGGGTACCGACTTGGGGCTCGCCCCCGTTTCGGGGATCGAACCACGTGACGCGAAACTTCCCCTGCGAGGAGCCGAGATCGAGCTCGGGTGGGCGCGCCGCCTTCGCCATGTAGACGAGGTAGATCTCGCCCGGCTTCGCGAAGCAGTAGGGTGCGCGCTTGCCGTCGACGTTTCCGACGAGGCCGTCGACGCATCGCATCTCGTGGAAGGGGACGTCGGGTCGGCCGAACAGCTCGAGGGCGTGCCGACAGAAGTCCCACGTGCGATCCCGGCTGCGGTAGTCCTCGCACAGCAGATCGTTCTGCGGGAGCTTGTAGCCGAAGTAGTACTCGACCCCGGCGCCGCCCGCCATCAGCGTCCCCCAGAGCGTCGCGCGCCGGATGTCGTGAAGGTCGTACGACCGCTTCCCGTCGACCGCCTTCCCGTCCGAGCCTTCGTATCCGGGATCGGCGGGCACGCCCAATCGTGCCGGCCCCTGCTCGTCGTTGGCGACGACCCAGGGGCGTCCGGCGCGTCGTGAAGCCTCCACCCAGTGAAGCGTGCGCTCGTGCGATGCGCTCCAGTCGTTCTGTAGCGACGCGCCGGTGAGGACGGACTGATCCCCGAGGAGCTTCTCGTAGACGGCCTGCTGCATGTTCGGGAACGTGTGCACGACGATCGGGTGATCGTAGGGGTCGACGGCGCGGAGGTACTCGGCCATCGCGCGCTGCTCGGCCGCCGACTGCGAGTTCTCTTCGCCGAGATTCCAGTTGAGCGCCAGCGCGTGACCGAAGCGCGCGACGAGCTCGCGGCAGTAGAGCTTGCGTTCGACACCGAGCGCGCCGCCGTCGAGAGCGCACTCGATCGGACCCTGGCTCTTGTTCTTGCGGTTGTCGTCGTTCTCCTGCTCCTGCATCTTGAAGTGCAAGTACAGACCGAGCGACTGCGCATGTCCGAAGACGCGTTGCCACTGGTCGAGCTTCGAACAGTCGTAGTGGAGCTTCGCCGAGCGCTCGACGAAGGGCCAGACGTTGTCGCCGTCGCCGCCCGCGTTGTAGGTCAGGAACGAGAAGGCGTTCAGGCCTTTCGAGGCGAGATAGTTGAGGGCGCCGAGGATGCCCTTACCCTTTCCGTCTTTCCACGTCGGGTCCCCGGTCCGCCAGTCGCGGGCATGTGGACTCCACGTCTTCAGCCGGGTCTTCTTCGTCTCGGTGCCGTCGAACTCGGCGTAGGCGAGGAACGTCTCGGGCGCGTCAGGTCCGGCCTTCAGGAAGAACTCGCCGCTGCCGGCGAAGCGCAGGTACCTCTTGCCCACGTAGGTCAATCGCCCACGCGCTCGGAAGTCGCGGCCCGACCGGCGCGACGGTTCCACGGTGAACGTCCCCGACTTGCCGTCGATGCCGTCGACGGGCTTGCCGGCAGCCTCGGGATCGAGGGCCACGTGCTTGCCGGCCGCGAACGAGACGCGATAGCTCCAGCGCCCCGGCTTGTCGGGCGAGAGGTGAGCGCGCCACTTCGTTCCGCTCTCGGCCGACGTCTCGGCAGCGTTTCCGTCCGCGGCAAAGTAGCCGGGCACGACGTACGCGGGCTCGCCGGACTCGTGCTGGAATCGAACCGTGAGTCGATAATCCAGGAACGGATTCGGCGACGCGTCTCGTTCGTTGGCGTAGGGGCCGTCGACGGTGAGCGTCACGTCGTGCCAGGTCGCGAGCTCGCCGGTGACGGTGACGTCGCCGGTTTCGCTCACTCCGTTTGCGGCCGCGAGACCCAGTATCCAGACGGCGAAGATCATCGGCTTGGCGCATCGTAAGGTCGGCATGCCGGGACCGTAGATCACCGTGGTAGGCGATGCAATGGTCGGGCCTTGCCATTCAGCCGGCCGAGTCACCCAAGAAAAAAGCCGCTGGACACCCGTGGGTGTCCAGCGGCCAGAACAAGGTGTTGCGAGCAAGTCTCAGGAGTCTGTGTTCGGTGCTTGGGTGGCGGCTCTCAGGTTGTGTCCGGGTCGATCTGTCTTTCGTTCGTGGTGCAGCTCAGGTCCATCGTTGCAAGGCCCATCGTTGCAAGGCTCGGTTCGCTCTTGGGTGGTGAGCGAGGTGGTTGTCTTGTCAGAAGCCGGAGCAGGTTCGGTCCCACCTGGGGATCCAGAACCGGCTCGGGTCGAGCGAGTACACGACGCCGCTCACTCGGCCCATGAAGGCGTCGCGGTCCACGAAGCCGAAGTAGCGCGAATCGCGGCTACCGTCGCGGTTGTCGCCGAGCGTGAAGTACTGGCCGGCCGGGACGGTCAGCGGACCGAAGCTGGCGGCCGGGCTCGCGTATCGGGACAGCATCACCGGGTGCGCCTCCTCCCCGATTGTTTCGACAGAGAAGTGGTAGCGCGAAGGGTCGTCCGACACGGCCTTGGCAAGGTGGGCCGACGTCGGATGGGGTTCGTACTCCACCGGCGTGCCGTTGACCGTGAGGCGGTTGTTCCGCATCTCGATCACATCGCCGGGCGTACCGATGATTCGTTTGACGAGTCGGATGCCGCTCTCGGGCGAGCGAAAGACGGCGACCTCGCCGGCCGCCGGATCGCCCATCTTCGAGATCCGAAGATCGGTGAAGGGGATGCACAAATCGTACGCCATTTTGTTGACGAAGATCCGGTCCCCTTCGACGATCGTCGGGAGCATGGACCCGGTCGGGACGTGCATCCAATCCGCGACGGCCGAGCGGAACGATCCGAGGACGGCGACGACCACCACGACGGGCAGTACCCACTCCTTCAGGATCGTTTTCAGGACGTTGCGGATTCGCTGCTTCATCGCTCTAGGGGTCCTTTGGCAAGGTGTTTGGCTCTTCTTGGCCCCCTATACGGCGATGGGCGAGGCGGTGTTGGTCGGAACTTTCGAGGCGGCAGATTCCCTCAGGATGGGGCTCGTTCGACCTGGACGCGGGCGTCGTTGAAGCAGGCCCCGCCCCCGAGGTCCGTGAGGCTGTCCGGGGAGAGCGCATTCGACGTCGCGCCATTGCGGGTGTGCCGGCTCCACAGTCCCTTGGGCAGAGACACCGTCCCGGGGCGGATCCGATCGGTGGTCGAGAGCTCGCACAAGACCTCGCCGAGATCGTTGTGGACGCGGACCGCGGCGCCGTCCTCGAGGTCTCGCGCCGTCGCGTCGTCGGGATGCATCTCGAGGCGCGCGGGGCCGAGCAGGAGATGCCCGAGCGTCGTGTTGACCGAGCGCCCCGTGGCGGGAGAGATCAGCGCCAGCGGGAACGCGTCGGTCGCGGGATCCGGCTGATACGCGTAGAGCCCGTGCGGCGCCTCGCGGTCGAGCTCCTCGGGGAAGAGTCGGGCCTTGCCGCCCGGCGTCCGCGGGAACACGCTTTCGAACTGGACAGGAGAGTCCCCGAAGCGGGGGAAGGAGATGCCGTCGCTTCGCAGCTCGCTCGCGATCTTGTTGGCGCGCGGAAGGGGTGCGAGCATCGCGGCGAGCCAGTCGTCGAGATCGGCCGCGTCGCCTTCCTGCTCGAGATCGAGTCGCCGCAGGAGCTCCCCGAAGACTTCGTGATTGCTGCGGGCTTCGCCGACCGGATCGATCACGGGCTCGACGCTCGCGAGTGCGTACGATCCGTAGCCCGAGGCGAGATCGCGGTGCTCGACGAAGGTCGTCGCCGGGAGGACGACGTCCGCGTAGCGCGTCGTGTCGGTATAGACGGAATCGAACACGACCGTGAAGAGGTCCTCGCGCGCGAGGCCGCGCAGCACGCGATTCTGCTCGGGAAGAGTCATCGCCGGATTGTGGTTGTAGACGAACAGGAAGCGGATCGCCGGATCGGCCTCTTCGAGCAACCGGCCGACGTGGTTCATGTTGACGAGGCGCGTGGACGGTTCTTCGGCGCCGATCGCGCGCTCGGGATCGATCCGCCATCCGCTCGAGTTGCTGAGCGTGAAGCCTCCGCCGGCGATGCCGAACTTGCCGGCGATCGCGGGCAGCGCCAGGATGGCCGCGACCGCCGATCCGCCGTTGCGATTGCGCTCCGGTCCCCATCCGCATCGCAGCACGGCCGGGCTCGCTTCCGCGTATTCGCGGGCGAACGCCACGATCTCGTCGGCGTCGATCCCGCATTCGGCGGCGGCCCTTTCGGGCGTCCACGGCTTGGCGCGCTCGCGGAGCTCTTCGAACCCCGTCGCGTGCTTCTCGAGGAACGCGAGATCGGCGCGATCGTTCGCGAACAGCCAGCACGTGACGGCGAGCGCGAGGGGGAGGTCGGTCCCGGGGCGCGGCGCGATATGGCGATCGGCCTGCGCCGCGAGCGGCGTGCGTCGCGGATCGATCACGACGAGGCGCGCCCCGCTCTTCTTCGCGCGGCGAATGTGCGACATGAGATGGATGCCGGAAGCGGAAGGGTTCGCGCCCCACACGACGATCAGCCGCGCCTTCGCGTAGTCTTCGTATCCGATGCCGGGCATCTTCCCGTAGAGGCCCTCGGCGGCACGCCCCGTCGCGGCCGCGCAGACGGTGCGTCCGAGCCGAGAGGCCCCGAGGCGCCGGAAGAGCCGCGCGTCCGTCGTGTCCTGCGAGAAGAAGCCGTTCGAGCCCCCGTACGACAGCGGCAGGATCGACTCGCCGCCTGCGTCACGGCACTCGCGAAGGCGTCCGACGATGCGGTCGAGAGCCTCGTCCCACGAGATCTCTTCGAACCGGCCCTCGCCCTTCGCACCGACGCGCTTCGCGGGTCGCGCGATGCGGTCGGCGCCATGGACCAGATCCGGCCAGCGGCGGACCTTCGAGCAGATGTACCCCTCGGTGAGCGGGTTGCGTCGATCCCCGTCGACCTCGAGAACGCGGTTCGCGTCGGGGTCCACGGTGACTTCGAGGGTGCAGCGGTCGGGGCAATCGAGCGGGCAGGCCGTGACGCGGGTCTCGGTGCGGCTCGACGGTCGTCGGAGGTCGGTCATGGGTGCATGATAGGGCCCCCGCATCGGGCGGTAAACCCAGCCTGGCGGGCGCCGACGGACTCGGATTCCGCCGAGCCGGCCCTTGGTCTGGCCCTCCTGAATTCGCTATCCTCTTTCCCAGGCTCGGTTTCGCGAGCCTTGAATGACACGGGGCGATTCGCCGTTCGCGCCCGTTCAGAATCGAGTCCCGGGCTCGGTGGGGCCCCAGCGCCGCCGCCGACCCCTTTTCGTAATGAACTGAGTTCGGAAAGGATTCCTGATGAAATCACTGATCTGGAGCGCGGCCGTCGGGCTTGCGCTGATCGGTCTCGTGGCGTGCGCCGGCACGGACGAAGGCCACGATGCGAACGATGCGATCGAGGCGCCGGCGACGGCTGCCGCGAACGATGCCGCCGAAAGCGCGGACGAGGCGGCCGAAGAGGCCCAGCTCACCACCGTTACCCTCGCGGTCTCCGGGATGACCTGAGGCGGCGGTTGCCCCCCGCAGGTGCGGGGCCAACTGACGAAGGTTGAAGGCGTCGAAGAGGTCATGATCGATTACAACGCCAAGAAGGCGTATGTGAAGGTCAAGCCGGGAACCGACCCGAACACGGTTGCGGAAGGACTCACGGGCCGCTACTCCGGGACGATCGTCCACTAGGAGAAGCGAACCGACAGCAAGACATCTTGCGAGGCCGGCCGATCGGATGGCCGGCCCTCCCTTGAGGGACTCGACTCACGCCCCGCGCGCTCCTCGGAGCGAGGCGGGGCGTTTTTTATTCTCTTCGCGGGCCGATTTCGGTCCCCAGTCTCGCGAGGAGTGCCATGTCCTACGACGCGTCGAAGCGCAAGCGCCGTCAGCGCTACAACCGGTGGATGAAGTGGATGCGCCGGATCCACCTCTACTCGGGCCTGTTCCTGTTGCCGTGGGTTCTGCTGTACGGGGTCACGGCCCTGCTGTTCAACCATCCGACCGTGTTCTCGCCGTGGGAGGGATCTCGCTTCGACGCGCCGAAGAACGACGACGATCCGTTTGCGGGGATGCCCTCACCGGAAGCCGTGGCGGAAGAGGTCGCGACGGCGCTCGCGGCGCGGATCGGCGAAGAAACCGGCGGCGCGGCGCCCGAGTACCGCGTGATCGATTCCCATCGCGTCCGCTTCGATCAGGAGTTCATCGTCGAGGCGTTCGAGGGCGAGTCGGTCTACCGCGTGCG
>CAZQZX010000283.1:0-7589 GCA_964597885.1 uncultured Planctomycetota bacterium
GGGACGAGGAGCTGCGTGACCTTCGCGCCGTTCCACCGACCGGCCTGGAGATCCTTGGTTGTGAAGGCATCGGACCGGATGACGCCCCGGGCCGTCCGGGTGTGGGGCTGAAGTCCAGCCTGGCGCTGATCGGCGCCGAGCGAGATGGCTCCGCGCGGCGTGTAGGTCTTCTCGGCTGGGTGCCCGCGGTACGGGTAGACGACGTCCTCGTCGTGGTCGGTCCAGAAGAACTTGGCGCCGTCGCTCCGGTTGATCTTCGTGAGGGTGCAGACTTCGAGCCGGGAGAGCAGCAGCCGGTCGCGGGCAGCCTGTCCGAGCGTCAGCATCGGGATGCGGCCTCCCGGGTCCCCTCTCTCAGATCCAGCTCGGTGGGAGGCGCGGGCAGCCCCGGCATCGACCGTCCGTCGATCACCGAGCGAGCCGCGAGGAGAGCCTCCGCTGCGCCGGTCGCTGGTGGCACGTCGCGAAGGTCCTCGCCGACGCTCTTCGACCGAAGGTACGCCTTGACGGCCTTCTCACGCTCCCGGTTGTGCGCCTCGGTCTCGGGGCGAACGAGTGGCAGGAGCTCGTCCTTCTTCGCTATCGGGATCAGATCGAAGACGTCGAAGAACGCGTGCGTCGGATATCCCGGCGAGAGGAGATCCCGCATGAGCTGGCGCCGGGCCTTGGCGGCCATCCACTCGCACTCGAGCTCGTAGACGACATCCGGGTCATCGAGATCCGGCAGCCGGCCGAGGAAGTACCGGCAGTGGCCAAGCAGGCGGTCGAAGCGCACGATCTGGGTCCTGAGTACTTGGACCTCGCTCGCGATCAGGAACGGGATCAGATGTCGCCTGGACTCGTTGGTCTCGGGGGCCGCGAGCTCTTCTTCGAGCTCCTCGATCTTGAAGCGGGACACGCGGATCGTCGTGAAGGTCTGAAGCATCGCCGTCCCGGCCATCTGGTAGCGGCCGTAGTCCGTGGGCTCGAGCCCGGACTGCCCCATGTCGAGTACGTAGGCGCGCGAGCGCTCGTTCACATGCCGGCCGGTCGCTTCGAAGGTCGAGAGGAAGTCCATTCTCGTCACGCTCCTGAGTTCGTCGCGCCGTTGGCGTGGTGCCCCTGGCCTTGAGTTCCGGCGCCCCCGCTGTGGGGAGTCATGGAGAACCACTCGTCCGAGCCCTGGACGTAGCGGAAGATCCCGTTCGTGGGGACCGAGGCCTCGTTCCCGCCCCCGCAGATGTAGCCGTTCGACCCGATGCCCCAGGCCTGGTGGAGCGAGAGCGCCGAGAAGGGGAAGGCCGCCTTCGGGAACCACTCGTTCGGGGTTGGCTGGTACTCGATGACCTCGCTCGAGTTGTCCCGCGGGCTCGCGGTGATGCGGCCCATGACGTCGTAGAAGCGGTCGGCGGTCGGGACATGGAAGCCGCTGATCTGCGTCTGCGCGATCCGCGGGCACTTGGCGATGTTCGAGTCGGCCTCGTTCGCGAAGTTGAACTTGTAGGGCTGGTTCGTCGGGAAGGCCGCGACCGGGAACACGTACGCGTTCTCGGACCCGGTGTCCGTCTCGTACCAGGCGGGGTTCGTCCGGCTCGTGGCCAGGTTCTCCCGCTGTAGCCAGACTCCGCCGACCGCGTAGCGCCACGACTCAATACCGCCGCCACCGCCGGACGCTGCCCCCAGGCCTCGGATGAAGTCGCCCTCCGTGTCGTCGTGGACAAGCGCCTGGAAAGGGTCGCCGCCCCGTGCGCCCGTGCTCGGGAGCATCTCGTCCCAGACGTTCGGATCGAAGGCCACGAAGTCCTCGAGCGTGAGGGGTGTCGAGTGCACGTAGATGTTGGTCGCCCGGCGCCGCGCGGCCGCGTCCTGGCCGCCCAGGACCTGGAACGAGATCGGCGCGTTCCCGAGCGATTGGGTCTCCCCGGATAGCTGGTTGTGCTCCCAGACACTGTCCGGGTCGCTGTTGGAGGCGAAGAGGTGTCCGTAGGTCGTGACGACCGGGTTCGACGCGCTCGAGATCGTCCGGGTGATGAACTCCCACTCGCCCGGCGTGTCCTCGGCCTCGAGGACGTAGAGCTCGGCGCCTTCGCCGTCCGACAGCGTGAGGCCGACCGAGATCGTGGTGCCCGCCCAGTCGACCACGTCGACTGGGTTCCCGCCGACGACGATGATCAGCCATTCCGAGCCCGGCTCAAACATCTGCTTGCCGCCGAAGAGCTGAAGCGGCGGCATACGGACCTCGAGTCCGGCTGAGGTGGCGGTGATCACCTGCAGGCGCGCATCCAACGGGGTCAGCGCAAGATCCGAGGAGATCTCGCGGACCTTCGAGCCACCGAGCAGTCGTTCGAGAGAGAAAGCCATCAGGAGGTCGCGTACCAGGTGGTTGCCAGCGCATCGTCTCGCGCGAGGGAGAAGGACGCGCCTTCGTTCTCGGCCAGCTGCTTCACCAGGGTCGAATCGGCCAGGGTCTTCACCTGCGCGACGCCCGTACCTCGGTTGAGCGCGGTGAAGATCCGCGGTCCGGCCGGGATTCCGCGCTCGTCCGGGTCCGGGAGGAAGATGTCGTAGCCGACGTTGTCGGTGAAGACGTTGAATCGGCCCCTGGAGAGCGAGAGCGTGATGTCCCCGGTGAGGATCCCCCAGTCCATCGCGCCCCCGCCCGGCACGTCCGACCGCGTTGGGCTCGTGTCCTTCTGCTCGATGAGCTGGATCCGATTCGCCACGCGGGCGCCGTCGATCTCGCCGGTGAGCTCGATCTGAAGGGCCTCGCCGGACCCTCGGGCGAAGGCGACTTCGTAGTCGTGGTAGAAGCCTGCCGTGACGATCGTGGATTCGCCGGGGTCCGCATCCGGAAGGACGCCGCCCTCGTCGTCGAGCGTGAAGGCCGTGGTCGGCGAGCCGTTGTACGCGAGGAGCACGGCCCCCTTATCGAGAGCCGGCCGCGTGATGTTGCGATGGAATGTGATCGGCGAGAAGGGGGCGCCGGGGTCGTAGGTGTAGGCCTTCCGCAGCTGGTATCGGGTGCGGGTCGCGTCGTCCGGAACGAGGACCTGGTCGGTGTCCTCGATCGCCGCCTTCGGATCGTCCTTGCTCGACCAGTCGATCGGGAACGAGAACCGAAACGAGTCTCCTCCCACGGCCAGGAAGAACCTGTAGATCTCCTGGATCGAGTATAGCCGGTTGCTCCCGTCGGAGATCTTGCGCAGGCCGTACGCGATGTCGAACTGCCAGAGCGGCCGCTCGGCCCGCTGGATCACGGTGCGCTGCTGGCCGTCGTTCTCGATGACTCGGTCATCGACCGCGGGCCCACCGATCGAGCCCTTGGAGATCGCTTCGGGAAATCGGATGTCTCGGAAGGCCATCAGGCTCGGACTCCTCCTCGGATACGCAGCGCCCGGAACTGCTGCTGGCTTCGGCGCTGCTCGTCGCTGACTCGGGGGTCTCGCACGGCGCGGTTCTCGAGCGCCTCGAGGCGAGAGGTTGTTCGCTCGAGTCGCTCGGCGAAGGTGTCGAGCGCGCGGTCGGCCCGGCGCATGTCGAGAACCCCGCTTCGGCCGAAGCCCTGGGATGGGAACGCCTGCTCGCGTCCGAAGGTGCTCGCGGTGATCGGGCCCGGCACGAACCCGAGCCGCGCGCGGTCCGACGCGCCGGAGGGGATCCCGCCCTGGCGGAACGGGGAGACGGCACCGGTCGCCGCTTCGACAGCCTCGCGGCCGAGGACTCGCTCGAACACATCGAGGCCGAGAGCGACACCGAGGTTGCCGCGCTCGTCTCGGCCGACCTGCAGCACCTCGCTCGTGCCGAGGAGCCGGACGCCCGAGCCCTCGGGGTGTCGAAGCGGGAAGATCCCTTCCTCGAGACCGCCCTCTCGGATCGACCCGATCCGTCCGTCCGGCATCACGAAGAAGGCGGGCCGCCCGCCAAGGTCGGGAAGATCGCCGAGTCCAGGGATTCCACCCTGGCGGTGTTCGACGACGCCGAACGAAGTGAACGCCTTGCCCTTGGCTGCTGGACCACCAAAGAGCCCCTTGAGAAAGCCGAGGAGGCCTCCCGCTGCACCACCGGCCGCTCCGGCCGCCGCGCCGTCAGCCGCGTCACCGCCCCCTGGGAAAAGGCCTCCGAGGATGCTCTGGAAGAAGCCCTTTCCGACCGTCGTTCCAAGGTCCTTTGTTGTGTCCTCGACACTGAAGATGCTCCGAAGAAAACCCTCGACAAGACCACTGAGCCCGTCCTGGAGTGGCGAAAGAGCGAGTTCCTCGATGAGTCCAAACCCGAACGAGCGAACGAGATCGGCGCCGAGATCGCTGAAGTCTTCGGACTGGATCGCCTGTCGCACCGGATCGATAAGCGATGCGCCGACGGTAGCGGAAACCTGCCGGATCCTACCGAGCGTCCGAAGTTCCTCGATCTGCTCGGCGAGGGCTTGCGTGTTCTTGCCCGTGACCTCGATTCCACGCTCGGCGAGGAGAATTGCCGCTTCCTGCTCGGGCGTGAGACGCCGGAACGCAGCGGCCTGCGCATCGAGCTCGGCCGTCAACTGATCGAACGCCAGCTGGTCTTGCAGCCCGACGAGCTGCTCGACCTGGTCGATGCCTGTGACCTTCAGCTGGAAGTCGACGAGCGCGTTCCCGGTCGTGGGGATCAGCTCTCGGGCGAGCTCTTGGACCGGGGTGATCTCACCGCGGAAGGCCGCGAGTCGGGTGCGGGCCTGGGCCAGCTGCTGGTCGATCGAGTCGAGGAATTTCGGCCCCTGTGGGGTGTCTTCGTCGACGCTGCGTTGAGCGAGCGCAACGGCCTCCCGGAGATCCGAAAGTCGCTCGAGCTGCTCGATCCCCGTCACCCGCAGCTGCAAGTCGGCGAACGCATTCCCGGTCGTTGGGATGAACTCCCGGACGAGCTGCTGGAGGGGCGTAATCTGGCCACGCAGAGCCAGCAGCCTCGTCGTCACTTGGTCGATCTGCCGATCGATCGAATCCAGGAACGCCGGCTCGATGGGCGGCTCCGCGGAGTCGAGCGCGTTCAGCGTCTCGCGCCGTTCGACAAGGGCCTGGATCGCGTCCGTCTGGGCCTCGGTGAGCTGGATTGATTCGGAAACGAGAGAGGCTTGGAGCCGAAGGATCTCAGCGCGCCCGAGCTGTCCCTGTGCCTCCGCCTCGAGGACGGCGACCTCGGTTGCGAGCGCGTCGACGTAGTCCTCGATCGTGCGCACGTCACGGGCGCGTTCGAGATCCGAGAATGCGTCGGCGACGCGAGCTGCCGCCTCGGCTTGCTTCTCGGAACCCTGGATCCCGTCGTCCTGTGCGGCCTTCAGCGCCTCCTGCTCGATCCGGAAGCGTTCGGTTGCCGCCTCGCCCCGCAAGAAGGCGGCCGCCTCCCCGTTGAGCGATTCGATGAGCGCGTCAACGTTGGAGGTCAATCGGGTCCCTGAGTCCGCGAGCTCATCGACCGCAGACCTTGCTGCGTCGGCACTTGACGCGGCCGTCTCGAATCCCGGGGGAAGCAGGGGACCGAAGACGAGATCCTGATCGCCCCGCTCTTGGAAGCCGTCCCGAAGTTCTCGGAGGAACAGCAGGACTTGCTCGACGGGCGCGTTCACCGCATCGATGCTCGAAAGCAGCCCGTCGAGGTTGGCGGCGTTCAGGTCCTCGATAGAGAGGAAGAGGTCGGCGATTCCTTCGCGCAGAACTGGCAGACGACGCAGATCGAACGCTCGATCGAGCCGCTGAAAAGCGACGCTCGCCGAGGGAGCCGAAGCAAGGATGGACTCGACGAGATCGCGTTGAAACTCATCGCGGAACCGCTGCGGGATGACCGCTCGGACTTGAACGTCGGCGGCTCCCGAATCCCGCCTTCGGTTCACCTCGGTGATGAGGCCGTCGATGGCCGTAGCCGACGCCTCGATGTCGACGATGGTGGGGTTGTCGGAACCGAAGAACTCGCGAAGGACCTTGTCGACCCCCTTGAGCTCATCCGAGAGTTCCCGGACGGCCCGCCGCCCCGGGACGATCGCGTCAAGGAGTTCATCTCCGAATACGATCGCGGCGAACGTAGCCGCCTCGAGGCCCGTGACAACGGCCCCCGTCGGGATCGAGCGGAACGCGGCGCCGATCGCTCGGGTACTTCGTCCGACCGTTCGTGTGGTGCGATTGCTCGCCGTACCGATGGCCAAGAACCGGCGCTCGAACGCGTCCAGTTCCCTGGGGTTCGCCAGGACCCCAAGCGACCGGAAAGACCTGTCGAAGTCCGCGATCTCGCGCGCGATCGCGGCTCCCGGGGCCGATCGCTGAGCCGCCAGAAAGGTCTCCTCGGCCGCCCGGGCCGCAGCTCGAGCGTCGGATGCGAACTTCCGGAACCCGGATCCTTCCCGGGCAATCCTCCGCCCGATCTGGACAGCGAACAGCGCCCCGGTCGCGGTAACGATGTCACCGACGTTCGAACTGACGAGCCCAGCGGCACCGGCGAACGATCGAGCCCGGTCGCTCACGTCGTCGAGCGTATCCCCCTGGCCTCGGAGGATCTGAACGGCGTCGCCCGCGTCGTTGACGAGGTCCCTGAGCGAGCGACCAAGCTCCCCTTGGTCACGAAAGACGTCTCGGATGTTCTCGCGAAGGTTCGTGAAGGACGCGCCGAGTGATCTCTGCTGGTTGGCGAACTCTCGGCTCGCGGCGTTGTTCTCGCGAAGCTCCTCACGCGTCAGTTGAAGCGCTCGCTCGAACTGCTCGACGTTCGCCACGAGCGGAGGGATGACGCGATTGAGCCTCGCGCCGTCGAGCCCGAGCTGGTTCAGGACCTGAGACGTCTGGCCTCGGGAGAGCTCCCCGAGCCCCTCCACAACCCGGCGGAAGAAGTCGAATGCGTTGCCATCGAACGAGGCCCGGAGCTGATCGACAGGTTCCCCGATCAGCTGAGCGATCAGCTGGGCGTTGCTCCCGCCCTCGCGGATCGCTTCGTCGAGAGTCCGAAAGGTCTCGAAGACCTGGGAGCCCGCAACCTCAGCCTCAACGCCGAGTGAGCGCAGAGCCGCCGATAGCGCGAGGACGTTGGACGAGTTGACGTCGAACTGGCCAATGCTCTGCCCGATCTTTGTCGCAAGGGAGAGGATCTCGGCCTCAGTCGCCGCCGAGTTGTTCCCGAGGGCTACGAGCACGTTCCCGAAGCGCTCGACACCCTCGATGCCATCGCCCGTCACGTTCAGCACACGCGCGATCGCTCGTGCCCCCTCGTCGCCGACCACGTCGGTCGTTCGCTCGAGGATGGCGAGTGTGCGTGTGAACGCGAGGATGTTGTCGACGCCCTTGACGCCGAGCTGACCCGCGGCCTCCGCGACTTCGAGGAGGTCTTGGGTCTCCACGGCGCGCAACTCAGCTCGGAGCCGTTGGACGTCGTCGCCAAACGCCGCAAGTTCAGCGCCGGAGATGTCGGCCGTCTTCCCGACGGCGATGAGTCCGGTCTCGTACTCCGTCAGAGTGCGGAGGGCTTCCGTGGCGACGAGTCCAGTCGAGAGGGTCCCGAAGAGGCCGATCAGCTTCCGGGTAGCCCCCCCGACACGACCGATGGCGCCCTCGAACTGGCGGGCGCCTTGTTCGGCTCCTCGGCTGTCGATCCCAAGC
>CAZQZX010000284.1:0-7577 GCA_964597885.1 uncultured Planctomycetota bacterium
AGCGTTCGCCGAGCTCTTCGTAATCGCCGCCGGCGCGACCGTCCGTCACGAGAAAGAGATCGCGCGGACCGCGACCTTCGACCGGACCGAACACGCCGAGCGCTTCCTCGAGCGCACCGGCGAGGTCCGTCTCGCCGCGAGCCTCGATGCCCGCCATCGCTTCGCGAAGCGCCGCGCTGCTCGAACCGGGCTCCCAGACCGCGAGCGGAATCTCGACACGCGGCGACTCCGCGAACGTCAGCACGGCGACGCGATCCCCGGCCGGGATCCGGTCGGCGAGTGCGCCGAGCGCGGCGCGGGCGCGGTCGAGCTTGCCGTCTCGCTCCATGCTGCCCGAACGATCGAGCAGCACGACGAGCGTTCGGTCGCCGCGGTCCCGCGGGACGAGGCGCACGGGCAGCGCCTCCTCGAGCGGCGGACGGTCCCCGGCCCCCGGCACGACCAACGACTCGAGCCCGAACGCGACGAGCCCCACTCCTGCGTCGCGAACCCGCCGCGCGAGCTCGGTCTGCTCAGCCGCATCCAGCCCGTCTTCGCCGAGTCGCACATCGTCGAGCACGACGACGTCGACGCTTTCCAGATCGATCTCCGGGAGACGCGGTGCGAGCTCCTCGAACCGCCACGCGGCCCCGTCGACATCGGCCGCTACGCGAGCGATTCGCGAAGGCCCTTCCCCCGGCTCCCGCAGCACGATCGCCCGGCGCCCTTCCCCGATCACCACCGTCCGCGAGGCGCGATCGTTCCGGGAGTCGTCGATCGGCGAGGGATCGCTCGGCCGGATGCGCACGGTGTAGCGAGTTGTTCCCGCGACCGGGTTCGCGTCCGAGAGCTCGACGCGCGCCCGCCCCATACCCGAAGAACCGGCGGGTGGAACGGCAACCGCCGGCACCGCATCGACGACCTCGTCCGCATCGCGCACCAGCTCGACCGCGACGACGCGCGCGGAGGCCGAGGTCGTGGCGACGATCGCCGAGATCGAAAGCGGACGCCCGGCGGGAACGCGATCCGGCATGAGCACTCGTTCGACCAGAACCTCGTCGGACGGGACGAGTGCGGGCGAGGTGTGCAGCCGGATCCCCTGCTCGGTCACGGCGAGAGCGGCACTTCGCGCGTCGCCTCCGGTTTCTCGACCGTCCGTGATGAGGACGATCGCTCCCCCCGGGCCGACCCGTGCGGCGGCCGCTTCGATCGCACGATCGATCCGCGTGCCGTCCGGCTCGTCGACCTGCGCGAGGCCCCGCTCGGCGATCGGCCGAGGCGTGCCCGGACGCCTTCCGAACGGCAGGACTTCCGTGCCCTCGGGAAGACGGTCGAGCCATCCGGAGCCCGCGGGCGCATCGCCTGAAGGCGCGGCTTCGCCCGGAATGGGCAGGGGGCGGACGCTCGCGGATGCATCGAGCGCAACGACGACGCGGCCCGGCGAATCCGGATCCGGACGCCCGGGGTCGAGGAATGCGACCACGAGTCCGAGCGCGATGGCCAGGCGCAAGGCCCGACCGACCCATCGCTCCCCGCGGGAGCCGTCAGCGCCGGTTGATTTCATTTTGAAGAGGACCATGCTACCATCGGCGCCGTTCCGAACGGGGTTCGGAAGCATCGGTTCATACCGATTGCTGTCGGGCCGGCCTTCGCGTCCTCGCGAACGTGCCGCCCTTCGACAGTCCGGGGATACGCGAAGAGGAAGAGATGATCAAGGAAGACCTGATCCAGGCCGTGCAGGACGAGATGGGAAGGGACGTCACGCGCGCGCAGGTCGAGGCCGCAATCGACGCCGTCATGAACGGCATCCGCAAGGGTCTCGCCGAGGATCGAGCCGTTCAGATCCACGGGTTCGGATCGTTCACCGTGAGCGACCGCGCCCCGCGTGAAGGCCGCAACCCCGCCACGGGTGAGCCGATCCAGATCCCCGCGCAGCGAGTCGTGCAGTTCAAACCGGGAAAGAATCTGAAGGAGAGCCTGTAGCGCTCGCCTCCGCCCCGTTCTCGGCTTCGAGATCGGGCGCCTTTGCTCCTCCCGCGATCCATCCCCCACCGACGACCTCGTCTCCCCGCAGGAACACCGCCGCCTGACCCGGCGTGATCGCCCGCTGCGGCTCGTCGAAACGAACCCGCGCCGTTCGCGCCGGCCCCGGGATCACCGAAGCGGCCGCCGGCGGATGACGATGCCGGATCCTCGCCTCGACGCGAATCGAGTCTTCGCCTTCGGCGATCGGCGCGATCCATTGCACGTTCTCGATGCGCGCCTCGTTCTCGAGCAGGGACTCCACCGGCCCGAGAACCACCGTCGCCGTCTCGGGATCGATCGCCACGACGTAGTGCGGCTCGCCGAGCGCAACGCCGAGCCCGCGGCGCTGGCCGATCGTGTAGTGGATGGTTCCCCGATGCGTGCCGAGCTCGCGACCGCTCTCGTCGACGATCGGACCGGGACGCGCTTCCTCACCGGTCACGCGCTCGACGACCTTGCCGTAGTCGCCGCTCGGGGCGAAGCAGATCTCCTGGCTCTCCGGCTTGTCCTGCACCGGCAGGCCGCCGCGACGCGCGATCTCGCGGACCTCGGGCTTGGTGAGCTCACCGAGCGGGAACTGCGTGGCCGCGAGCTGCTCCTGCGAGAGGCTGAACAGGAAGTACGACTGATCCTTGTCGAGATCGACGGCGCGTCGCAGCCGGTGGTACTCGGCGCCGGCCGCCGTACGGTGCGCGTCGACGCGAGCGTAATGCCCGGTCGCCACGGCCTCCGCCCCGCACTCCCGCGCACTCTGCAGCAGCGCGCCGAACTTGAGCCAGCCGTTGCAGTGGACGCAGGGACTCGGGGTCCGGCCGGCCGTGTACTCGCTCGCGAAGTAGTCGAGAAGCCGGGAAAATCCGTCGGCGATGTTCAGGCTGTAGAACGGAACGCCGAGCTGGTCGGCCACGAGCGAGGCGTCCCGCGCGTCGGAAGCGCTGCAGCAGGACTTGCGCGCGCCCTCCGTGTCGGCCTCGATGCCGTTGCGCATGAAGAAGCCCACGACGTCGTGCCCCTGCTCGTGCAGAAGCAGGGCCGCGACGGCGCTGTCGACTCCTCCGCTCATGGCCACGGCGATACGCAAGACGAGTGGTCTCCGGTGTGGTGGTCGATCTCCCCGCGGCACGATGGCCGGCCCTCCACGGCGAGACTAGCAGCTCGCGAAAACGGAAGTCAAGGCGGCGCGGTCGATTGCGAGGCCCAGGGGCTGTTGATATACTCCCGGCCCTTTCAAGCGAGGACTTCCGTTGATCTCCCCTCTCTATCTGGCTCTCGAAAACGCGCCCGCACGCCCGGGCGGCTCGATGATGGATATCATCGTCATGTTCGGCGGTGTGATCCTCATCATGTACTTCCTCGTGCTGCGCCCCAACAAGCGCAACGAAGAGAAGCGCATGGAGATGCTCGCGGCCATCAAGAAGAACGACAAGGTCATGACGACCGGCGGCCTGCTCGGCGTCGTCAGCGCCGTCCGCGAGAAGGAAGTCGTCATCAAGGTCGACGAAGAGCGCAACGTCAAGGTCCGCGTCGCTATCCACGCGATCGCGAGCGTGATCGGCGACGAAGAGCCCTCCGCGCCGGCCTGATCCCGGGAATTCGACCGGCATCGCTGTAACCCGCGCGTCCACGGTCCGTCTGGATCTCCGATCGTCCCGATTCGACTCCAGCCGACCTCGAGGGTACGCCCATGCAGCCGCCGGGTCCCGAGCCCGCCCGCGCACCGAAGGATTCCGCATCGCGTGATCCCGCTCGCCGTCAGGCGCTCGGTCGACTCGGCGAGGACGCGGCCGCTCGCTACCTCGAGGGTCTCGGGCTCTCGGTGCTCTCTCGAAACTTCCGGGTTCGACGCGGCGAGATCGACCTCATCGCGCGCGACGGCCCCGCGCTCGTCTTCGTCGAGGTCAAGACACGCCGCGGCACCGGATACGGAACCCCCGCGGCGTCGGTCACGCCCGTCAAGGTCCGCCGGCTGCGGCGCGCCGCGCTCGAGTACCTCGATCAGCACACCGGTCCGGCGTCGGGCGAGCTCCGCTTCGACCTGATCGCGGTCGAGGTCGACGGCCGCGGCGCCATCGAGCGCATCGAGCACCTCCGCGGGATCGAATAGCGGCCGATCAGCGCGCGGGTGGGAAGGTGTCCGGCAACGTCAGCCCTCGCCGCCGACAAAGGATCCGCGCCACATCGCGAATCTCATCCGCATCGAGGCGATGCAGCTGCTGCTCGAGGCGGAGGCCCGGGTCGAGCTGCGGGTAGTCGTCGAGGTGCGCCTTCACGTAGCGGAGCCACTCCTTCGAGATCCGGTGGTACGCCTCGGTGTGCGGCGGCGCGTCGTCCGCCTCGCTGGTCGGCGTCACGGTCTGCGCGAGCGCGGCGAACGGGTACGAGCTCGCGGCGACCGCCACCAGCTGGGCGTTCTCCTCGAGGTACTCTTCGACCCGGGCGCGCGAGAAGCCGAGGCGCACGAGCGTGGAGGTCGCCCGCGCGAGGTGCGACGAGATCGGGACGAAGCGGTGGAAGTCGATCAGGTGTCCGTACTCGTGAGCGAGCACCACGTCGAGCAACATCTCCGAATCGTACGCCTGCTCCGGCCCCTCCTCATACGCCCGGAGGTACAGCTTCCGGTCGACACACGACGTCTCCTGCACGATGCTTCGATCGTCATCCCGGCGCGTCGGCTCGATCGGGAGGTCGAGGAGCCGCGATGCATCCGTTCGATATCGAGCGACGGACCGCGCGGCGCTTCGCTGCCATCGGCGCACCACGTCGAACGAGATGAGCATCCACTCGCCGAGCGCGACACCGGCGATCCGGCTGCCGCGAAACTCCCGGTAGCTCGGCACGATGACGTCTCGCGCGAGCACACGCGCGTACGTCGGATCGCGATCCCCCCTGCCAAGCGCGACGCGTTCTTGCGGGCGCAGCTGCAGCACGGGCGCGATGTACACCTCGGGCGGCGCTCCGACCTGCCGACCGACGACCGCGATCTGACCGTAACGGTCGAACTGACGCGTCAGCTCCGACTCGCGGCGGAACCCGGGGATCATCAGCGAGCCCATGAACGGGAACTTCTCGAAGGCCACGTCCGCGGTGACGTCCCGTCCGAGCGTCTCCTCACCGATCGTCCGCACGTCGTCGAGGAACGACTCGAGCGTCGGCGCGGGCTCTCCGGACGCATGCGCGAGATAGCCGGCGCGGATCTCCCTCTCCAGCCGATCCACGAAGTCCTGATGGGCCTCGAGCTCACGCATGGATTCCCACGCTGCGTCGTCATCCGAATGCGAGAGCAGGTGGAGACGGTACTCCTGCAGCGCGCCCTCGAGCCAGCCCACGCGCTCCATGACCCGAGCTCGGTCGAGGTGGGACTGCGCCCCATCCGTCCGCGAGAGCTCGGCGATGAGCGCCTCGAACCGATCCGCGTACACGCTTTCCGGGTCGAGGACGACCGGGTCCGGCACGAGCGTGCGCCACGCCTCGAGCGCCCCCGCGTAGTCCTGCACGATGAGCGAGAGCTTGCGCCGTTCCTCGGCGAAGTCCTGTGCGTCTCCGCCCGCCTCGAGCCCTTGCTCGATCAGCATGCGCGCGTGGATCGGATCGCCGAGACGTCGCGCGACCCGCGCCCGCGTGAGGAACAGCCGCGGACTGACCGCGCGTTCCTCGTCCGACGCGAGCTCGTCGAGCAGATCGGCGAGGTCGAGCAGGTCGGGAGCCGTCGCGCCAGCGGGCATGAAGTCGTCGATGGCGGCGTAGACCGCCGAGCTCCACGGAGCGAGCCGGACGGCCACGAGGGCGGAGCGCAGCGCGGGGGCGGGCCGCTCGTCCCGGGAGAGCGCGTCGGCCAGCGCGAGGTGCACGTCCGGCTCGTCAGGCCGGATGTTCGCCGCTCGCACGTACAGCGAGATCGCGCGCACACGGTCCCCCGTCGACTCGGCGAGCTCGGCGAGCCGCAGTAGCGACGGGTCGTGCGCAGGATCGATCTCGAGCACCCGTTCGAACGATTGCCTCGCCGCGTCGAAACGACGCTTGCGCTGCAACGCCACCCCCAGCCCGTAGTGTCCCCACTCGAATCCTTCGTCGAGCTCGATCGTCGCGCGGAAGTCCGCCTCCTGCCGATCGGGATCCGTCTGGATGCGCCCCCACAGGTAGCGATAGATCGCCGACTCCGGGTTCGCCTCCATGCGGCTGCGATACTCCCGCATCACGTCGGCGCGCAGGCACTCGCGCAGCTTGTGATTCTGCAACCGGCGATGCGCCCGCACGAATCGGTCGTCGACCTCGACCGCGAGGCCGTACGCGTCGGCCGCGTCCGAGAACCGTCCCTCCCGCCGCGAGCGTTCCGCGTCGAGAAAGTGCGTCCATGCGCGCGCGGCCATCGTCGGCACCGCGACCGGCTTGCGCGCGACGCGACATCCGTGGACGAGGGCCATCCCCAGGATCACGGCGGCCCCGAGCCAGAGGGACGCCGTCCTCCTTCGTGTCGCGATCGCCGTGACTCGTTGCGGGCTCCGGTCCGCGCTCATCGCTTTCGCTCCCGAACGAGTCCTTCGAGGAGGAAGTCCGATTCGCCGATGGAACGCCGACGAATCACGTCGAGATCGACGGCCGTCGCCGGCGTACGGCAGCCCGCCCCGCCGAGCGGCGCAACACCGTCCCCTCCGCCGAAGAGCCGGGCCGCGACGAACCCGAGAACGCGTGACACTGCGCGCGCCCGGAGCGCCGCCCCCGCGAGCTCGGCTCCGCCCTCGAGGAGGATCCGGTGAAGCCCTTCCTTGCGGAGTCGTTCGAACGCCGGGCGAATCGCGACGCGCCCGCGCTCGGACCTGACGCGCATCACGCGACAGCCGCGCGCCTCGAGCGCACGAACACGGCTCGCCGCAGCCGCTCGCGTCGTGACGACCCACACCGGGACGTCCGCGGCGGTGCGCACCAGGCGACTGGTCTCGGGAAGCCGGAGCCGGCTGTCGAACACGACACGCGTCGGACTCGCACCGCGAACATGCCGCGTCGTGAGCTCCGGGTCGTCGGCGAGGGCCGTTCCGATGCCGACCACGATCCCGTCGGATCGTGCTCGCTCGCGATGCACTTCGTGCCGCGACGCCTCGGAGGTGATCCAGCGGGACGCGCCGGTGCGCGTGGCGGTCTGCCCGTCGAGCGTCATGCCCCACTTGGCGGTCACGAAAGGGAGCGTCTCGTCCATGTGGTACGACCGGAACGGCTCGACGAGATCGGCACACGCGCGCCTGAGGACGCCCGTTTCCACGTCGAGGCCGGCCTTGCGCAGAATGCGGATGCCGCGCCCGTGGTGGATCGGCCCCGGATCGAGCAGCCCGACCACCACACGCGAGAGGCCGGCGTGAAGCACCGCGTCCGAGCAGGCGGGCGTCTTGCCCACGGTCGAACAGGGCTCGAGCGTGATGACGATCGTGCCGCCTCGCGCACGCTTTCCGGCGCGCTTGAGAGCGTCCACCTCGGCGTGGTCACGGCCGTAGTTGCGGTGGTATCCCTCCGCGATCGTACGCCCGTTCGCACCGAGCACCACCGCCCCCACCATCGGATTCGGTTCGACCCGTCCGCATCCC
>CAZQZX010000285.1:0-7563 GCA_964597885.1 uncultured Planctomycetota bacterium
CGCTTCGGCAAGGTCTACCTCTACCGCTTCGACGGATCTCGCTACGTGCTCGAGCAGCAGCTGACGACACCCGACACTTCGTTCGGCTTCTCCGTGAGCCTGAGCGGGGATGCCCTTCTCGTCGGCGCGATCGGCGCCAGCGACCAGGGACGAGACTCCGGCGCCGCGTACGTGTACCGATACGACGGAGAGCTGTGGCAACCCGAAGCCCGACTCACGGCAAGCGACGGCGGCACCTACGACCGGTTCGGCTTTTCCGTCGCGCTCGACGACGATACGGCGGTGATCGGCTGCGTCAACGACGACGACGACGAGGGCCATGTCGCATCGGGCTCGGCCTACGTCTTCGCGTTCGACGGAAAGACGTGGCACGAAGACCATCGGCTCGTCCCGAGCGATCCGGCGACCTCCGACCAGCTCGGCTACTCGGTGGACGTGCAGGATCACGTCGCCGTCGCCGGAGCCTGGTACGACGACACCGCGGGCGAGGACAGCGGTGCGGCCCTGGTCTTCTCGCTCACGAACTGCATCGACGCGTGCTTCGCCGGCACGGTCGACCGTGGCCGAAGCGCGCAGGCGGCCGACGTCCTGCTCGTGAACGGACGATTCGGGAGCCCGCGCCGGCGCGTCCGGCTCCCCATTGGCGAACCGCTCGAGATCTCGATGGCCGCGCCGCCGGCCGGCCCCGAGTCCGCACCCTTCGCCCTTTACGCGTGGCTCGGGGAGCCCGATGCCACCACGATCAGCCCGCAGCCTCTGGGCCTCGGCACGACGTGCCTACCGACGTTCCTCGCCGGGGGCATGCGCGTGCCGACGCGCGTCTGGAACAACGCCGGCCGCGAGCCGAACCTCGGCACGCCCGACTTCCCGTCGAGCCCGGCGCCGTCCGTCCCGCTCTCGCGCTCCACCGGCCTGGCGCGCAATGTGGTGTTCACCCTGCAAGGCCTCATCGCGGACAACGGTTCCGCCGCCGAACGCCGGGCGAGCGTCACCAACGCGGCCGTCATCGAAACGTTCCCCTAGGCGGCGCGGAGTCGCCGCACGAGCCCGCAGCTAGCGCTTCTTGCCGAAGTACAGGATGTGCATGGCCCCTTTCTTGATCTTGCCGCGCGCCCGCACACGCTTGGCGCCCGCGTCGAGCCCGGCACGCTGGAGCCGCGCCTTGAAGTCGGGGCTCTCGTACGCGGACCACACGACGAGGATCCCGCCGGGGTGGAGCAACGATTCGATGCGGGAGAGGCCATGGTTTCCGTAGAGACGTGCGTTCTTCTCCATCGTGAACGCGTCGGGGCCGTTGTCGACGTCGAGCAGGATCGCATCCCACGTCCCCTTGCCGAGCGCGTTGCGGACATCACCCTGGTACAGACGCACGCGCGGGTCGGCCAGCGGGTCGTTCGCCAGATCGCGTAGCGGCCCCCGGTTGTAGCGAACGAGATCCGGGAGCAGCTCGGCGACCATGACCTTGGCCTCGGAGCCGAACGCGTCGAGCGTCGCACGAAGGGTGAACCCCATGCCGAGTCCCCCGACCAGCACGCTCGCCGACGACGCACGCGCCCCGAGATGCTCGGCTGCGAGCTCGGCCATGGCCTGCTCGGATCCGTAGGTGGCGCTCGTCATCAGGGGGACCCGGTTGATCCGGATCACGTGATGCCCGGCCTCGATCGAGAGCTCCATCGTCTCGCCGTCGGGCGTTTCGGTTCGGTCGAGAATCTCGCGAGGTTTCATGCGTTCCGTGATCGTGGGGCGCGGCTGCGGTCGATGTCGATGGGACTCGCCGTAGTCTACTACCGTCCCGCCCTGATTCGAGAATGCCGCGGGCCTCCTTCCGTCGCGGCCCTTTTCAATTGCCGAGTGAGCAGCGCGAGGGCCCCCGGGTCTCCAGCGTCGTCCTGACCGACCCTTTCTTTGAAGAGGAGACGATCGATGGCTCACTCACGACACTCCCGCACGACGAAGCTCCTGGTCCCCCTCGGCCTCGCACTGATCCCGGTCGCCGTCGTGGCCTGGACGCTGCACCTGGCCTCCCCCACGACGTCCGAGTCGCAGTTCCCCGGGACCGAGGTCGCCTCCGCCCGCGAGCACCTCGAACCGGATGGCGCGGTGGCGTTTGTCGAGAACCGAGGGCAGTGGAGCGGCGACGTCCGCTTCGTGGCCGACGCTGCGTCGATGCAGGTGGCCCTGGAACCGACGGGCCTGCGCCTTCGCGCGTCCGATGGGCGGGAGCTCGGACTCGCGTTCGCCGATGCCGAGACCACCCGGATCGCCGGCGAGGATCGGCGCGAGGAAGTCCGCCACTACCTGATCGGATCCGACGCGCGGAACTACCGGCGCGATGTCCCCACCTGGTCGAGCGTCCGCTACGAAGACGTTCGTCCCGGGATCGACGTCCGCGTCCGCGACTCGGAAGGCTCGATCGAGTACGACATCCTGGTCGATGCCGGCGTGGATCCGAGCGGCTTCCACATCCGCTCGAGTGTTTCCGGGCTCTCCGTGGACGAGGACGGATCGCTTCGCATCCCGGCCGAGCGTGGAGATCTCGTCCAGCCCGCGCCGCGCACTTTCGAAGAGACGGAAACCGGTGATCTCCGCGAGCTCCCGTCGCGATTCGTGTGCGTCGACGACTCGACCTACGGGTTCGAGGTCGACGGTCGCGACCCGTCGCGCAAGCTCGTCATCGATCCCGCGCTCGTGTGGTCGACGTTCCTCGGCGGCCGCGGCGAAGAGGTCGCCACGAAGGTGGTCGTTCTCGACGACGGCAGCTACGCCGTGCACGGTGTGACCAGCTCGACGAGCTTCCCGAACGAGGGGACGACCACCGACTCCGGCAACATCTACATCGCACGCTACGCACCGGACGGGCAGACGCTTCTCTCGACGGCGATCCTCGGCGGCTCGGGCCCGGAAGCTGCGGCCTCGATGGCGAAGATCCCGGACGGCTCGGGCGACCTCGTGATCGGCGGCTACACGTGGTCCGAGGACTTCCCCGTCACGCCGGGCGCCTTCGACACCGTCAAGGGCAGCCCGACGCTCGCGTGCGGCTACGTCGCGCGCGTCTCGATGGACGGCAGCTCGATCGTCTTCGCGACGTTCCTCGGCGAGCCCCCATCGGATCTCGTCTTCGCGGTCGGCGCCGCGCCGAACGGCGAGGTGATCGCGGCCGGCACTGCGGCTTCGAACGTCTTCCCCACCACGCCGGGTGCGGCGCGTAGCGTTCGCTCCGGCACGACTGACGGCTTCGTCACGCGCTTCACCGTCGACGGCTCGGCGCTCGTCTACTCGACGTTCGTGGGCGGAGCGACCGCCATGGGATTCCTCGACCGCGTCAACTCGATCGAGGTGGCCGCGGACGACACGATCGAAGCGGTCGGCGAGACGGCCTCGGATGACTTCCCGGCGACGCCAGGCGCGGCCCAGGGCAAGTACGGCGGCGGCGCGACCGACGGCTTCGTGGCCCGGATAGCGGCCGACGGTTCGTCCTTCCTCTATGCCACGTACCTCGGCGGCGCCGGCGACGATCAGGCACTCGCCGTCACGCGCGACGCCGACGGGACGACCCTCGTCGGCGGCACGACCCGCTCGCTCGACTTCCCGACGACGGCCGCCGCGTTCCAGACCACGCCGGGATCCGGGCAGCCCGGAGACGGCTTCGTGAGCCGCATCGCCAACGACGGCTCGTTCGCCTTCTCGACGTACATCGCCGGCGACAGCGACGAGCGCATCAACGACCTCGCTGTCGACGCGCAGGGCAACATCAAGCTCGCGGGCCAGTCGCTCTCGAACGATTTCCCCGTCACGCCGAACGCCTTCCAGCAGGCCGACAGCTTCGGACGGTACGACGCCGTGATCGGCCGCCTCGAGCCGGACGGCAGCGACCTGACGTACGCGACCTACTTCGGCGGCGACGCCCACAACGACGGGTTCTTCTCGCTCGCGCAGGATCCGTCGGGCGACCTCGTGCTCGTGGGCACCACGCTGTCGAGCGACTTCCCGCTCCTCAGCGAGCTCGACACGGTGCGCACGCAGACCGAGGCCATCGTCGTCCGTTTCGCGGTGGAAGGAGACGTGCTGATGGACATCGGTCCGGGCACCGCTGGGCTCCCCGGCTCGACGATCACGGTGCCGATCACCGCGCAGAACACCGGCGCGGCCCAGGTCGTCGACTTCTGGCTCGAGATCATCCTCCCGGACGGAAGCCCTTACTCGGGCAACCCGGTACGAGGCCCGGTGACGCGCTCGCTCGGCGCCAGCGCGAACCGCGCGCGCTCGATCGGCTTCACGATCCCGTCGGATCTCCAGCCCGGATGGCACACCCTTCGAATCCTGAATGGGACGTTCCCGGGAACGGTCGACGAGATCGCGGGAGTGCGGTTCCGAGTTCTGTAGAGCATCGCGGATCCCGCTGAAGCGTGGATCCTATCGCAATCGACCGCGCCGCCCGGCCGTCCTCCGGCCGGGCGGCGCTTCTCTGTCCTTTCGGTATCGCTCTCCCGCCCTTCGACTCGCGGCGATCGGCAAGAAATTCCCGTTTTCCACTTCCGCAATCGCTGCCGGAGTGGGTGTAGACGCCCGGATCGAACGAAGCCTCTCACTCACCCACGTTTCGCTCACTTTCTGGAGGGCAAGAAGATGCGGTACGGACGACGAAATCGAATTCGAAGGACGGTCATCGCGGCGGCGGCGCTGGCACTGATCGCCGGGCTGACCTGGGCGAGCTCCGCTCAGGCGGGTGACCCGTGTGGTCCGGACGGCCTCGACCCGAATCGGGACTGCTGCGATCAGGCGACCCTGACGCTCCCGGACTTCCCGGCCATGCAGCTCGACTCGATGCGTTACTTCACCTGGAACCGATGCTCGCTCGCGCGGAACAAGGAAGTCTGTGTCTCGCTCGGCGCTCCGACGGAAGGGACCGGCAACTGCGGGACGTACGTCCTGCCCTTCACCGTTCGCACGTGCGGACAGCAGGCGATCGCACTCTTCTCGGGGGATCTCAATGCGGTCTACATGCGCACGTTCTTCGAGGAAGATCTCGAGCGATCGCGGACTGTCCAGGTGTGGCGCTTCCTCCTGAACGGTGACCTCGAGGTGTCGGACTTCCTCATCCAGCGCTTCGGCAACAACCCGAACATCCCGCAGAGCTACCAGGATTTCGGCAACCAGGTGTACTGGGCCGGCTATATCGACTACCGCGCGACGTGCGGCAAAGCGGCCGGCGAGTGGGAGGTCGAATGGGTTTTGAACCACGACTGCGATCAGTTCACGCACGCCAAGGGCAGCGCCCGCCCGGGCACGTACTACCCGGATCGCTCCTTCTGCATGGCGTCGAAGGACTTCGTCCCCATCGAGGGCCCGTTCGGGGATGCCACTGTGCCCCTCGCTCTTACCAGCGAGATGCGCGAGACGCGGCCGTTCAGCACGCCCAACTGCAAGCATCCGAACCCGACCAGCGGAAGCGTCGTCTTCGGGAACGCGTTCTGCCCGTGCGACCCGGGCGAAGGAAGCCCCCTGTCTTCGGCGGCCACCGAGATCTACACCGAGTCGGACTGCGGCGCACAGCTCGACACCGTGAAGCCGGGACAAGTGGTGAAGTTCCTCGGCTTCTTCGCAGATCCGACAGGAGGTCGAGGCGACGAGGGATTCTTCCGAGCCGTGGCCCTGGTGATGGGCGACGCCCAATGGCTCGCCGACTGCGATGAGGCTTTCGACATCGGGTACTACGAGGGCGCCTTCCTCATCAGCGACCCCAGCCGCTTCCGCTTCACCGACCCCTTCGGCATCGGCGGCAAGAGCGACGAGATCGAGGGCTTCTTCATCGACATGGTCAACGCCGTGGACGAGCTCGGAGCCTCGATCCAGGGCGCTCCCCACGATTCCGACCGCATGGTGAGCGTGAACAGCGTGGATTGAGGAAGACCGATCCAGGAGGGATCGGGGCGGGCTTCATCGGTCCGCCCCGACCCTCTTTCGCTCGACCGCGCTTCGTGATACGAGCTCAGCCGCCCTCGACGATCTTCAGGACCACCGCGTTCGTCACGCTCGCGGGTGCGTCGGCCGCCGAACCGTCGTCGACGAGGATGCCCTGGATCGTCGCGGTCGCAGCCGAGTCGCCACCCATGGGCACCGTGATCAGGTTGCTCGGCGCGGCTGAGGACGGGAAGTCGGGGGCGCCGAGCTTCGTGAAGCGGCCGATGTTGTTCCAGGTCCTGAAGGGCTGCGGCGTGCCGCCGGTGACCAGAATCGGGAAGCACAGATCGGTGAGGTTCTTCGGGAGCGGCGTCACCGTGGAGCTGTCCGCCTCGCCAAGCCAGAGGTAGACGGCGAAAGGCGCCGGAGACGGGCCGGCGGTCGACGCCAGCATGTCGACCGCGATCGACTCTCCGGTCGCGACCGTGACGACACGGGCGCCGTCGCCACGGCTGCCGTTGATGGTCAGCACGTCCTCACGCGATCCGGACGAGAGGTTCACCCCGCCCCGCTTGCAGAGCTCCTCGGCGGGCGCATCGAAGTCGATCAAGATCTTCGGACGCCATTCCACGAGTCGATGCTCGCGCGAGCCGAACCGGCGCGTCGTGCGCACGGTGGACTTGTCGCCGATGAGGATCCAGCCGAAGTTGCCCTCGGGGTTATCGAGCATGTCCTGGATGTCCGCGACCAGCTGCGGCGTGGACGGGAAGGTGTAGTACGCAACGCCACCGATCATCGCGCTCGTGCTGACGGTCGACGAGTAGTCGCCGCCCGCATTGTTCCAGAACTTGTCGGGCGAGATCGCGTGGACCCAGCTCGCGTCACCGTCCGAGGTCGAATCCCCGCCGCCACCGGCGCTACTCGATGTCCCCTCGCCCCACTCCTGCTCGGCGCGATGGAACTGGATCAGGCGATCCTCCGTCTCGGCCATGTGCCGCTTCATGACGTAGAGCTTGATCTCGACCGAGTTGATCGTCGCGCCCGGAGGCACGTTCCCGGCGATGTCGAATCGAATGAGCCCTCGCCGGAGCCGCTGTCCCTCCGGTCGCGTCAGGAACGTGTGCCCGACGTAGAAGGAGTTGCCCTTGGCGTTGCTCAGGAAACCGAGCGGCCACTCGATGAGCGTGTTGTCGAGATCGGGCTCGAACTCGATCGACTCCGCCGCGGCGAGCGGGGAGAGCGCCAGAACGAGAACCGCGATCAGAGCTCGTCGGTACTTCATGGTCGGACCTCCTGCTGATCGGAACCCTATGGAAAGGACCTGGACGGCCGGATTGTATCAGGTTCCGACCCCGGCGCGCCCGGTTTCGGAGTCCTCAACGCCACGCCCCATCCAGCACGAACGCCCCCCAGGTCGACGGTAGGCCGTTGCCATCGTTTTCGATGCGATTCTGCTTGACGCGACGGCTGCAGAGTCGCATTCGGTTCGATCACGGCCCCCGGGAACGTAACGACGTTGCCATACATGGCCGCTTGCGGGGTGGCGAAATGCTCGGCCCCGTCGGCGGCCAGGAGCTTGGCGATAGACTGGCCCGACGCTACGTCGAACAGGTACGCCGCGCCCGAGTCGGTGCCGTTGTCGTCATCTCCCGTCGCGCAGCC
>CAZQZX010000286.1:0-7533 GCA_964597885.1 uncultured Planctomycetota bacterium
CTCCTGAACAACATCGAGGTGCGCCGCGCCGACGACCGCGACCGCGACCGGGATGACGAAGAGGTCGAGGCCGAAGCGGAAGATGTGGCCGATGCAGAATCGAGCGAGGAGCCCGCGCCGCGTCTCGATGACGAGGCCATCGCGCGATTCGAAGCCATCGGCGGAGTGAAGGCGGCGTACCCGGATCTCGTCGCGGGTCGTCTGGAAGTCCACCACGGCGACAAGGACGAGACGGTGCGTGCGGTCGCGCTCCCACGCGACGTCGGCATGCTCGGAGTCTTCGCCGAGGGGTTGCTCGCGCACGGCCGTCTCTTCTCGGCGGGTACCGAGCCGGAGATCCTCATCGGTTCGCGTCTCGCACGCGAGCTCGGATTCGAGGAAACGGGCGATGCGGTGGGCGCGTCGATTCGGATCGAGGGCGCGGGTCTTTCCCCGGAAGACGAAGCGAGCTTTCGTTTCGAGCGTCGCGAGATCGAGGTGACCGTGTGCGGCGTGTACGAAGTACCGCCGTTCACGCCCGGCCTCCCGTCGTCGGGTCTCGTGCTTCCGGTCGATGTCATGAAGGAGATCCCCGGCGTCCAGTTCCGCGCGGCGCTCGCCGGTTTGCGTGGTGGGAGCGGAATCGACGCAGGATACGGGCGCGTCGTCGTTCGCGTCGAACAGGTGCGCGATGTGGCTCGCATTGCCGAAGAGATCGAGGAGCTCGGATACGAAGCGCGAACGGTCGTGAGCGAGATGCGCGAGATGCGGACGTTCTTCATCGTGATCGACGTGCTGCTCGCGTCGGTCGGAACCGTCGCGCTGATCGTGGCCGGGCTCGGCATCGTCAATACGTTCTTGATGTCCGTGCTCGAACGCCACCGCGAGATCGGAATCTACAAATCGCTCGGGGCGACCGACGGCGACGTCCGGATGCTCTTCCTCACCGAGGCCGCGATCGTCGGCGTGCTCGGCGGTATCGGCGGGATCCTTCTCGGGAGGGTCGTGTCGTTTCTGCTTCGCGTCTTCGTGAATCAGTACGCTCGATCCCAGGGTGTCGAGATCCCGATCGCCGTCTTCTCGTTTCCCGCATGGCTTTTACTGACGAGCGTTCTGTTCGCGGGGGCGGTGAGCCTCGTCGCGGGCGTGGTCCCCGCATCGCGCGCCGCTCGGGTCGACCCCATCCTCGTGCTCCGGGGAGAGTAGGTTCGCGGAGCGATCCGGCGTGCCCGGCCGAGCCTCGTCACGCGCGGAGCGGAGGTTCCGAATTCGCGCACGAAACCTGAGATTCCTGCCAGAATTCTGAATTTTTGGGCTTGTTCCGGGTTCGCGCATTTGTTTGCATATCGGTTCGCGGTGATCGTGCCCGTGTTGGTTCGCCTCGAACCTCGACCGGCCGATCGTTGCTCGGAGGGCGGTTCTCGATTTTTCTTTCCCTTGAAACAACGGTCTCGATCTCGTTGTGTCGAGACCGAGGGATTCCTCAGAAAGAGATGATGGAGTAGGTGAATCATGGCGAAGAAGAAGGCGAAGAAGAAGGCCGCGAAGAAGAAGAAGGCGCCGACGAACGAGATGCTGCTCGTCGGTAGCAAGACGAAGGCGGCCATGAAGGCTCATGACGTCAACGTGTCGGGTGACGCCCTCGAGGCGCTCAACCAAGTCGTGTACTGGTACATCGAGCAGGCTGTCGCGCGCGCTGGCGCCAACGGCCGCAAGACCGTCCGCGGTCACGACGTCCTGGCCATGTAGTTCCAACGGCGGGGTTGCGCCCACGGGCGCGACCGCGCCATGAGTTGGCGGCGAGGGGGTGCCTGTCGTGACCCCCTCGACACCCGCTCTTTCCTCCTCACCTCGCTGTAACCACCCTCGCTCGACCCTTTTCCCTCCCCCCGTACGCCGTCTCCCGCCGTTCTTTCCCTCGTTCGTGCGACCTGTTTGCCTCTGGCACGATCGTGGCGCATACTTACATGTGAAGATCCCGGCGACCCATCCCTCGGGGGCCTCCTGCGCCCCGGTCGCCTTGCCGCTCCTGGTCCTGTGGCTGCTCCTCGGCGGCTGCGCCGGCCCTCCCCGAATCGGCGAGTGTGACCCCTGGTACGAGACCGAGTCCGATCTCGAGTTGAAGGCTCATGTTCACCGTGAGCACACGCAATCCCTCGTGAACGATTCGGGGCTCCTGCTGTACCGTTCGTACCTGCCCTGGGGCGCCGAGGGCGAGATGCGACGGAATTACCTCGACAGCCACGACATCGCCGACGCGCTCGCCTGGCATGGGCTCGAGATGGCGTCGCTCGCGTTCGAGTGGGCGGTCACGGGCGAGTCGCGCGACGCCGAGCTCGCGCGCATGGCCGACGGACTTCTCGGAAGCTACGCGATCGCGGGTGAGCCGGGCGTCATCGTCCGCTCCTACATGTCCGACTACGCCGGGCCGCGCCTCGAGTGGATGGAGACGCCCGAGGAAGAGCCCACCAAGCCCTGGATCCGCGGCGAGGGAGGGAACTGGTATCGGGCCGGCGGGGCGAAGAACCACTTCAATCTGGCCGTCTTCGGATGCGCGATGCCGCTCGCGCTCGATCGTCGCGGTGAGATCGAGCTGTCCACCGAGACGCGGGATCGCCTCGTCGTACCTCGTGCCGGCCGTCCGGCGATTCGTGGAGGGAGGATTCCGCCTTCGCGACGCCGACGGGACACTGACGCGCTTCGGGGACCTGAGACCGGACGTCGCGTTGTCGTCGAGCGGCGGCGAGATCCCGGGGCTCGGCAACGGCTTCAACCGGGCGCTTGCCCTTCACGTCCTGTGCAGTGCCCGACCCTACGACTGTGATATCGCGCGGGTCTACGAGCGCGTCGCTCGCCGGTGGGCCCCGTCGATCGGCAACTCGATGGAGCTGGTCGGGGAAGTGATCGCGGCCGTCGGCCACTGGAACTTCGATCGCCCGAGCTACTCCGACATGTCGGCGTTCTCGCTGGCGGCCTTCTCGCTTCTACTGCAGGAGCCGCGACGTCCGATCGCGCGGCACGTGCGCCGGGGTCTCAGCGGGCTCTGGGAGTTCATGCGCTACGAGCACAACGCGATGTTCACGCTGCCCTACTCGACGGTGCGCCCGGTCGACGAGTCCGTGTCCGCCGTCGTGACGAGCCTCCGGCGCTTCCCGATGCCCGAGCACAAGCGGGCGTTCCCTCTCGGGCGCGTCTCATCGAAGCGATTCCAGCCGATCCACAACCGCCCGCCGAGCTCGAACTACTGGAAGTCGTCGCCGTTCCGCACGATCGAGGCCGATCGTATCGGCGTCCTCGCCGACGAGTCGTGTCGAGTCCCGTACTACGCGAGTCAGGACTACACGCTGGCGTACTGGATGGGGCGTTACGTCGGGGGTGTGCCCGCGCACTAGGCCGAGCCGCTCGATGCCACGAGGTGCAGCCCCGTCCCGCGGCTTTCGCCTCGGAACGGGGCCTGGATCGAGCGCGGACACCGGGGCCGACCCGGTGGCCGAAGGCCATTTCTAGGGGTTGCCGCCCGCGTGGGCGCCGTCCAGACCATCGACTCGACGCCGGGCATCGAGGGCGATGTCCGCGGCGACGGCCGGGCCGTACCGAGTGAGCGCATCGGCCGCGAGTCCGGCGAGACGCGAATCGAGCACGGCGATCTGGACGATGTATCGTCGACTCCAGCCACGGATGACGGCGCCGGCCGCCTCCTGGGCAAGAGCCTGCATGCGATCGAGCTCACGGTCGCGGGGAGCGTCGGTCACTCCGTCGGTGGCGATCCTGAGGACGCGGGCCTCGAACCGATCCGTGATGGCGCGGGCGATCGCGTGTCGATCCTCGTTCATGGCGCGCGAGAGCATGTCTCCGACGCCTCCACGTCCCGAGAAGACCGCGGCCTGCCGAGCGAGGACGTGATAGGTCGCGTCGGCGAGCGCCTGGGTGTAGCCGCCGATGCGGTCGATCGGGGTCGCCTCGCCTTCCGCCTGGACCTCGCCGGTGCCGGAATAGGCCAGGCTCGGAAGCAGCAGGAATCCCGCGAGCATCATCGCGCTGAGGGTCAGGAATCTCTTGGTCTGTCGCTTCATCAGTCTCTGGCCTCCGTTTTCTGGTAGTTGCGGCGTTTTCGATCCAGCCCAGAAGACCGTTCCGGGAGGGCCGGGATTACGCGGAAAAATCCGCGAGGGGTCCGGGGCGGAACGTTGTGGGCGGGAAGCGAGTGCGAGACGGCACGGAAGAAGGCAGAATGCGCGGATGAAGACTCGACGATCGAACGCCCGCGTACCGGTGCTGTTCCCGGTGCTCGCCCTGGCCGTTGCCCTCGGCGCGTGCCGCGGAGCGCCGGAGACCGAGCCGAGCCCGAAGCCGCCGTCCGATCGCCCGTACCTGGTGGTGCTCGGGATCGCGCAGGACGCGGGGGTGCCTCAAGCAGGCACGCGCGAGCATCCCGCCTGGGACGACTCGTCGCGCCGGCGCATGGCGGTGTGCCTCGGGATGGTCGATCCGCGGTCGGGGCGACGCTTCCTCTTCGAGGCCACGCCGGACTTCAAATGGCAGTTGCGCCGGCTGGACCGGGTCGCCCCTCCCGTGGGCCCGGTGCCGGGGCTCGACGGAGTGTTCCTGACCCACGCGCACATGGGGCACTATCTCGGGCTCGCCTGGCTCGGCCACGAGTCGATCGGGGCGAAAGGCGTCCCGGTCTACGCCATGCCCCGGATGGCCACGTACCTGAGCGAGAACGGTCCGTGGGATCAGCTCGTGCGCTACGGCAACGTCGAGCTCCAGCCGATGTCGGCCGGCGAACCCGTCGAGCTCGCCTCCGATCTCCGGGTCATGCCGATCCTCGTGCCGCATCGTCAGGAATACAGCGAGGTCGTCGCGTATCGCATCGAAGGACCTGAGCAGAGCGTGCTGTTCCTGCCGGATATCGACAGCTGGAAGGAGTGGGATGCCCTGGGAACGCGGCTCGAGGACGTGCTCGACACCGTGGATGTGGCGTACCTGGATGCGACGTTCTACGCGAACGGCGAGATCCCCGGGCGCGACATGTCGGGCTTCCCGCATCCGTTCATCACGACGACGATGTCCCGCCTCGGTGATCGGTCCGCCGAGGATCGCGCGCAGGTGCGGTTCATCCACTTCAACCACACCAATCCGGCCCTCGACCCGGACAGTCCGGAGCGCGCTGCGGTTCTCGAGCGCGGCTTCCGTCTCGCCGAAGAGCTCGAGATCGTTCCGCTCTAGGGGCCGGGCCCGTTTGCGTCAGGGCTGCGGGCGCGTCAGGACAGTGGGGCGCCTCAGGACTGCGTGCGGTACTTCTCGAGGATCGGCTCGACGACGGATTCCTGCCCGCGTTCCCGGGCGTGGTCGAGCGCCGTCTTCCCCGTGTCGTCGGTCGCTTCGGGATTCGCGCCCGCGTCGAGCAGCACCGTGATCGTGTCCACCGCGCCTTGCGACGCCGCGGACATGAGCGCCGTGTAGCCGCCCTCCTGCTTCGCCTCGATGTCGGCTCCCGCGACGAGCAGCGCCTGCACGACGTCGTCGCTCGCGGAGGCGGCGGCCGAATGGATCGGCCTCAGCTTCATCGCGTTCTCGGACACCGCGTCGGCATCGGCGCCGCGCTCGAGAAGGATCGTCGCGACGGCCGCGTGCCCGAAGAAGCCTGCCAGGTGGAGCATCGTGAACCCGTCCGGCGAGTACGCCTTCGCGAGAGCCGCATCCTCGTCGAGATGCGCGGGCATCCGATCGGCGCGTCCGAGTGCCGCATCCTCGAAGGGGCTCCGCTCGTCGCCCGCATCGAGCAGCATCCCGGCGATATCTCCCCGCCCGTGGTAGAGGGCGTGCATCAGGAAGGACACGCCCGCGTCGTCCGTCGCGTGGGCCTGCTCGGGCTCTTCGGCGAGCAGGGTCTTCAGCTGGTCGATGTCCTTGGACTCGAGGGCCTTCTGCAGCTTGCTCATGGACGTCTCCTCCGGGTTCAGGTCTCGGACGGCCCAGTCTAGGGGACGGGGGCGGCGGCGTCCAGCGAGGCCCCCCTGGGGCTCCCGCGCACCCGACGCGGAGAAAAATCGGCCCGGATCTCGGAATGGTGGGTAAAGGCGGTAGGGGGGTCCGGGTCTTCCTTGCTGGATCGAGATTCGACAAACCGAGCTGTTCAACTGACAAGGAGGCCGTGATGAAGACTTACCGAAGCAACCCGATGCCGATGACCCTGGCCCTCGCGGCCATGCTCTCCCTCTCGCTGGCTCCGGCGCTCCAGGCGACCGAGATCGGCGCGATCAGCTTCAGCCACCTCACCGAGAGCGATCTCGGCGGTTCCGATATCATCGTGTACCCGGATGGCGGAGGAGCGGGCTCCTTCGATTCCGACGGAGGCCCCGGCAGCTTCACCGCGAAGATCCGGGCGGCCGCGTCGAAGGCGGCGGCGGATGCGCTGCTGTCGCGAGCGGCGCAGTTCAGCTCGGGTGGAGGCCCGGCCGACGCGTACTTCGCCTCGGCGCTGACCGCCGACGCGGCGTCGCTGGCCGAAGCGCTTTCCGAGCGCCTTGCCAAGCTCGCGCAGAAGTTCGACGCCGACTCGAAGGTGCCCTCCTGCCCGGATGACGCGCTGTGCGCGCCGCCGCCGGACCGCATCCTCGACAAGGTGTTCGACGTGTCCCGCAAGGAAGCCGCCAAGATGCTGAACGCCTGGGCCGCGGCGACGGGCTCGTCCCTCGCCGTGATCGATCCGGCGCTCGCCGCCGCGTTCAGCGCTTCCGAGCGCAGCATCCTCACCGGTGCCGGCGGCGACATCGCCGGTGGCATCCGCGAAGAGCTCGAGGACATGTTCAGCCTCCCGCGACCGTCGCAGGGCGGCGCCGAGGACGAGCTGGACGCCAGCCAGAACTGACGACACAACCCGTCTCGGGATCTCTCACGAGATCCCGCGCTTCGAGAAGGCCCCGCCCGGGACAGCGCTCGCTCCCGGCGGGGCCGCTTTCGTTTCCTGCGCGTACCCCCTTGCGGCCCCCGCGGCCTGCCATCTATTCTCGCGGGATGAGCCCCTGCCGTTTGACCTCCGCGCTGTTCGCCTCGATGGCCTTCTTGCTCGTCCTGTCGTGCGGCCCGGGCGAGCCGCGACGATATCCGTCCGAGCTGCGCACGCCCTACGCGAACCTCATCCTGATCTCGATCGACACCACGCGCGCCGATCGACTCTCGCTCTACGGGAACGCGCGACCGACGACACCGGAGCTCGATCGACTCTCGGCCGATTCGATCGTCTTCGACCAGGCGCACTCGACGGCGCCGTCCACGGCTCCGTCGCACATGTCGATGATGACCGGCTGGCTTCCGACGGCGCACGGGGTCATGAACTTCGTCCACATGCCGAAGGCGGCGGGGCAGCGCAAGGGATCGGGCCGGCTTATCCGTCAGACGCTGCCGGCGGGGATCCCGACGCTGGCCGAGCGGTTGCAGGACGAGGGCTATGCGACGGCCGGCTTCACCGGGGGCGGCAACACGTCGAAGCTGCTCGGCTTCGGACGCGGGTTCGACACCTACGATGGCGGCGGCCAGACGGGCCTCGAC
>CAZQZX010000287.1:0-7479 GCA_964597885.1 uncultured Planctomycetota bacterium
AACCGCGGCGGTGGCGGAGGCGGAGGCGGCGCCGGCGGCATCTTCGGCGGCGGCGGACGCTAGGGACGCCACGAGAAAAGGGCGACCGACGAGACCGCCGGCCGCCCTTTGAGATTCTTTCGCTACTTGCCCAGCTGCGGGTTCAGCTGCGGGATCAGCGTCCAGCGTCGACGTAGTCCGACTTGATGCTGCCCAGCAGCTTCGAGCTTGCGGTGAACTTGGCCGAGAACTTCGCGTTGCGACCGGCCTTGCTCTTGTCGATCTCGAAGTCCTTCGGGAACCACACCGACCAGAAGTCACGCAGGCGGTCCTCGAACTCGACGAGCCGCATGCTGCCCTTGGCAACCATACCACCGCCCTGCCGCTTCACCTGCAGCTTCGGCAGGATGACCTGACCGAAGAAGCGCGTGTAGAGCTCGCCGCTCGCGCCGTAGAGCTCGAGGTCACGGCCCCGGATGAGGTAGGCATCCTCGCCCGACGTCACCTTGAACGCATACTCGAAGGGCGAACCGAGCGCGATCTCGGCGGTGCCTCCCGCCTCGACCTCGAACGACTTCGAACGGCCCTCGCGGATCTCGGCCGACGTCACGTTGCGGCCCTTCCCGCTCTGGACCATGCCGAAGTAGAACTTGTACTTGCCGACCGGGACCTCGATCGCCGACTTGGTGTCGAGTGCGAAGACGGCGTTGAAGACGTCCCCTTCGATGCCACGGACGAACAGGAAGCTCGGGGCGACCTTGCCCTTCCACGTGACCTTGATGGAGCCCGTCTCACCCTCGTACGGCCGGAACTTCACTTCCTTGCCGAGGAGATCCGGGACGCGCACCTCGTAGATCGTGTCGCCGAGGCGCATCATCTTGCCGAGGAAGCACGGGTCCGCGCCCTTCATGTAGAGCGAGTCGACGCCGAACTCGTTGTAAGCGCCATTCGAGTTGTCGTCGACAAGGAAGAACTTCTTGCCGTTCAGCTCGCCCTCGAGATGGCAGGCGCGGCGGTAGCCGACGGCCTTCTGCCCCTCGTTCGCGAACGTCGTGTTGGTCTGACCGAACCAGGTCTCCTGGCCGATGTCGACCATCTCGACCGCGTAGTCGAACGTGCCGCCGCTCTTCGCCGACAGTCCTTCGAACTCGAACACCTTCGGCTTCGACGTCATCTTCAGCCGCTCGTTGGGCTGCGTGCGTCCGTCGTCGTTCAGGTCGAGCGCGAGCTTGTTCTTCTCCATCGTGAAGAGGAACGGATAGAGGAGCGACACCTGACTGCCCCACTTTCCGTAGACGTCGTGGTAGTACGCCGCGAACATCGTCGCGATCGTCTCGTAGCGGTCGCCGAAGTTGGCGGGATCGGAGGTGACGAGCACCTGCGGCCAGAGAAGGTACTCGTCCGTCGTCGACGGGTGCGCCGTCGGCTCGAGTCCCTTCGCGTCGACCTTGTAGGTCGTGGCGACCGATTCCCAGGGCGTCTCGCCCACCTCGGTCGTCTCGCCCTTCTCGTCTTCCTCTTCGCGGACGCGATCCGCCTCGGCTTCCTTGTTGCGCACGACCGTGGCGAGTTGGGTCTGTCGCTCCTCGACCCACTTGATCGCTTCCTTCGTGTCGATCGTGGCGAAGCACGCCTTGGCGAAATCGAACGAGCGCTTCGCGTTGTCGTGATCGTCGACGCGCGAGTACAGGACGCCGAGATACCGCAGGACCATGCCCTGCAGGTAGAAGTCGCCGAGGTCCTCGAAGAGCAGGTTCGGTTCCTCGGCCAGCGCGATCGCGGCCTGGATCTCGCTCGAGCTCGCCTTCTTGTTCCCGTCGATCGCCGCGTAGGCCGCGACGAAGTCGTAGTACTTCCCGAACGCCTCGCCCCACTTTTCCTTCTTGATGAGGTTCAAGCGGGTGAGGAACTGCGAGTACGTGGTGAAGTCCTTGTTGTTGTACTGGATGTAGAAGCCGTTACCGAGCTGCTCCATGATCCGACGTCGTTCCTTGGAGCCTTCGAGGTTCCCTTGAACCTCCCACGCGACATAGTGGTCGGCCGCGCGGAAGAAGGCGCGCTCGGCGCTCGTGGCGTCGGTCTGGATGAGCTTGCGGATCTGCTGGAAATTGTCGGCTTTCGTCGCCGCCACCAGCGTCTGCCAGTACCCCTCGAACGGATCCTCCTGGGCCTGGGCCGCGGGGCCCGCCAGGAAGCCGATGAGCGTACCGACTGCGGCGAAGAGCAAGATTCGACGCATGGTTGTAAGTCTCCTTCTCAGCTGCGTTCCTCGAGGGAACGAGATATGAATCGTCGCCAGCCCTCATCGAGAGCGTCCCGATTTTCGTCCAACTTGAAGTATATCAAGCCCGGAGAAGACCTTCCGCCGGTCTTGAGCTCCCGGACATAGCGGCCGAAGCCGGTCCGGAAACGCCCCTCCTCTCCCAGCAAGAGATACGCGGCCAACGTGTGAGCCGCTGCATAGTAGTCGGCATTTCTCTCACCGCGAAACTGTGCCGGACCGGACTGCACCATGGCGTCGAACGAGGCGATGCGCCCCGAATCGAGCGCCGCCTTCGCGAGCGCGAACGCACGCATGTCTTTCCCACCGAGCCGGATGGAGCCGTCGGGGGCACTCCGGCTGCCTTCGAAGAAGGTCGCGAGCCCCTCGTTCACCCAGATCGGGTATCGGCCGATCCCGCCCGAGGACGCGAGATCGAACACGAGGTGGGTGCCCTCATGGAAGAGCGTCGCGAGCGGGGCGATCGGATCCATGGGTACGGGAATCGCCACCAGCCGGCCCGCGGCGTCGTAGAAGCCCCCGAGGTTGTGGAACTCCTCCCGGAACCGGCTCTGGTGGTAGATGTCGAGCTGCTGGACGGACTCGAAGACCTGCAGGACGAGACCGCCGCTGCTCCGGCCGAGCCCGAAGTCGCGGCCCCACTCCTCCACCAGGAGACCGCAGAACGCCCTCAGGTACTCACCGAGATCCGCGGCCAGCACCGGATCGACGCTTCCCGCGTGATAGACCTGGACGCCGGGGAGGTCGATGCGCTCGAAGTCGCCGACGGCCGCGAGGTCGCTGCGCACCGCTCGGTCGCGAAGCACGGGCTGCAGGAAGTGGGCGAGCAGAACGATCGCCAGAAAGGGGCCGGCGATCAGGAGCACGCGAATGAGGGTCGTCTTGCGCACGGTCTGCCTCTGCTGCACCCGCCATCCCACGCCGACGATCCGGCGAGGTCAGCGGGGTCGCTTCTGGTAGTACTTCTTGCTCGCCTCGTCGAGGAACTTCCGCTCCTTGGGCGTGATCGACTCGCCGGCCTGGATCTTGTCGAGCAGGCGATCGACGCGTGCCCGAGCATCGCGCTCGCCCTCCTGGGCCTTGCGCCGCTCGCGCGCCTCCAGGTTCTGCATGAACAGCCGGAAGCGAGGCTCGTAGCGCCAGTACAGGAAGCCGAAGAGCGCGCCGCCGAGGTGCGCGCTGTGCGCGACCTGCGACGAATCGGACATGAACACGAAGTACACGAGGTCCATCGCGATGAGGAACATCACGAGGTGCTTGGCCTTGACCGGAATCACGAAGAACGCGAGAAGCGTCGCCTCGGGGTACAGATAGGCGAACAGGACCATCACGCCGAAGATCGCACCCGACGCGCCGACCGCGAGCGCGAACTTCGCACCGAGGACAGCCACGATCGCAAAGCACAGCGACGCAAACGCCCCGGCCCCGAGGTAGAACTGCAGGAATCGCTTCGAGCCGAGCCGCGCTTCCACCTCACGCCCGAACATCCAGAGCATGAGCATGTTGAAGAGGATGTGGAAGATGCCGGTCGGGCTGTGCAGGAAGATCGACGTGAAGAACTGCCAGATCCACAGCCGACCGATGGCGTACTCGCTGTTCAGCGCGAAGTACTTCATGTAGTCGAACGACGTGAACTTCCCGACGATCAGCTGGAGCAGGAAGACGACGACGTTGAGGATGAGGAGGCCGCGCACGACCGGGGGCGTGGCTCCGGCACCGCCGAAGGGAGTCGCGCCGCCATAGCCCGCACCGCCATAGCCCGCACCGCCATAGCCCGCACCGCCATAGCCCGCACCGCCATAGCCGCCACCGCCGAAACCACCCCCGCCGCCGCCCATTCCACCACCGGAGTCTCTATACCCTCCCCCGCCGTAATTGGAGGATCCGTAATCGCCCTGGTAGGAGTCGTAGGAAGCCATCTCAGAGTGGTTGTCGCTCGCCGCCCGCAGTCCGTGATATTCTACACCCGCCTCGAAAGACCGGCAAGCAACGCAACTTACGGAGCCCCCATGAGTGCCATCCCCATCGACGGAAGAACGATCGCCGCCGAGCTCGAAGCACGGCTACGGGACGAAGCCGCCGAGCTCGCGTCCAAGGGAACGACCCCCAAGCTCGCGGGCCTTCTCGTCGAAGGAAACCCCGCAGCCGAGAAATACGCGAAGGTCCAGAGCCGGGCGTGTGACCGCATCGGCATCGACTATCGACTCGTGACCCTCGAGGCCTCGATCGATCTCGCCGGCTTTCAAAAAGCCGTGGACGATCTCGCCGAAGATGCCTCGGTGTCCGGCATCCTGATCCACCGGCCGCTCCCCGATCATCTCGAGGGAGACCACGTCCCGGTGATCCTGCCGCCCAAGCGCGACGTCGAGGGCATGCACCCCTGGAACCTCGGCCGGCTGATCTACAAGAGCGGCGGCCTGCCCCCGTGCACCGCCATGGCAGCCGTCCATCTGCTCGAATCCACGGGCATCGAGATCGAAGGCAAGGAGGCGGTCGTCGTCGGTCACAGCGAGATCGTCGGCAAGCCGATCGCCCTGTGGTTGCTGAATCGCCTCGCCACGACGACCGTATGCCACCACGGAACGGTGGATCTCGCCGCGCACACCCGGCGCGCCGACATCTTGTTCGTGGCCGTCGGGAAGCCCGGCCTCATCACCGGCGACATGGTCCGACCGGGCGCCGTCGTCATCGACATCGGCATCAACCGGGTGAAGGTCGAGAACGAGGACGGCAGCTCCTCGATGCGCACCGTCGGCGATGTGGACGCCGCGAGCGTCAGGGACGTCGCGGGCTACCTCACGCCGGTGCCGGGCGGGGTCGGGCCGGTGACGACCGCCATGCTCATGCAGAACACGGTTCACGCCGCCAAGCGTTCGATGGAGACGGCGACGGCCTGAGGATCCCCGAATCGATCGTGATGCGGTCGATCGGGGCTGAGGTCGATCGGGGCTGCCGACGGCGGCACCACCGCGCGGATCTAGCAGATCCGTCGGACCACGAAGTCGAGCGCCTCGACGAGCGCCTGTCGCATCGGCGAAGGCGGCACCGCATCCAGCGCCGAGCGCGAGCGCGCGACCCAGTCGTCGGCCACGCGGTAGGCTGAATCGATCGCCCCGGAATCGCGCAGGAGATCGCGGATGTCGGCACGTCGTTCCGCGACGCTTCGCGCATCCTCTTCGAGGAGCTTGCGCAGGGTCTCGCGGCTCTCGGGAGTCGCTTCGCGGAGGAAGTGGATGACCGGCATGGTCGTCATGCCGTGGGCGAGGTCGTTGCCGAGCGACTTGCCCGTCACGGCCTCTTCCCCGACGAGGTCGAGGCAGTCGTCGACCACCTGGAACGCGAGGCCGAGGTAGCGCGCGAACTCGCCGAGCCGCGTGACCGTGTCGGCATCGGCGCCGCCGAGCCGGGCCGCGAGCGCCGCCCCCGTCTCGAACAGGAGCGCGGTCTTGCGGTGGATGATGTCGACGTAGAGCTCCTCGCCTAGATCGAGGTCGAAACGGTGGATGACCTCGAGGATCTCGCCGAGGCAGATATCGCGGCACAGCTGCGACACCGCGATCCGGACTTCGGGATCGTCGAACTGGACGGCGAGGTGGAAGGCTTCCGAGAACAGGAAGTCGCCGAGCAGCACCGCGCGCTCGTTGCCGAAGCGGCGGTTCACGCTCGGGGCCTGTCGACGGACGTCCGCCTCGTCGATGATGTCGTCGTGGATGAGCGTCGCGGTGTGGAGGATCTCGACCACCATCGCGAGTCGGATGTGGTCCTCGCCGAGCGCACCGAACGCGCGCCCCACGAGAAGCGCCATCGCCGGCCGCATGCGCTTGCCGTGATAGCCGCTCACGTGCGTGAGCATCTCGTCGACGCCCTCGTACGGCGAGCGCAGCAGCTTGTCGAGCCGCCGCTGCACCTCCTCGAGCGGTTCGCCGATGGTCGCGTAGATCGTCGCGAGGGTCTCGGCCGTGGAACGGTCGCGTACGGGCTCACTCATCGTGACTCTCCCGTCGTCGCACCGGGGGACGCCGCACCGGGGACCGCCACGTCCTTGCGCAGTCGGAATCGGGATCGGTTCTGGGTCCACCAGCTTTCCCACGCGTCCGCGTCCTCCCCGAAGCTCTCGCCCGTGAGACGTTCCAGCGATTCGACCGACTTCTTGCGCGCCGCCCCATCCGGAACGCGCAGTCCGCGGATGAGGATGTCGATCGCCTCACGGTGGCGCTTGTAGTCCGCTCCGAAGAGGAACCGGTTCAGCGCCTCGAGCGTTTCGAGTGTCATCTTTCGCAAGCGATGTTTGTCCCGCGTCAGGCCGGCGATGTAGAGAAACTGAAAGCCCAGCACAACGCTGAGGATCGTGGTCTCCCCGAATCGCTCGGTAAGGGCGTTCCAGCCGAGAACACCCGGTAGCAGGGTCGGCACGACGAGGAAGTACAGGCCGACCGCAAACAGTGTAGCTACCGAGAGCCGTTCGTAGAAACCCTCACGGTCTCGACCCGTCGATTCCAAGAGCGACTCCACCCCGCCGGACGGGGCTTTCACCGCGAATCGTGCCGCACGCGCAAGGACGTCGGGCTACCCGGCCACGACCCCGGCGAGGGTCGATCCGAGCTCCGACGGGCTCTCGGCCACGTGGACCCCGGCCGCCGTCAGCGCCTTCATCTTCTCGTCGGCGGTACCCTTCCCGCCGGCGATGATCGCACCTGCGTGCCCCATGCGCTTGCCGGGCGGCGCCGTCCGTCCGGCGATGAAGCCGACGACCGGCTTCGTCACATTGCTCTTGATGAACTCCGCCGCCTGCTCCTCGGCCGTACCGCCGATCTCGCCGATCATGATGATCGAATCGGTGTCCGGATCCTTCTCGAAGAGGTCGAGGAGATCGATGAAGTTGGTGCCGAGGACGGGGTCGCCGCCGATACCCACGCACGTCGACTGGCCCATGCCGAGCTCGGTGAGCTGCCAGACCGCCTCGTACGTCAGCGTACCGCTTCGCGAGATGATCCCGGTCGCGCCGGGCTTGTGAATGTAGCCCGGCATGATGCCGATCTTGCAGGCGCCGGGCGTGATGATGCCCGGGCAGTTCGGTCCGATGAGCCGCGTCTTCGAGTGGTTGAGCGCCTCTCGCACCCGAACCATGTCGATCGTCGGGATGCCTTCCGTGATGCACACGGCGAGGTCGACGCCGGCGTCGATCGCTTCGAGGATCGCGTCCGCGGCGAACGGCGGCG
>CAZQZX010000288.1:0-7444 GCA_964597885.1 uncultured Planctomycetota bacterium
TGATCGAGCCCTTGCCGTACTGGCGCTCGATCTGACCCAATGCGAACTGGAGGGCTTCGTCTTTCTTCTTGTCGACAGGCTGACGCGCCTCGGGATCTTTGTTGACGACCATGGGAATCTCCTCAAATGAACCGTGGACCCTGGCTACGCGTCCCTCGCGTGCGCCGCCGCTGCGGGGGAGACCGTGCTTGATGGCTCGGTCGAGCAGGCCGATGTGGCCGACCGTCGCGCTGGAGCGCGTGACGGTGCTCGTCACGGTCTACTGGCGTGTGCAGCGCCCTCGGGGTTACACGTCCCCTCCCCTTTTTTGCCCTGGATCCCCGGATGTCGTCGGGGGTCGGAGGGGGAATGCGCGGAGCTTATCATAATTCGCACCTCGCGGCGTCAGGCGGCTCCGGATGAGCGAGACCTCCCGGACCACAAGGGAAACGGCGTCGAACGCCGGGCCTCGACCGAGGCGATCGCGGAGAGGCCCGATCCCGCGCGGACTGCGCACGCGACCGAGGGTGACGTGCGGATGGAACGTCCGGCGTTCCGGTTCGTAGCCGGCCTCCTGGAGTCGCGCCGAGAGCCGGCGGTGGAGTCGAGCGAGCTCGTCGGAGCCCTGGGACACCCCCGCCCACACGACGCGCGGGGTTCCTCGGGGCGGGAAGGAGCCGACCCCTTCGATACGAGCCGGGATCGCGTCGAGGCCGTCCGTCGCACACCGGACCGCCTCGGCGAACGCGGGGATTCGATTCGCGTCGACCGAGCCCAGGAAGTGCAGCGTCAAATGGAGATTCTCGTCCGGGACCCAACGCACGTCGGCGTCGAACTCACGGAGCTCGCCCTGGATTCGGGTGAGCGTGTCCTTTGCCGCACCCTCGATCTCGATCGCGACGAAGGCTCGGATCGATTCGCTCATGGGTCGAGTGCCGGTCCTGACTGGATCCGCCCCGCGAGAGCGATCCGATCAGGGCGTGGTGAACTGGACGAAGTCGTCGTAGCGGTCCTGGATCTCGGCCGCGCTGACGTCGAGCAGGCGATCCGGTCCGAACTTCTCGACGCAGAACGACGCCATCACGGTGCCGTAGATCATCGCGCGCTTGATGCGGCTGATGGTCACCTGTCCGCCTCGAGCCAGGTACCCCATGACCCCGCCCGCGAACGTATCGCCCGCGCCGGTCGGATCGACCACGGTCTCGATCGGATACGCCGGCAGCGCGTAGTGCGTGTACGTCGAGAACAGGAACGCGCCGTGCTCGCCCTTTTTGACGATCACGATCTTCGGTCCCATCGACAGGATGTGGTTGCCGGCGGCGATGAGGTTCGTGCGTCCGGCCAGCATCTTGGCTTCCTCGTCGTTGATGACGAGGCCGTCGACGCGCGCCAGGATCGCTTCGAGGTCGGCGCGATCGTTCTCGATCCAGAAGTCCATCGTGTCGAGGAGGCAGAAACGGTTCTCGGGGATCTGGTCGAGGACCTTCGCCTGCAGGGCCGGCGCCCCGTTGGCGAGAAACACGAACGAATCGGATCCGACGTTGCTCGGCACCTTCGGATCGAAGCTCTCGAACACGTTCAGCGCGAGCGCGAGGGTCTCGCGTCGGTTCATGTCGTCGAAGTAGCGGCCCGACCAGCGGAAGGTCTCGCCTTCGGCGCGCTCGAGAGCGCTCGTATCGATGCCGTCTCGATTGAAGACCTGCATGTGCTTGTCTTCGAAGTCCGTGCCGACCACGCCGACCATCTGGACGCGCGCGAACTGGCTCGCGGCGAGCGCGAAGTACGTGAGCGAGCCCCCGAGGATGTCGTTGGCCTCTCCCGTGGGAGCCTGGATCGAGTCGAAGGCAACGGTGCCGACGGCGGCGATGGAAGTCATGCGGATCTCCCGAGCGTTCGGTTCGGTTGTGGATGGTGAGCGGGGTCGTCGCCGGATGCTTGCCGCCGACGGGCGCTCGCTTGGCCGCGGAGTCTAGCAAACCCCCCGCATCGGCTCGGAATCAGCGTCAGGCGCCGTCATCCTTCGGCCCCGCGGGCTTTGGCTTGGCAGATCCTTCGCCTGGAGATTCGAGGATCTCGTCCATCGACGTGGCGGGAATATCGCGCGTTCCGCGCAGGAAGAGGAGGCCGCCGAGGAGGCTCCACCCGAGCACCACGAACCCGTGCAGGAATCCGAGCGCCACGCCGTGGCTGAGCGGAACACCGGCTCGCTGGAACAGGATGCCGTACGTCGCCTCGCGTACGCCCCATCCCCCCGGGAAGATCGGCAGCGCGCTCGCGACCTGGCCGATCGGCACGTAGATGAAGTAGGCCACGATCGGCACGTCCATCCGAAGGGCCTTGCCGATCATGATGTGGCTCAGCATCGTGAATCCGTGCGCGACGAAGGAGACCGCGAACGCGACCAGGAGGCTGTTCTTGTGGTAGCGATACTCGAAGAAGCCCTGGTCGAGCTTGTGGATCATCCCCTTGAACGGCAGCTTGCTCCCGATGTACGTGAGCCCCAGGATCCGCCGCAAGCGTCGGCTGTAGTAGATGATGCCCACGACGACGATCGCCCCGAGCAGCAGGAACACGTTCGTCGCGAAGGACTGGAAGGCGGGGTCGCCGAGCTGGAAGACCAGGACGCCTCCCGCGAGACAGATCAGCGCGATGAGCCCGATGATCCGGTCGAGAAACACGGATGCGACCATCGGCGCCTTCGAAGGCAGATCCTGCGAGGCCAGGTAGGCTTTCATCACGTCGCCGCCGGTGGCCCCCGGCACGGCGTTGTTGAAGAACAGGCCGAGCAGCGTGAAGCGCGTCGCATTCCGCGGTGTCAGGCCGAGATTTCTGGCGCGGCAGAGCAGGTACCAGCGGAGCACGTTGATGAGGTATGTGCCCGCCATGCACAGGATCGCCACGCCGAAGTCGCTCAGGTCGAGCCGCTTGACCAGGGACAGCAGTCCGTAGTGAGGGCGCTCCTTGAGGATTTCCGACGAGACGAGGCGGATGACTCCCGAGTCGGTCTTGAAGATCGTCTGTTCGGGCGTTTCGTCGACGACGGTCCCGTACAGGGTGACGTCGCGGCCGTCTTCGAGGATCGTGATGCGGTCCCGGAGCTGCACCTGCCGCCACAGCAAGGCGATCAGCGCCGCGAACACGAGGATGCGGATGACGACGAAGATCTTGCGGCGGCTCATCCGGGCACACCGAGAACTTTGCAGCGAGCGGCCGCGATCCCGGACATCTCCTCGACGTAGCGGCGGAGAAGCTCATCCGCCACGGACGCGGGGGCGACGCCCAGCGCACCGAGGTCGGCCGTCTCCACCGGCGCTCCTTCGGCGTCGATGTTCAGGCCGAGGTGGATGAGGGTCGAAACGGGACTCCGGGTCGCGATCGACACCGAGAGCTTGCCGCCGTCGACAAACAGGTCATCGCCCCGGCGCTCGCACGACCTGCCGGAGAGCACGGCGAGCGTCTCCGCGGCGAGGACGACCAGCATCCTCTGGCGAAGAACGGCCCGTTCGAGGTCCTCTTCGAAGTGTTCCACGATGAAGTGCAGCATGCGGCGCGCTCGGATGAACGTGCCCGCAAGACGGTCTTCGAGATCGACGAGCGCCTCGGTCTCGACGTGGCAGGCGCCCTCGAACGCCACGATACTGTCGCCCGCGATCCCGCACGTCCGACGCGCGAAGTGCGAGCGAAGCTGCGTGCCGTCGTAGTCGAGGTCGGTGGCGATCCGCTCGGCCCGCATCACGACCCCTGATCGGCGCGCGCCGCCTCGTCGGCCCTCTGCGAGCGCCACCATTTTCGCCACGGGTCCGGATCGGGCCCGAGATCTTCCTCGACGATGACCGCGAGGGCCCGCCGTGCGTGCCAGCGGACGCCGGGGTCCTCGTCGAGCTCGAGGGCCTCGATCAGGCTCGGCATGGAGATCGGTGATCCGATGCGCCCGAGCGCCTCGGCGGCTCGTCGCCGGACAGCGTCGCTGCGGTCGCTCACCAGAACGCGATTCACGTGCGGAAGCGAGAGCGGATCCCCGAGGATCCCGAGACCTTCCACGGCCTCTTCGCGGACGAACTCGGTTTCGCGCACGCTGAGGGCCGAAACCAGCGAGAGCCGCAGGGCGATCGGGGCGACGCGGTGGATGCCCCGCTCCATGGCGGGGACCAGGCGCCGGTAATCCGAGGATCGACCGAGCGTTCCGAAGAGCCTCAGCACGGAAGCCGTGTCGCGCCAGCTCGTGTACTCGACGTCGGACACGATCTCGAAGGCTTCCTCACAGGCGGCGGCGAGCGCGGAATCGCCCGGCCGCGCCCGGTACGCCTCGAGCCTCTCCGGGAGCTCGGCCAGGGCGGCTTCGGCCTCCTCGGACGTTCGCTCGCCGGACGCCGGCGGCACCGTGTCGTCGTGGTACTTCCCCCACAGGAATCCCATCAGATCCAGGGCATACGTGCGCGACAGCGGGTTCTCGCCGAGCGCCGATACGGGCTGCAGCAGCGAAAGCGCCCGGCTGTACTCGACGACGCTTCGGGGCTGCTCGTACGACAGCGCGAGGATCTTGCGCTGGCAGAACATCCCCGGGTTCTTGATCCGCGTCGGGCTCGGATCGGAGGGCGCCTTGTTGGTGAGCAGGGTCATGAGGCTCGCCATGGATCGTCCGAACGGTGAGCGCACACTGATCTTGTCGACGAGGCTGTAGTTCTCGTCGTGGATCTGCTCGAGGGCATCGAGGTGGTCCCGAGCCGAACGGCACCCGGACATCGCGAGGATGACCGCGAGCGCCAGGACTGAAACCGCGCGAGCCCTCTTTTCGGAGATCGAATGCTGTAGCCTCATTTGCCACAAAACATTAGAAATGGAGCGGGCAAATTGGAAGCAAAAAAATAGGGGTGCCCCTACCCCCTCCCGGGAGTCGTGGTCCGGTTGAGAACGGCGCCGGGGCGATGCTACTCTCATGCGTGTGCCCCGCACGGTTTCGTGCAACCCCTCCGGAAGTACGTTCCGGAACGCGACCCTCGACGCTCCGCGGCGAGTCGGTCTTCATCGTTCCCGGAACCGGCCTCAGCAAGGGAGTCCAGACCGAATGTCTCGTACCGCTTCGAATCGCGATCGCCTCGCGGCGCTCGACACGTTTGCCCATCGCCACATCGGACCGCAGGAAAACGAGATCTCGTCCATGCTCGACGCGATCGATTTCAAGGATATCGACGCGCTGATCGACGCGGCCGTGCCTTCGGCGATCCGGATGGAAGGGCGTCTCGATCTCCCGGACGCGTTGACGGAGAGCGAATTGCTCGAGTCCCTGCACGAGCTCGCGGATCGCAACGAGATCTTCCGGTCGTACATCGGCATGGGCTTCCGCGGGTGTCTGACCCCGCCGGTCATCCTGCGCAACGTCCTGGAGAATCCGGGTTGGTACACGCAGTACACCCCCTACCAGGCCGAGATCTCGCAGGGCCGGATGGAAGCGCTGCTGAACTTCCAGACGATGGTGCTCGACCTGACCGGCACCGAGGTCGCGAATTCCTCGCTCCTCGATGAAGCGACCGCCGCGGCCGAGGCGATGACGCTTTGCCGCCGGGTCCAGAAGCGCCGTGCGAACGCGAACCGCTTCTTCGTGTCGGAGCTGTGCGACCCGCAGACGATCGGCGTCATCCGGACGCGCGCCGAGCCGCTCGGGATCGAGGTCGTGGTCGGGGACCACGAGACCTTCGTGTTCGACGAGACGACGTTTGCCGCGATCGTGCAGTACCCCGCGACCGATGGCCGGGTCCTCGATTACGAAGCGTTCTGCGCGAAGGCCAAGGAGTCGGGCGCGCTCGTCATCGTGGCGGCGGACCTGCTGTCGCTCACGAGGCTGCGCGCGCCGGGCGATTTCGGCGCCGACGTCGTGGTGGGCAACTCACAGCGATTCGGCATGCCGATGGGTTATGGCGGACCGCACGCGGCGTTCATGGCGACGCGCGACGAATACAAGCGCATGCTTCCGGGCCGCATCATCGGCGTCTCGAAGGACGTGAAGGGCCGGCCGGCCCTGCGCATGGCGCTCCAGACGCGCGAACAGCACATCCGGCGTGAGAAGGCCACCAGTAACATCTGCACGGCGCAGGTACTGCCGGCGGTCGTGGCGTCGATGTACGGCGTTTACCATGGGCCGGAAGGCCTACGAGACATCGCCGATCGCGTTCACCTCTATACGAAGGCGCTCGCGAGCGCGCTCGAGTCGCTCGGGTACGCCCTGCCGGATGCGTCATTCTTCGACACGATCCACGTTTCGGGCGGGCCGAAGACGGCCGACGAGATCCACGCCTCCGCGATCGCCAAGCGCATCAACCTGCGTCGCTGCGATGACGGCGCGGTCGGGGTCTCGCTCGACGAGACCGTCGGTCCGGATGACCTGCTCGATCTCATCGAGGTGTTCGGCGGGAACCGTGCGGATGTCGACCTCGACGCGCTCGCCGACGGCATCGACCTCGAGCCGGCGGCGCCGCACGTGCGGACGCGTCCGTACATGGAGCACTCCAACTTCCATCGCTTCCGCTCGGAGACGGAGATGCTTCGCTATATGCATCGTCTCCAGGCGCGCGCCCTCTCGCTCACGCGCTCGATGATCCCGCTCGGCTCGTGCACGATGAAGCTGAACGCGACCGCCGAAATGATGCCGATCACGTGGCCGGGCTTCGCGAACATCCATCCGTTCGCGCCGGTCGAGCAGGCTTCCGGCTACAAGGAGATGATCGACAAGCTCGAGGCCTGGTGTGCGGAAATCACCGGCTTCTCGGCGGTCTCGCTCCAGCCGAATGCCGGCTCGCAGGGCGAGTACGCGGGGCTGCTGGTGATTCGTGCGTACCACCTGGCACGAGGCGAGGGACACCGCAACGTGTGCCTGATCCCCCACTCGGCGCACGGGACGAACCCGGCAAGCGCCGTTCTCGCCGGCATGGACGTCGTCGTGGTCGAGTGTGACGATGACGGCAACATCGACGTCGCGGACCTCCGGGCGAAGGCCGAGCAACATCGCGAGGATCTTTCGGCGCTCATGGTCACCTACCCGTCGACGCACGGTGTGTTTGAGGAGACCATCCGCGAGATCTGCGCGATCGTCCACGAGTTCGGCGGGCAGGTCTACCTGGACGGCGCGAACATGAACGCGCTCGTCGGGCTTTGCCGGCCGGGCGACTTCGGTGCCGACGTCTGTCACCTGAACCTTCACAAGACGTTCTGCATCCCCCACGGTGGTGGCGGTCCCGGCATGGGCCCGATCGGGGTCGCCGAGCACCTCGCGGCGTTCCTCCCGGGGCACCCGGTCATCTGCACGGGCGGCGAGAAGGCGATCGGCGCGGTTTCGGCCGCTCCCTTTGGAAGCTCGGTGATCCTCGCCATCAGCTACGCGTACATCGCGATGATGGGTGAGCCCGGACTGACGCACGCGACGAAGGTGGCGATCCTCATCCTGCTGCGGGTCTTCTACACGATTGACGGC
>CAZQZX010000289.1:0-7432 GCA_964597885.1 uncultured Planctomycetota bacterium
TCGTCGCGGCCCAGCTCGCCGGTGCGCTTGCCGTCGCGCAGCACGATCACGCGGTCCGCGATGGTCTCGACTTCCGCGAGTCGATGCGAGATGTACACGACGCTGACGCCGCGATCGCGCAGGCCCGCGATGACCCGGTAGAGCTGCTCGGTCTCGTGCGGCGTGAGGCTCGACGTCGGCTCGTCCATGATGACGATCCGGGCGTCGAGGGAGAGCGCCTTCGCGATCTCGACGAGCTGGCGATGACCGATCGAGAGCTGCGAGACCACCGTGCGCGGAGAGTCGTCGAGCCCGACGCGCTGCAGCAGCTCGCGCGATTCCCGATCGATGCGCTCGCGGTCGAGGAAGCCGCGACGCCGTGGCTCGCGTCCCAGGAACAGATTGGCGCCCACGTCGAGGTTGTCGCACAGGTTCAGCTCCTGGTGGATGAAGCTGATCCCGAGCCGTTCGGCCGCGCGCACGTTCGGGATGCGGACGCGCTCACCCGCGATACGGATCTCGCCCTCGTCGGGCTCCTGCACGCCGGCGAGGATCTTCATCAGCGTGCTCTTGCCGGCGCCGTTCTCGCCGATCACGGCCAGCACCTCGCCGGCCCGGATGTCGAGATCGACCCCGTCGAGGGCGAGCACACCGGGGAACCGACGGACGAGCCCGCGCGCCTCGAGCAGCGGCTCGGCCATCGGGCTCAGTTTCCCTGGCCTTTGAGCTTCTTCAGCTCGGTTTCGAACTCGACGAGGTTGTCCTTGTTGACGATGTGGATGTCGATCTTCTCGAAGCCGCCGTCCGGCAGGACCGATCGATCGCCGCGGGCGAGCGCCGCGAGGATCCGCACCGAGTGGTAGCCGTACTCGTAGGGTTGCTGGGTGACGGTTGCGTGGACGGTGCCGTTCTCGATGCCGCGGAGCGTGCCGTCGAGCTCATCGAAGCCGACGATGCGGATCGATCCGGCTTTCCCGGCCTCCTCGACGGCCGCGACGCACGCCGGCGTGTTGTATCCGAACAGGCCGACCATGCAGCCGAGATCCGGGTGCGCGGCGATCGCGTCTTCGGCGTTCGACTTGGCGCGACCGCGGTCGTAGTTGTCGGTGCGGGTACTGAGGATCGTGTACTTGCCGTTCGAAAGGTCGGCGTCGGGCGCGTCGACCTCGAGCGAGGCGAGCGACTGCTCAGGCCGGTCGAGGAGCTCGTCGATGATGCCCTGGCGTCGTTGCTGCGCGTTGAGCTGCTCGAGACGTCCGACGAAGAGCATCACCGATCCGCCGTCGGGCATGGCTTCCTCGATCAGGCGACCCGCAGTGCGTCCCGCGAGATAGTTGTCCATCCCGACGAAGCACAGTCGCTCGGAGTCGGGGGAGTCCGAATCGTGGGTGATCACGTTCGTGCGGCCCGCGGCCTCGTTGATCTGGCTGATCTGATTCTTCGTATCGACCGGGCTGATCGCGATCCCGTCGACGCCGCGCGCGAGCATCGCCTCGATCATGCGCTTCTGATCGGCGATTCCCTTCGCCGGCATCTGGACGTCGACCCGCACGTCGAATTCCTTGGCGGCGGTGCGGGCACCGGCGGCGGCGACGTCCCAGAACGGGTCGACTCCGTTCGTGAGGTATCCGACTTCGATGGAGCCGCCCGAGCCGCCGTCTTCGGCGGACTTCGAGCATGCGACGCCGAGGACGAGGGCCAAGGTGAGAAGGATGGTTAGAAGCGCGGGGAGTCTCATGACGCTACCTGTCTTGGGCTGCGGGTTCCGGGTTCGGTTCGTTTCACGCGACGGAGAGCCCGCCGTTGATGCAGAGATTCTGACCGGTGACGAACGACGCCTCCTCGCTCGCGAGGAAGACGACCGCGCCACCGCAGTCGTCGGGCACGCCGAAGCGTCGCATCGGGATCGTGGCGAGATACTCGTCCTTCATGGCCTGCGGATCGTTCTCGTGGCGTTCGACCGGGATCCATCCGGGCGAGATCATGTTGACGGTGATCCCGTACGGTGCGAGCTCGCCGGCGAGGCTGCGGTGAAATCCGTTCTGGCCTCCCTTGGCTGCAACGTACGCCGTGAAGTTCGGCGTGCCGCGTACGAAGGCCTCGGTCCCGACGTTGATGATACGACCGAAGCGCTGTTCCTTCATGTGCGGCAGGCAGGCGCGCGTGAGGAGGAACGGGCTCTTGATGAAGAAGTCGATCATCGTCTGATACCACGCCCAGTCGTACTCCTCGACAGGGCGGAGCGGCTGCTCGCAGGTGGCGTTGGCCACCACGATGTCGATGGGGCCGAGCGTGTCGCAGATCTCGTCGCACATGGCAGGCACGGCCGCCTCATCGGTGACGTCGGCGCGGACGAGGGCGCACTCCGGGCCGACCTTGGCGAGCGCCTCGAATGCTTCCTGGGCACTGTCGGCGTCGTTCGCGTAGTTCATCGCGACGCGGGCGCCGGCGCCCGCGAGCGCCATCGCCATGGCTCGTCCGAGTCCCTTGCTGCTGCCGGTGACCAGCGCGACGCGGCCGGCCAGTGAGAAAGCGCTCATCCGGTCCTTTCCTCTCGGGATCGAAGTCCCGCGAGATCGCCCGCGGGAGGCGCCAGCATAGTGGAATGCCGCGCGATTGTCGATCGAGCCGGGAGAGCGCGGCGACCGCCGACGAGAAGGGGGTTGACGCGGCCGCCAGATTCGACTAGATTGATCGATCAACTAAGTCATGTCCGACGAACATCACATCCCCGAGGGTGCCGATACCCGGACGCGCCTGGTCCTGACCGCGATGCGGCTGTTCCAGGAAGTCGGGTACGAGGCGACCGGCGTCGCGCGGATCCTCAAGGAGGCCAATGCGCGCAGCGGGAGCCTCTACCACTTCTTCCCGACGAAGGAGGCGCTGCTTCTCGCCGTGCTCGAGGAGTACGAGCGGATGCTCTGGCCGATCGTGATCCAGCCGGTGTTCGACCGCGTCGAGGATCCGATCGAGCGCGTGTTCGCCGTCCTCGAGGGGTACCGACAGATGCTCATCGAGACCGAGTGCGCGGGAGGGTGCCCGATCGGGAATCTCGCCCTCGAGCTCGCCGACTCGCATCCCGCGGTGCGCGAGAAGATCGCCGCGAACTTCACGGCCTGGATGGCGGCGGTGCGGACGTGCCTCGACGACGCCGCGGATCGCCTCCCGCCGGACACCGATACCGACACGCTCGCGACGTTCGTGCTGACGACGATGGAGGGGGCGGTCATGCTCGCCCGCTCCTACGGAAAGCTCGAGCCGTTCGAGGCGGCCGTCGCTCACCTGCGTCACTACTTCGACGGCCTCACGGCCGGCCCTTCACAGGGAAGCCAGGAAGGATAACGAGATGAAGACCATCCAGAACGCGTTCGGGCTCGCGCTGCTCCTTTGCGCGCCCGTGGCCCTCGCTGCGCCCGCCGACGAGATCCCTCCCTTGACCCAGCAGATCGTCGTGGACGGAACGCTCGCGGATGTCTGGAAGGCCTTCAGTACGGTGGAAGGCGTCGAGTCCTGGATGGTGCCGAAGGCGTCCGTCGACTTCCGGGTCGGCGGAAAGCTGCGCTCCACCTACGATCCGGCGGGAGACCTCGACGGACCGCAGGCGATCGAGATCACGTTTCTCTCCATCCTCCCGATGCGCATGATCTCGATGAAGACGACGAAGTTCCCGGCCGGCTCGCCGTTCGCGGAGGCGCTTCGCGATGCGTGGAGCGTGTTCGAGTTCGAGGAGCTCTCCGGCAATCGCGTGCTCGTACGCCAGACCGGGCTCGGCTACGGAAAGTCCGACGTGGCCCGACAGGCGCGCGGCTGGTTCGAGAAGGCCAACCAGGGCGTCCTCGAGAAGCTCCGGGCGACGCTCGATCAGGGAGTCGTGCGTCAGCAGTCGCGCGTGATGGAGCTCATGCGTGGGCTCGTGGGCGGAGCGTGGAATCACGACGGGAAGCTGCCGAACGGCCGCGGTTCACTCCGGGTGCGCAACGTTGGAACGCTCGCGCCGGATGGTCGCAGCGTGCTCGTCGAGGGATGGCTCGGAGGCGCCGAAGGCGACATGCGCTTCCACGCGGCGACGCAGATCTGGCAGCAGCCGGAGAGCGGTGTGGTGCGATTCCAGGCCATCGGAGACGACGGGACGATCGCTGCGGGAGCGCTCACGCTCGGCTCGGATGCCAACACCGTCGTCTGGGATTGGAACGCCAGATCGCAGGACGGTCGATCGGTGCGGACCCGCATCGAGATGATCTTCGACGAGAAGGACGCCGATCGCTACCGGATGCGGATGTTCGCTCCCGGCGCCGACGCCGGCTCCCGCCCGGTGCTGGACGCCGAGTACCGTCGCGAGGCCCGAGGCGCGAAGTCGTCGTCCCTGCGGTGATCTCGTGATCGCCGGCGCCCCCTCGGCGTCCGGGGGCGGCGATGCTACCGTATCGCGATCATGAAGAACCTTATCTCCTATCTGCTCGTGGCACTGCTCGGGATCGCGCTTGCCGGTTGCGCCGGTCCCCGGTTCAAGGACGGCAAGTCGACCCTGGTCGTCTATTCGGACATGCTCAACCCGCCGTTCTCGTCCTGGAACGAGAACGAGAAGGCGGTCGGCCTCGAGGTCGACCTCGTGGCGGAGGCGGCGCGTCGGCTCGGCGTGAAGGCTGAGTGGATCGAGCGGCCGTTCGTCGCGCTCTTGCCGGCGGTCGAGAAGGGGCTGGCCGATGTCGCCGCTTCGACGATCGGTGTCACGGCGGTGCGCGCCGAGCGCGTCGCCTTCAGTCGGCCGTATCACTGGACGCGTATCGTCGCGGTCGTGCGTCAGGGCGACGGCGAGCCGTCGCGGCTCCAGGATCTCATCGGGAAGCCGGTCGGAGCGGGGCGGGACACGACGGCGGAGCCGGCGGCGCGGGCTCGCATCCGCGGCGCGGCCCTCGTCCTCGACAAGCAGGACGAGCTCGAGTTCGTGGACATGCTCGCGCAGGGCCGGATCGATGCGATGATCCTGGACGAGCCTGCCGCGAAGCGCATGTGCGAGGAGAGCCCGGTTCCGCTCCGGATCCTCGACGAGTCGCTCGGCGAGGAGCGCTATGCGTTCGCCGTCGCGAAGGACTCCACGGTGCTCCGGGAGATGCTCGACAAGGTGATCGCCGAGCGCATCAAGAAGCCCTAGCGACGATCCGAACGACGCGCGGTCCGCTCAGAGCTTGGATGCGGCGTACTGCCGTCCGACCTCGAGCGCTTCACCGAGCTTCGACGCGTCCTTGCCGCCGGCCTGAGCCATGTCGGGCCGGCCGCCGCCGCCGCCGCCCGCAGCCTTGGCGACCTCGCGGACCCAGTCACCGGCCTTGAGCCCCTTGTCGATGAGCGGCTTCGGGACGACGGCCATGAAGAAGCACTTGTCGTCGGCGGCCGCCCCAAGGAGCAGAGCGGAATCCGGGCACTTCTTCGCGACGACGTCCATCGCCGTGCGGAGCAGCTTGCCGTCGGCGCCGTCCACGGGAGCGACCACGAGCGGTCCGTCGGCCGCGGCGGCGATCGCCTGCGCCTGCTCGACGACACCTCCCTGGGCTTCCTTGGACTTCTCCTTCGCGTGCTTCTTCACGGCGGCCTGCAGCTCGTCGAGGCCCTTGCGGATGCGCGCCGCGCTCGCAGCGGGCACGTCCGTTCGACCGAGCTCGTCGCCGAGCTCCTGCACGGCCTGGCCGAGCGCGTCCCCGGCGAGGCTTCGAATCTCGCCGAGCCGGCCCTCGAGACGCGCCGCGTCCTCGGTGGCACGAACGGCGCGCGTGCCGGTGACGGCCGTGATGCGTCGCACGCCCTTCGCGATGGCGTCTTCGGAGAGGACCGCGAATCGCTTGGCGTTGCCGGTGCTCGCGAGATGCGTCCCGCCGCAGAACTCGATCGACAGATCCACCCAGCGATCTTCCGCCGGATTCGCGAGCAGCTCCTCGAGCGTCGCGCCGATGGAAACCACGCGAACGCGAGGCGGGTATTTCTCCCCGAAGACGGCGCGAAGGCCGTTGATCCCGAGCGCGTCTTCCTGGGCGGCGACGTCGGCGTGCACGGGAAGGTCGGCGTCGATGTCCTGGTTGACCAGAGCTTCGACCTTCTCGACCGCCTCGACGCCCATCGCCTTGGGATGGGAGAAGTCGAAGCGGGTCTTCTCGTCGTCGACGAGGGATCCCTTCTGCGCGACGTGATCGCCGAGGACGGCTCGGAGCTTGTGGTTCAGAACGTGCGTGGCCGTGTGGTTGGCCATGATCTTCCGGCGTCGCTCCTCGGCCACCTGGAACGAGAGCGTGGCGGCGGGAGCGTCGGGCCGAACCGACTCGAGCGGAGCCCCGCGGAGCTCGCCGAGATGGAACGTGACCTCGCCGACTCGGATCGTGTCCTCGACTTCGACGACGCTGTCGCCCGAGCCGAGGGTTCCGCGGTCGCCGACCTGGCCACCCGCTTCGGCGTAGAAGGGCGTGGTGCCGGTGACGACCGCCACGCGTGAGCCCGGCTCCGCGCGGTCGGCGAGCTGATAGGACGTCTCGCCCTCGATGAGCACCAGGCAGAACGTCTCGGCGTCGCACGCCAGCTCCGATTCGCCGACGAACTCGGTCGCGGGCGGGTTCGACTGCTGGACGAACTCGACGAGGGTCTCGCGGGCGCTACTTCCGCCCGAGGCCGCCTTGGACATCTCGCGCTGCTTTTCCATGCGGGCGTCGAAGCCGGCGGTGTCGACGGTGAGCCCGCGCTCCTCGGCCATGACCGACGTCAGGTCGAGCGGGAAGCCGTAGGTGTCGTACAGCACGAAGGCATCGTCACCGGAGACGACGCCTTTCTCGGCTTTCGCGGCGGCCTGCTCGAACAGCGCGATGCCGCGCCCGAGCGTGCGCCCGAACGATTCCTCTTCGTCGCGGATCAGCTCGATCGTCCGAGCCGTGTCGCTCGAGAGCTCGGGGAACGCGTCGCCCATCGTCTCCACGACCGTGGGCACGAGCTTGTAGAGGAAGTCGCCCTCGACGCCAAGCGTCTGTCGCCCGTGCCGGACCGCGCGACGCAGGATCCGGCGCAGGACGTAGCCGCGTCCTTCGTTGCTGGGAACGGCCCCGTCGGTCAGCGCGAACGTGAGGCAGCGGATGTGGTCCGCGATCACGCGATAGGCGACGTCGATCGGATCTTCGAGATCACCGGCGTACGGCCTCGCCCCCGTGATTTCGCGGATCGCGTCGAACAGCGGGGTGAAGACGTCGGTGTCGTAGTTCGATTTCTTGTCCTGCAGCACGGCGGCGATGCGCTCGAATCCCATGCCCGTGTCGACGTGCTGCGCGGGGAGAGGCGAGAGGCTGCCGTCGGCGTTGCGGTTGAACTGGATGAAGACGAGGTTCCAGATCTCCATCACGCGCGGATCATCGGCGTTGACGAGGGACGACCCGCTCTTGTCCGGCGTTGACGACTTCGAAGTCAGGTGCCGCCGATTGAA
>CAZQZX010000290.1:0-4660 GCA_964597885.1 uncultured Planctomycetota bacterium
GACTCATCTCGACGTCAATTTCTCGCTCAAGCCGGATTAGCTGCTGGCACTTTGGCTTTCGCCCCTAGCTTGTTCGCCGCCAAGGAAGAGCCACTATTCAAGATCTCCCTCGCACAATGGACGATCAATCGCGAGTTGTTCACCGGCAAGATCGACAATCTCGACAGCGACTTCAACGAGTTCGCATCAGGACGCGGCATCTCCCAGTTCCAGAACGCGAGCTTCGTGTTCTCACCCGCGACGATCAACGAGCCCCTGAGCACGCTCGGTGCCGGCGTCGTATGGATGCCCGACGCCCATATGACCCTGACTTCATTCGCGTACAACCTCACGGACTCCTCCACGACGAGTGGCTTCAGCGATATCGGTGACGGTTGGACGTGGGCGACCGAGCTGTACTTTCAGTACCGACTCGCGGGTTTGCCCGGCGGGAGCATGCTGGCGGGCGCCTTCAACTTCGACGCCGACTTCACGGAGATCGGAAGCACGCGGCTCGTGCTCGACCCCTCCGGCGGGATCATGCTTGACGCACGGTCGGATGACGATGCCTGGGCGGCGTACGCCAACGCGTGGCAGTATCTCTGGACCGCCGAAGAGACCGAGGGACCCATCAACCTCGAAGACGGGCTCCCCGACCATCGCGGCATCGGGGCTTTCCTGCGCGCGGGCACCGGCGATTCGTCCGTGAATCCCGTCGACTGGACCGTGAGCGGCGGTATCGGCGGAAGGGGGTTGTTCGCGGCGCGCGAGCTCGACACGCTCGGCGTGGGCGTGTTTCACACACGAATCCAGAGCACGAGACTCACGGGCGCACTCGACATCGACGACGAGAGTCGAGGAATCGAGGCGTACTACGGGTTTGCGCTGACGCCGGCAGCCCATCTCACGTTCGACATCCAGGCGCTAGACTCTCCGTTGCCGGACGTCGACACAGCAGTTGTCGTCGGCGCGCGATTATCCATGCGCTTCTAGCGCTCGAATCGGAAGCCCCAAGGAGAAGCAAGTCATGCGACAAACCCTGATGGCCCTGATCGGCCTGTCCCTTCTTGCCGTACTTGTCGGCGCATGCGCGACGGGCCCGACGCTGAGCGCGAGGACCGAGGCCCGTTCCGGCGCAGAGGTCCTCGAGGTTCGAGCGGAGCACAGCTCTTCCTGGGATCGTCGCGTTCTCATTGAGAGCCCCGACGACACGACCCCGGACGCCATGCCTCGCACCTTCGCCCTCGACGCAGCGAGCGCCCTCATGACGTTCGAGCCGAACGCCGCGTTCCAGGATTCCCAGGAGGACGAAGAGCTCCTCGATGAGCTCGCGAAAGAGGATGCGGCCGACGATATGGACTCGACATCCGACAAGACCGGAACGAACCCGATCAACTTCCAGAACGAGCTTCGGCTCTACCACGAGCACACGTGGCTGAACACGCGAGGTGACGGGGACCAGGATCTCACGACCGTGGAGCTTCGCGCCCCCCTGTTCGAGGGCAAGGCCCAGATTCGCATCAAGGCACGCCGCGTCGGGATCGTTGCCGACACGAACGATGACGGCACCGACGACATCGACGATGGGGGGCTCGGCGATACGGATGTCCGTTTCCTGACCGTTCCCTACATGGACATGGAGAATCTGGTCGCCGGCGCAGTGGGCATGGAGTTCTTCCTCCCGACGGCAGCCGAGGATCCTCTCGGATCCGGAGCGACCGTACTCGGGCCGCAAGTCTTCGGCGTCCTCTTCAAGAGGCTCGGCTTCGACCTGATCGCCCCGGCATTCCAGCAGCTCTACAGCATCGAAGAGGATAGCGGACGAGATCGGGTTCGACAGGGGCTGATCGACGTCTTCGCCCTGAAGCTATCCGAGAGCAAGAAGCAGTGGATGCTCATCAACCCGACCCTGATCTTCGACTACAAGAACGATACCGAGTTTCTGAACTTCGATATCGAAGTCGGATCGATGCTGGACGACCTCGTCGGTGCGATCGGGCACAGTTTATACGTTCGCCCGAACGTTCAGTTCGGCTCCGATCGCCCGGGCGACTACGGAATCGAGATCGGATACAAGTTCATCTGGTAGCCGTATCGCGAGTCTCGCGCACTCAGCCCGCGAATCCGCCCACCCGATCGATCACCCAGTACATCGCGATCGAGCCGATCGCGTAGGGCGGGAGGAGCGCGATCCAGCTCGGGCGCTTTGCCCACAGGCGATTCAGCAGCGCGGCGACGACGACCGCCGCGGCCACGAACAGCAGCTGCCCCGCTTCGACTCCGACGTTGAAGAACAGGAGCGCGGTCGGAATCGCCTGCTCGGGGAGACCGACCTCCGAGAGCGCGCCGGCGAAGCCGAGGCCGTGGAGGAGCCCGAACGTGAACGCGACGACCCACGGCGCGCGCTCGGTCATGCCGGGGTGACCTTTCCGACCGTGTAGGATCTCGGCCGCAACGAACACGATCGACAGTGCGATGATCGCTTCGACCGGAGGGCCGGGCACATGCACGAAGCCGAGCGTCGCGAGAGCCAGGGTGAGCGAGTGCGCGACGGTGAACGCGGTAATCGTCCCGAGGACGCGCTTCCATCCTCGAACGAGCAGCAGTAACGCGAGCACGAACAGGAGATGATCGATTCCGAGCAGGATGTGCTCGACGCCGAGCACCAGGTACGTCCACGCCACCTGCCATCCGCTCGGGGAAGCCAGGACGACGAGCGACTGCTCCGCGGGCGTCATGCGCGCGACCTGCGTCGACCCGTCGAGGCGTTCGATCCGCACCAGGACGTCGGTCAAGCTCGACTCGAGGCCGTCGACGTGGATCGTCTCTCCGACGAGCGCCTCCGGATGGCGCAGGCTCCAACGCTCGCGGTAGCTCCCGCCGGCCATCATCCCGCGCCGCTCGCGGATGACCTCGCACGCCTCGGGCATGCGCACGAAGAGCCCGAGCCTCAGGCCGCCGCTCGTCGGCACCTTCCACAGCGCGTCAAAGGTGTCCTCGGAAGTCTGTCGCAGTTCGAGATACGCGGGACGCACCTCGTGCGCGAGAGCGGCCGACGCGCTCGCGAGGACCAGGAGCAGTACGCAAGCGACGCCGCGCCTCAACGGGCCGGCTCCTTCGCTTCGGCCTCCTCGGGCCATTCGATGACGACGTCGAACTTGCCGAGCAGCTCGCGATAGAACGCTTCGACCACTTCGATCTGGCGCGCGTTGTCCCACTCGACCTCGACCGCGCCGCGCACCTCATCGAGCTCGGGCACGCGCCCTGCCTGGCGCTCGTCCACGATGACGAGGTGCATCCCGTAACCGGAGCGGATCGGCCCCTGCCAAGATCCGGCTTCCAGCGAGGCGACCGCGTCGGCGAACGGCGCACCGAAGAGCGAGCCGACCTCGTCGCGAGAGGCGGCCGGGTACGCGTGATCGAGAAGGATCCGGTCCCCGCGCTCGGAGGCATCGGCTCGGGGCTCGGCGTTCAGCGTGCCGAGCAGCTGCCGTGCTTCCTCCTCGAGCCGCTCGCCCCGTGTCTCGGGATTCAGGAACACGTGCCGGAACGAGAAGCGCCCCTCGATCCGGAAGTCGTCGGCGTGCTCCGTGAGGAACGAACGGAGTTCCTCGTCGCCGGGCTCGACCCGCGTGGCGAGATCCTCGGCGATGAAGTCCATCTTCTGGCGGATGCGCCGACGGATGATGGCGTCGTCGAGGTCGAGACCGAGCCCCATCCCCTCGCGATACGCCGCCTCCTCGCGGACGTGGTCGTCGATCAGACCCTCGAGCTCTTGCCGCGTCGGGGGACGGTTCCAAGTTCGTTCGAACAGCGCCGAGAGGTGCTCGACCATACCGGCGCTGACGACGATCCGATCGTCGCGCGCTCCCTCCTCGGTACCGACGTACGCGAACAGGGCGAACAGCAGCGCGCCGATCAGCAAGAAGTGCAGCAGCGGTTCTGCAAGGAGTCGCTTCACGGAACGCTACTTGGGCGTGTACCAGATCGGGCTCGTGTACGCGCGTTCCTGCGCCGAGAGCTCTGTGCCCTCGGGGATCTTCGCGCCAAGGCGGACCTTGTCGTAGAGCACCCAGCGCGGCGTCGGAATCTCGAGCACGCGCATGTAGTAGAACGCTCGCTCGGCCGGATCGAAGTCGGGGTCGGTCCAGAGCGCGACCAGCTCGGAGGAGCCGATGGTGTTCATCCAGTTGGCGGCCGCGACGTCGACGGTGTTCCCGACCGGCGTCCGGCATCGCCCGTCCGATCCGATCTGGCGGCCGTCCGAGACGGCCACGTCGTAGACCCGCTCGTGCAGCTTCCCGGCCGTGTCGAGCCACCCCTTCACGATCTGGACGCGATCGAGGTTGGCCCCGATCGGGTCGCGCAGCGCGATCGCCATGAAGGTCGGAGCCTTCGCTCCCTCGGGAGCCGCGAGCATGTCGCCGCCCATCGGCACGCCCTTCTCGTAGCCGCGGAATGCGGGCGTCCGGCTACGCAGATCGTTCTCGGTGTACTCCCAGCCGCCGAAGAATCGAACCAGCATCCGCGGACCGGTCGTGCCGTACGTCTCGCGGCGCACCATCGCGTCGAAGATCGACGCCCGCGTGTTCTCCTCGGCCCACACGCCCGTGTAGCCGGAAGCGACGAGCGTGTGCCCCTCGATCCGTCCGAGCTTCGAGGCGATGAACACCGGGCAGGC
>CAZQZX010000290.1:4670-7385 GCA_964597885.1 uncultured Planctomycetota bacterium
GATGCGGGTCGCGCTCGGCTCGACGCTGACGGACTTGCCGAAGTAGTTGTCTTCCTCGGCCGTCGCGAGCGCGGTATGGCTGTCCGTCGCTCCGCCGAAGCCGAACTTGTACGGGTTGATGCCGAACTTGGCCTCGAGCTTCAGGCCCTGCTTGAGCGCCTCGCGGGCGTACTCGCCCTTCAGCATCTCGGGCTTCTTGAGCTCGGTGATGTCGAGGTTCCCGACGTCCCACGTCTCGTAGTCGGCGAACTCGTCGTCGGGCGACAGATGGGGATGCGCTTCGCCATCGCCCTTGATCTGCGTGATCTCGTAGGACGGTTCCCACCGGGCGCGCTGCGTCACGTAGTTCTTGTCGACCTTCCCGCCGTGGTACGTCTTCGCGGTCGGGAACATCCATCCGTTCGAGAGGTTTCCGTTGTGGGAGATCGCGAAGGCGCGGCCGCCGGTCTTCTCCTGGTAGTTCTCGAGCCATCGGTAAAGCGTCAGCGGATTCGTGTCTCCCTTGGGCGGCTGCGTGGTCGGCGGCGCGACCAGTCGTGCGCGCGGACCTCCGTCGCGAAGAATCACGTTGCGGTGCAGGTTGAACCCCTTCGGAACCGACGTCCATTCGAAGCCGATGAAGGCCGTGAACTTCCCCGGGTCGTTATAGCGCTCGGCGGCGTCGATGATCTCTTCCCAGACGCCCATGAAGACGTCGGAGCCCGGGCTGTACTGCTCGACCAGGTCTTCGGGCAAGGTCATCTGCGAGAAGTTCTGGATCAGGTCGAAGGCCGCCTTGCCCGCGGCCTCGCCCCCCTTGGAGTAGCCTTCGTGCCACTCCTTGCCCTTCGGGTTCCTGAGGATGTTGGGCTTCCCTTCCTGGATGTCGGGAGCGATCCCCATCAGGTCGGTGTGATCCGTGACGACCAGCCAGTCGAGAGCTCGCCCGAGCTTCACGGGAAGTCCCGTCGAAGACTTGATCTCTTCGCCACGCGCGAGACGGTATGCGTCGTCCGGCCGCAGCGTGTTGCCGAAGACCCCGGCGTCCAGGCTGAGCCCGGTGTGCAGGTGGCTGTCGCCCCAGAAAACGCGGCTCGGGAAGTTGCGCTTCGCGTACGGCGAGTACGTCTTCCCCGGATAGATCTTGTTCATCTGCTCCGGGCTCGGCGCGCCGTGATCCTGGGCGAGCGCACCGCGCAGGAAGAGCACCATCATCAGCGCACAGACAACGGCGACGAAGGACGGCTTCGGTTTCATCATATTCTCCTGGAGACGTCGCTTTACACCCGGCGCCCCCATGAAACCATAATCGACCGGGTCAAGCCACAGCCCGTGCCGCGAGACCGCCACCACAGGTGCCAAAAACAAAGGCCCGCGAGCTTTCGGCTCGCGGGCCTTCGGATCTGCCCCCTGGGTTGTTGATCGATCGGTCCCTCCAACCCGGGTCGTGCGTCCCTTCTTTCTACCGGGCCAGAACTCCGGTCCCTTCTTCTCACCTCGGTCGAAAAGTCAGGCTCGTGAAACAACCGCGGCCCTGAATTTCCGCGGGGATCACTCCAACTTACTCGGTCATCGCGATGTCGCCGTCGTCGGGCTTGCAGTACCGATCGAGCCACTCGAAGAACACGCGGTGCCACAGAACGCCGTTCTGCGGACCGAGCACCCAGTGGCCTTCGTTCGGGTAGTACAGGAAGCGCGACGGGATGCCGTTGACCTGCGCGGCCGTGAACGCTTCCATGCCCTGCGTCACCGGAACGCGGAAGTCCTTCTGCCCGTGGATGACGAGCAGCGGAGTCTTCCAGTTGCCGATGAAGCGGTGCGGCGAGAACTGATCGTACTTGGCCTGGATCTCGGGGCTCTTCCAGAACGGGCCGCCGAGGTCCCAGTTGACGAAGAAGAGCTCTTCGGTCGTGCCGTACATCGACTCGAGATTGAAGACGCCGCAGTGCGAGATCATCGTCGCGAAGCGGTCGTCCGAGTTGCCCATCATCCAGTACACGGTGTAGCCGCCGAAGCTCGCGCCGATCGCGGCGCAGCGCTCCGGATCGATGTACGACTCGGTGAGCATGTCGTCGTGCGAGGCCAGGATGTCCTGCATGGCCTGCCCGCCCCAGTCGCGGCTGATCTGATCGTTCCACTCGCGTCCGAAGCCCGGTAGGCCGCGGCGGTTCACGGCCAGCACGACGTAGCCCTGGGCCGCCATCAGGTGGAAGTTCCAGCGGTAGGAGAACCACTGCCCGATCTGGCCCTGCGGGCCGCCCTGGCAGTAGGTCAACATCGGATACTTCTTCGACGGATCGAAATCCGGCGGGTAGATCACCCAGTTGTGGATCATCTTGCCGTCACTGGCGCGGACCCATCGTTCCTCGATCGTCGGCACTTCCAGATCGCCGTAGATCTCGGCGTTGGCGTCGGTGATCGCCTTCGCCTCGCCGCCCTCGGCCGGCATCGTGAAGAGCTCCCAGGGGCGGATCATGTCGCGGCGGCCGACCAGGAGCGTCGAGCCGTCCGGGGTCACGTCGCGAACGTTCCAGTTGTAGCGGCCGCGGGTCACCTGCGAGACGCTTCCCGTCGCGCAAGAGACGCGGAAGACCTGGTCGGTGCCGAGTCGCTCCGACGAGAACCAGATCGCGCTGCCGTCCGGCGTCCAGACCGGCGAGTGCGCCATCTGGTCGAGGCCGACCGTGATCTCGCGGACCTCGGTGATGGACCGCAGGTCCTCGACAGCAGGGGTTT
>CAZQZX010000291.1:0-7354 GCA_964597885.1 uncultured Planctomycetota bacterium
CTGAAGGGGCCCGACGCGAAGGCCGAGCCGGTCGGCGTCGAGATCACGGCGAAGGGCTTCCTGTACAAGAAGTACACGATTGACCACCGCTGATCGTGCGACGAGGCGGCGCGCCGACGGGCGTGCCGCAATCGCGTGGGTCGTCCTCGCGTTCTTGCTGGCCCGACTCGTGTTCGGGGTGTGTGCCCCTCTGTTCGAGCCGTGGCATCTCCAGGCGACCGACCGCCTCTTCGAGCTCCGTGCCTCGCGGAAGTCCGAGGAGGCGTCCCCGGTTCATCCGGCTGTGGTCTGCGTCGCGATCGATCAGGCGAGCCTGAGGTCGCTCGGTAGCCTTTATCTCGATCGACGGTTCTGCGCGCAGGCCGTCGAAGCGCTCGGCGGGGCGGGGGCGAAGGCGCAGGCGTGGGACGTCATCTTCGGCGAGGGCGACGGGGATCGGGACGCGCCTCTCGTGAACGCGACGAAGGGGGCGCCCGGTGTCTTCTACGGGATGCTCTTCGAGCGCGGGGCCGAGAGTGTGCTCGAGACCGGGCCGACTCTCGCGAGTGAAGCGCCCGAGTCGGACGCGCCAGGCGATACCTCGAATGGTGGCATCGCGACCTGGACCCAGGCGGAAGCGACCGCGCCGGATTCGCTTTTTCGCAGCGACCGGCCGCTCGCGACCTTCCCGGCGCTGGCGGAATCGGCGCGCGGGCTCGGGCATCTGAACGTCATCCCCGATCGCGACGGCGTGCTTCGGCGCGTGCCGCTCGTCATCCGCCACGAGGGCGGGCTCGTTCCCGGGCTCGGTCTCGCCGCGGCGTGCGAGTGGCTCGGCGTTTCGCAGGAACGCGTCGAGATCCGTCCGGGGCGCTTCATCCGGCTTCGTGACGCGAGCTTCCCGGGCGAGAGCGAGCCGCGCGACGTGCACATCCCCATCGATCGCCGCGGCAACGCGCTCGTCGATTTCATCCTTCCGTGGGAGGCGATCCCCACCGTGCAGTTTGCGGAGGTCGCCGAGGACGCGTACGAGTTCCCGGAGATCTACGAGGACGCGTTCGGCGGGAAGCTGGTGATCGTGGGGGATGTCTCCGTCGCGAGCCAGGATATCGGCGCCGTTCCGACCGACGCCGCGTACCCGCTCGTCGGGATGCACGTGAGCGTCGTGAGCTCCATCCTGAACGGACGCTTTCTGCGCGAGCCCTCGACGCTCGAGTCGATCCTGCTGGAGGCGGCGCTGGCGTTGCTGCTGGTAGCGGCATCCCGTTTCCGCGGCGCCGGATTCGTGGGAGGGGCGATCGTGAGCGCGGCGCTCCTCGTGGGCGCTTCGGTGGTCGCGTTCCTGAGCTTCGGCCTCGTCCTGAATGCGGTCCGGCCGCTCGGCGCGCTCGTGATCGCGGTCGGGTTCGTCGTCGTGCATCGGTACGTCGGCGAGCAGCGCGAGCGGGCGCGTACGCGGGCGCTCTTCGAGTCGTACTTCCCGCCCGAGGTCGTCGGCAAGATGATGGCGCGTGCCGATGGCGTCGAGTCCGCGACCGACAAGAAGGTGCTCACCGTGTTGTTCAGCGACGTCGTGGGATTCTCGAGCGCATCCGCGGATCGTGACCCGTTCGAGATCCAGGCGTGCCTGTCCGAGTACTTCGACGCGATGGCCGAGATCGTGTTCCGCCATGGTGGCACGCTCGACAAGTTCATCGGCGACGGCCTCATGGTCTTCTTCGGCGACCCGCTCGACCAGAAGGATCACGCGCGGCGTGCGACCGCGGCGGCCGTCGACATGCAGCGAGAGGTCCGGCGGCTCGCCGTCTCGTGGGAAGAGAAGGGCTGGATGCCGCTCGCGATTCGGATCGGTATCCACACCGGCTCGATGTTCGTCGGGAACATGGGCTCACCGCGGCGCATGTCGTACACGGTGCTCGGATCCGAGGTGAACCTGGCGGCGCGTCTCGAGCCCGCGGCTCCGCATGGCGGGATCCTGGTTTCCGACGAGACGTACCGAAACGTGCGCGACGCGTTCGAATGCGAAAGGCACGGGGAGATCCAGGCGAAGGGGTTCGATCAGCCGATCTCGACGTGGACGGTGAAGGTCTAGCGAGCGAAACGGTGCGTCGGTCGGCTCAGGCGGAACCGGACGCGGCGCGGTCGAGGTAGGCGTAGGCCTCGCGCGGACTGCTGAAGATCACGATTCGCTCGCCCGCTCCACATTGCTCGAGCGTCTCGAGCAGGTTCACGTAGCGCTTGGCGGGCGCGCGCCAGATACGATTCATCTTCTGCAGGTGTCGGCCGAAGCCGATCGGCGGCATCTTGCTGAGCGTCCGGTTGCGGCGGAGGTGGCGGACGATGCGTTCGATGCGCGTGCGCACGAACTTCTTCGTCGCCCACCACAGCGTCCGCGGACGCGAGTAGAGGAAGACGAAGACGACCTCGGCGCGTTCGACGCGCTCGGCCATCGTCTGAAGCCGGGTGCCGTCCATGATCCAACGATCGGCGGACGTCCACTCGCGAATCATGTGGCGCTGCTCGGTCAGCGAGAGCATCTGCCGGCGCCCGAGCGCTCCGTCGAGCGTGACCCTGGGAAGGTCGAGCGCTTCGCCGAGGCGGCGAGCCCATGTCGACTTGCCGGCGGCCTCGCAGCCGCACACCAGCGCGCGGCGAACCTCGTGCGGCGGGGGCGGCCCGCCGGAAGCCGGTCGTGCCGTTTCCTTCGTTACCTCCCGCTCGGTCGACTCGGCCGGGGTCACAGGGTCCACTGGCGCAGCTCCTGTCCGGTCGTCTCGCGAAGCTTCGCGACGTCGTCCCGGAGCCTCGAGACGAGCGTCTTGCGGTCTTCGTTCGTGAGCTCGGGGACGGCGATCCGATTGATGAAGAGGCGGCTGAGATGGCGCGTCTGGCGCAGCTTCTTCATCAGTCCTTCGCCGAGGAACGGGCGAACGATCCGGTCGAGCATCGTGCGGCGCCGCGGACGGAACACCGGCTCGGGGATCTCTTTCTTGAAACGGTTGCACTGGAACTTCGAGTCGACGCCCAGGAAGCGGAAGATGCGCTCCATGGTGCCGGGCGTGTCTTCGCGAAGGTCCTCCCAGCCGACGACGAGGATCTGCTCGTCGGGGTAGAACATCCGGAACTCCTCGAGCTGCTTGTGGTACTGACTGCAGGCGAGGTACGCGTTGTTCTTCTCCTCGAGGAGGGCTTCGAGGGCCGGCCGGTTCTCACGCAGCGAACAGTACTGGTGCACCCAGTGCACGAGCATACGCTCGATCGGATCGCGGACGATGTAGATCAGCTTCGCTTTCGGAATCGTCGCGAACATGCGCTTGGCGACGCCCTCGATCATCGGGACACGCGTGTACGAGGTCGACGACTCGCCGCGGATCGCGTGCTTGGCGCCGTCCTCGAACCGGTACTCGTACCAGTCGATGCCCTTCTTCCAGTTGCCGGAGCCCTGGTCCACGAAGAAGTTCAGTTCCTTCTTCGGCTCCATCCAGATGTCGGGATGGCGACCGAGGAGGTTGTGCAGATCGCGGCTGCCGCACAGGAATCCGCCGATGACGACGAGATTCGGGAGCGCGTCGGTTGCGGCGTCGGACGGGGTCCGTTCCGCGGCGTTGCTGGCTGAATGTCTCGTGGTGTCGGTTGTCAACGTTCTGCTCTGTACCTGGGACGAGGTGTCGTGCCGGTCTGATTCATCGGGTAGAAAATCGGCAAGATCGGCACGCCGCCTTGATGGATACTTTTGAGAGACTGGCGCGCGCACCTGGAGGACACCATGGACGACGAAATCCGAGTTCTGGTCGTGGATCGCAACGCCGAGGCCATTCGAGAGCGCCTCGAGGCGGCCGGAGCGGGCGTGACGGTCGCCGCGGCGACCGTGCCGGGGACGGCTTCGATCGACGATGCGCAGGGGATCGACGCCTACGTGGGCATGCGGCCCTCGTTCTCGATCGCGGGGACGGGAGTCCGCTGGGTGCACTCGACGGGCGCGGGGGTGGACGCGTGGCTCGCGGGCGACCCGTGGCCCGAAGGCGTTCGTCTCACGCGAACCCTCGGGCAGATGGGCGCGAGGATCGGCGAGTACTGCGTGGCCCGGGCTCTCGCCGCGACGCAGCGCCTGTTCGAGCTGCGCGAAGACCAGAGCCAGGCCCGATGGGATCCGGTCGAGGCGCGGGAGATCCGGGGCACGTCCGCGCTCGTGATCGGCACCGGCTCGATCGGCGGGGGAATCGGCGCGGCGTTCCGTGCGCTCGGCTGCGACGTGACCGGCCTGTCGCGTAGCGGCACCCCGCGCGATGCGTTCCATCGGGTCGAGACCGCGGACCGGCTCGGGGCCCTCGTCGCCGAGGCGGACTGGATCGTGCTCGCGGCGCCGGCCACCGACGCGAGCCGTCATCTCGTGGACCGGGCGGTGCTCGACGCCTGTCGGGGCGCGTATCTGATCAACGTGGGACGCGGATCCCTGGTCGACGAGGACGCGCTCGTCGACGCGCTGCGGGACGGCCGACTTTCGGGTGCGGCGCTCGACGTCTTTGCCACCGAGCCGCTTCCGGCGGATTCTCCGCTGTGGAGAGAGCCGGGAGTCCTGATCTCGCCGCACGTGGCGGCGCTCACGCATCCGGCCGAGGCGGCGGACGCCTTCCTCGAAGCGCTGTCCGACCTGAGGGCGGGTCGCGAGCCGTCGACGTCCGTGGACCCGGCGCGCGGCTACTGAGGATCCGGCGTGAAGGTCGGCTCGTCGTCGGCCCCGGGCCCGGGCTCCTGAGCGCGATCGGCGGGAACCACGCTCGTCGTGCCCGCGTCCGGATCGAACGTCAGAACCACGATTCCGTCCCGGAGCTGCTGCAGAACCCGCTCGACCCGCGGCTCGACCTCGGTGTGATCGGTGCCGTCCCGGGTCACGAACTCGAGGACCACGCCGCGCAGCGCGTCCGGGCTCAGGCTGTCGTGAGGAACGATCATGCCGAGATTGTAGGGATATCGGCCGGCGGTTCCTACAATGGCCCCCATGGAACCAGCGAAGAACTACGGCGGCCTCGACTGCCGCGTCGTCGACGGGCTCGGCGGGGCGGATCCGGAGGCGGCCGTCATCCTCATGCACGGCTTCGGCGCCCCGGGAACGGACCTGGTGCCCATCGGCCAGGAGCTCATCGGAATGTCCGAGCCCCTGGCGAAGACCACGCGCTTCTACTTCCCGGCGGCCCCGCTCGACCTTTCGATGATCGGGATGCCGGGGGCTCGGGCCTGGTGGCACCTCGACGTCGAGACGCTCTACCAGCGGATCGCGACGGGTGAAGTGCTCGATCCGAAGAGCCGCGAGGAACCGCCCGAGGGAATCGGGGAGGTGCGCGCTCGCGTCCTGGCGCTCGTCGAGGAGGTCCGCGAGGAGACCGGCCTCGAGATGTCGCGCATCGTGCTCGGCGGATTCTCGCAGGGTTCGATGCTCGCCTGCGACGTGGCGCTCCGGCTCGCGGAATCGCCCGCGGGAATGGCGCTGTGGTCGTCGATGCCGATCTGCCTGCTCGAGTGGCGGAAGCTCGTGGCGCAGCGGGCCGGCACGCCGGTGTTCCTGAGCCACGGCACGATCGATCCGCTGTTGCCGTTCCCGCTCGCCGAGGAGATGAAGACGCTGCTCGGCGGCGCCGGGCTCGACGTGACGTTCGTCCCCTTCGCGGGGCCGCACGCGATCCCGTACGAGGTGTACGACGCCTTCGTCCCGTGGGCCGAAGGCCTCCTGACGGCGCGAGATTCCTCTTCCTCATGACTCGCATCACGCGCTGCTCGCTGCTGACCGGTCTGGCCTTGCTGCTGCTCTCGTGCGGTGGCGGGGGAGGGAGCTCGTCGGGCGAGGCGAGCTTCGAGGGATCGTTCCGGTTCATCGACTGGGCGCGCGACAACGACTTCGAGATCGGCGGGTCGTCGACGATCCGGCCGGTCGACGTGATCGCGTTCGACGACGCCGGGGCGCGCGAGCGCGTGACGAAGACGGAAGACACGGCGCCGCCGTCGGTCGACGAGAGCTCGGGCGAGCTCCGCGCGCTCGCGAACGGAGCGCGGCCGCGCATCTACCTAAGCTTGGATCGACCGGCCTCGGATGCCAACGCGATCTTCCTGACGCTGAACGGCAAGGCCGGCCTCGAGACGCCACGGATCGGATGGTCGGGCGTCGACGGCGATCGGGAGATCCAGTCGCGGGGCGGGCTGCCGCTGACCCTGCTCTCGGACGGGAGCTCCGATACGCGGACCTACTGGCTGTCGCTCGATTCCGAGAAGCGCTGGCGCGGGACGATCCGGGAACTGTATCTACAGCCGGGCGTGTCGAAGGGAGACACGATCCGGCTTTCGGACGTACGCGTCGCCTATGTTCCGCTCTCGGCGCGCTGGGGCGAGCTCGAAGGCCGCGAGTCGCTCGTCGGGCGCGGTCAGATCGGCTCCGAGACGCGCGAGATGATCCTCGCTGCCCCGGATTCGCGCATCGAGGTTCCGATGACGTTGCCCGAGGGCGCGCGGATGGAGCTCGGCTACGGCGTGCTCCCGACCGGCTGGCGTGCCCCGGCCACCGCGGTGACGTTTCAGGTGCAGGTCACCCTCGAGAGCGGGGACGTGCAGGTCGTGCTCGACCACACGCTCGACCCTGTGTCGAATCGCGATCACCGTTCGTGGAACCGGACCGGTCTCTCGCTTGCCGACTACGCCGGACAGAAGATCCGCCTCGCGCTCGTGACGAAGTCGCCGGCCGGCGGCGGCGGACCCGACGCCTGGGAGGTCCCGGCGGTCTGGACAAACCCCGTCGTCTACGCCCCGCGAGATCCGAGCGACGACGACGCGCGTCCGAATCTGCTTCTGGTCTCGCTCGACACGCTGCGCGCGGATCGGCTCGGGAGTCAGGGGTACCCGCGCTCGACGAGCCCCGCGCTCGATCGCTTCGCGGCGTCCAACCTGCAGTTCGCGAACGCCTACAGCCACGCCGCCTCGACCGGGCCGTCGCACATGTCGCTCTTCACGTCGCTCTACCCGACGATGCACGGTGTGACGCAGCAGTACTCGAGCCTGACCGAGTCGGCGGAGACGATGGCCGAGCTCATGGCGGCGGCGGGCTACCACAACGAGGCGCTGACGAACGGCGGTTACATCCGGGGTGAGCTCGGCTTCGCGCAGGGCTTCGCGTCATATCTCGATCGGTCGTACAACGTCGACGCCGAGCTCGGCCGGGTCGACGAGATGGTCGATCGAACGATCGAAGCGATGGAACGCCTCCGAGACCGACCGTTTTTTCTATTCCTCCAGACCTACGAGGTGCACGCGCCGTACTGCCCGGGCGAGCCCTTCACCGATCTGTTCGCGCCGGTCTATCAGGGGCCGCTCGGCGATTGCGTCACCGCGC
>CAZQZX010000292.1:0-7321 GCA_964597885.1 uncultured Planctomycetota bacterium
GGACAAGCGCGAGCGCCGTCTCTTCGAGGCGAAGATCGGCTCGCGCAAGGCTCCCGCGCGGGCGCGGACCGCGACGCCTCGGGGCGGCACCTCGCGACCGACCGGCAACGGTCCGACGGCGACGCCGCCTTCGCGTGGTGGCGGAGCGACGCCCGCTCGCGGTGGAGCGGGAGGTCGAGCGGCCGGCGGCCGAGCGGCGGGCGGTCGTGGAGGCGGACGCGGCGGACGCTGATCCCCGCGTGGTCCCCTGTGAGCCGCTGTGCCTCGTAGCCGCTGTGCTTCGTGGTCCAGGCTCGGCCTGTTTCGCTTCGCGTGATGCGTTCCGCCCTCAGTACAGGACGCGCACGCCCTCGAAGTGAGCCGAGCCGGACCGCAGCAGCAGTCCTACACGCCCCGTGACGTCCTCGGGGTCGTAGTCCCGGTGACCGAGGCGGATGTCGTCGGCGAAGAACGTCACGCGTCCGCTCTCGCTCACCTCGACACCGAGACGGAAGCGCCGTCGCAGCTGCTCGTCGTTGACGGTGGCGAGGCGCTCGATGCTTCCGATCCCTTTCTCGGGGGCTCCGATCCGGATCTCGTTCGCGCGATTGATCCAGACCATCTCGAGACCGGACTCCTCGGTGGAGCCGAACGCCAGCCCGGCCATCGCCGGCGTCTGGCCCTCGTCCCCCGTGCGGATGACGGTCTCGAAGCGACATGGCAGTCGAGGGGTCGGCTTCGCCATCGCGATGCTCATCGCGGAGGAGAAGGCTTCGATCTCCATGCCGGATTCCTTCCAGGTGCTCGCGTCGCCCGGCGGTGCGAGATCACGATCGAGCCGCAGGCGATGCCACCGCCGAATGTCGATCCCGCTCTCCTCGCGGATGTCGTCGCGCAGCCCGACGAGACGGGGATCGTTCCCCGTCATGGCGATGGCGTCGTCGAGCACCAGGAGCGCGAGCCGCGGGAAGCCGCGCCGGGCGACGTCGCGCGCGCGCTTGGATACGTCGCGGACGAAGGGGCTCGCATCCTGGACGAAGCGCGGGCCGATCCGCTTTCGGATCTCGCGGATCTTCTGGGCGCAGTCCTCGGCGGCTTCCTCGAACGTACGGCCGCCGAAGCCGGGCGCGCGCGCGGTCCGATCCGGCGCGCGGGTCAGGGACTCGATGGCGTGCCGCCAGGACAGGATCGCGGCGTCCGCGGAATCGAGCGCGGCCATGACGTCGCCGAGGCTCGAATGCGTACGGGCGTCCGTGGGATCGAGCCGCAGGGCCCACTGGTAGCTCTCGCGGGCCGCCTGCAGCTTGCCGTAGGCCTGCTGTTTCCGGCCCCGATCGCGGAGCTCGCGCGCCGAGCCCGGCTCGGCTCGCTGGAGCGCCGCGAGCTCACGAATCCACGAGGCGAATCTCGCCTCGAACGCGGCAAGGTCCGGGACCTCTTCGAGCGCGAGGTCGTGCACGAAGGCGCGCACGAATCTCGGCAGGGGCGCGAGTCGGCTGCGCGCGGCGTACGAGGCCATGAAGCGCCGGTACGGTTCGAGGTAGATCCGCTCGCACTTCTCGTTCTCGTAGTTGTGCATGAAGTAGACGAGTCCCCATCCGACGGCGTAGGACTCGTTCGGGAACGTCTCGGCAAGCTTGTGCGAGACGACGGAGGCGAGCACCGGCTTTCCGCGTCCGAGCACTTTGAGCAAGGTCTCCAGCCGCGTCTCGGGAATCCGGTTGCGATGGACGATGCTGCCGGGACCGAGTCGGCATCCCTCGAAATAGCAGGACGTCCCTTCGTGGAGCCATGCCGGGATCACGTCGTAGGAGATGCGGTCGGTGAACTGGTGGGACGCCTCGTGGAACAGCGTCTCCCAGAGCGCCGAGAAGGGAAGTCCGGTGGCGACCGGGTCGAACGTGGCGACGTAGTTCGAGCGCGGATCGAAGAACGCCTGGACGCTCGAGGACACTTTCTCGGCGCTCACGTATTCGTCGCGCGTGCGATACAGGCGGATCTCGCAGCGGTTCGTTCCGAGCGCGATCGACATGTGCGCGAAGACCTCGCGATAGAATCCGTTGATCTGCTCGAGGGCGGCCGACACCGCGCGGCCCTTCTCGTGCCCGGCGTTCGTGATGACGACGTAGTTCGGACTCTCGATCCGCTCGGCGTCCGCCCATTCGCGGTGCTTGGCGTCGCGCTTGGCCAGCTGGCGAGCGCTCATCCGGAGGCGTTCGATCCGGAACGGAAGATCGATGTCGACGAGCGCGAACGAATCCATGGCCGTCCGTCGGCCGAGGACGCGATCGATCTCCCGGGCGGCTTTGCCCGAAAGGCGCGTCCCCTCGCATCGCTGGAACAGATCGATGGCGTTGGCATACAGGCCGGCCTGGCGCGCGATCTCGCCCAGGTGGTGGACTTCCTCGAGGTGAGCGTCGGCGAGCTCGACGAGATCGCCGCCGTCGGGCGCGAGCCGCCGGATGCGCGCGCGGAGGCGAGCGGCAGCCTGTGTGCCGCTGCCTCCGCGAAGGCCGAGGGCGATCCGATGGCCGTGGTGCGCATACCAGATCGCGAGATCGGGGTCGCCGGTCGCTTCGGCCGCCTGCGAGGCGAGGTCGAGGAGCCGGACGTCCTCCGAGAATCGTTCGAGCGACGCGGCGGCGACGGCGAGGGCCTCGTGGGGCTGCTCGCGGGCGATCAACGCACGCGTGTTCGCGACGGCGCTCGTGGCGGAACCCTCACCGCGCGCGGCGTACGGGAAGGCGAGCCCGCCGACGATGAGCAGCCCGAAGGCGATCCACGGCCGCGGTCCCTTCATCTTCTCTCGATGGCCTCAGGAGTGGACACCCCCTGATTCTAGCGCACCGCGCGGCGAGGCTTCAATCGAGAGAGGCCGCCGATCATTCCTTTCGGACGCGCTCGAGCTCCAGCGTCATCTCGCCGGACTGTCCGCCCATGTCGCCCGCGAGCGTGATGTGGAGCCCCTTGGACCCGACGATCTCGTAGGTGAGCGACTGCGGGAAGTCGTGCTTCGGGTTCGAGAATACCGCGCGCTTCTTGGCGGGGTCGTGGTCGATCAGCTCGAACGTGACGCTCTCGCGTCCGCCCGGGTACGGCGTCATGACGACGGCGTCGCCCTTCGTGTACATGCGCTCGAAGTCGAAGGACTGGGCGCGTCCGCCGGAAGTCTGCTTGCTCGCGCCGACGATCATCCCGGCGTCCGGGCTCGAGTAGACGGTCTCGTACCCGCCGTTTCCGAGCTTGCCCTTCCAGTGTCCCTCGAGCCAGCCGAGGCTCTCGAGGCGGCTCGCGGCGGTGAGGGCCTTCGTGTCGTCGGGGGCGACGGACGGCGCTGCGTAGGCGATCAGTCCGGCGAGGGCGAGCAGCGAGGTGAAGACGATCGTGCGCATGATGGGTTCTCCCTTGGGATCTCGTTCTGTCGTGCCTGGGTCCGAAGACGTTTGCGATTCGGGAGCGAGTCTATCGTGCCGCCGAGGCGCTGCCTTGTACGAATGCGACACGCCGCAGAAAAGGGCTCAAACGGCGCCCTGGGCCGCGCTCAGATCGAGCAGATGCGCGGAGAGCGGGGTCGGATCCCCGAGGTACGTCGAGGGCGATACCCCCGCGAAGGCGCGGAAGTCGCGGTTGAAGTGGGACTGGTCGAAGTAGCCGGCGGCGCAGGCGATCGAGGCGAGGGAGGCCGTGCCGTACTGCGCCTCCGCGATGCGCACCGCCGACCGGAATCGGACGATCCGGGCGAAGAGCTTCGGCGATAGCCCGACGCTCGTGCGGAAGCGCCGCTCGAGGCTGCGATTCGAGAGTCCGCACCCGTCGGCGAGATCGTCGATCGGCAGCATCCCGCCGGAGTCCTCGACGCGGCCCACGGCACGCCGGACGACGTCGTCCACCGGCGCAGCGCGACCGAAGAGCCGAGTGAGCGCCTCGGCGAGGATCGCGACGCGTCCTGCCGGCGTGGGGCGTTCGAATATCCGCTCGCGCAGCTCGCGCACCTCGGCGGGCGCGCCGACCGATTCGAAGTCGATGCCGGTGTCGGCGATCCGGTCGGTGGGCTCGCGCAGGATCGCCGGCACGGCTCCCGGCTCGAGGCGGGCCGCCACGACCGCCGATCGACCCTCCGGCTCGAGCCAGATGAATCGGCGGAGCTGCCCGGCGAGGATCGAGGTCGGCTGCCGCTCGACCTTGCCGTCCGGTCCGATCCAGCGGTACCGGTCGCCGCCGTGGAAGACCAGCTCGGGGCACCCGTCCGGCAGCACGCGCTCGGGGGGCGTGCCCCGGGGCGGAGCCTCGGCCTCGAGCGTCCAGAAGCATCGGACGCGGCCGACGAGCGCGGGCGGTGGCGGGTATTCCCGGTAGTCCATGCCGCCATTCTAGGCGGTCGGGCGGTCCGATCAAAGCCCGCGCCATGCTACGATGTGCCGATCGCCTTTGAAGGGAGGGCGCGCAACGTGAGTGTCAGCAAGGTCTTTCTGGATCCGGAAGCGCTTCTGCCGGTGATCGCCGAGCGCCGTCGAGCCGGCGAGAAGGTCGTGTTCGCCTGCGGCTGCTTCGAGCTCCTGCACGTGGGACACGTCCGCTACCTGTACGGGGCGAAGGAGCACGGCGACATCCTCATCGTGGCCGTCAACACTGACGACTCGATCAAGCAGATCAAGCCGGACCGCACCCCCGTGAATCCCGATCGCGAGCGATACGAGCTCCTGGCCGCGCTCGAGCCGGTGGACTACGTCATCCCGCTGTCGGCGACCACGCCCAACTCCCTCATCGAAGCGTTCCGTCCCGAGGTGCACACCAAGGGCACGGACTACAAGCTCGAGGATATCCCGGAGCGCCCGGTCGTCGAGTCGTACGGCGGTCGTGTCGAGCTCGTCGGGGATCCGAAGGACCACAGCACGACCGAGATGCTGAGGATGCTCCGCGAGGCCACACCCTCCGGACCCGATTCCGGTTCGACGCCCTGATCGAGCGGCCCGAGGCGCTCGGATCGCCGACCCGACCCAGTCCATGAAAGCCGCGCTACGCGTTCTCGTCCTCGTCGCCCTCGTCGCATCCTGGGGCTTCACGACTCTGGCGGGGCTCGACTTCTTCCACCGCAAGACGGCCTTTGCCGCGATCCAGGGGGGCGCCTTCTGGCCGACGGTCGTCGGGATCGTCGTGTCCTTCGCGGTGCAGAGCGCGGCGCTCGCGCGGTATCTTTCCGGGTTCGCCGACCATGGCGCGAGGCGCTCGATCGTGCGCATGCGCGTGGCGGCGTACCTGATCTTCGCGATGATGGTGGTCTTCTGGGTGTCGCTCCAGCCGTTCCGCCGGTTCGACTTCGACCTCGCCTTGATCGTGGTGGGCGGCCTCTTCGGCTTCACGATCCTCGCCGAGTCGTGGCTCGAGCGGGTCCTTCCGAACCGGCTCCTTCGGGTGGCCGACATCGTGCTGCTCAACGTCGTGATCTGCGCGGTCGGGCTCGAGCTCGGACTGCGTGCGTACGGCGGTCTCCGGCCGTCGCCGATCTTCGGGCGAATCGACAAATCGAACGAAGCGCGCCTGGAAGAGGTCCGCTACGATCCCGGGTTCCTGCGCTACGGTTTCCCATGCAACGCGACGGGGCACTACGATACCGACTTCTCGCCCCGGGGAGAGCGTCCGGTGGTGGTCTCGATCGGCGACTCGTTCGCGGCGGGCGTCGTCCCGCACTACTTTCACTTCACGACGGTCTGCGAGCGAGCGTTCGACGGTGCGGTCGACGTCTACAACCTCGGGGCGCCCTCGACGGGGCCGGCGCAGTATCTGTATCTGCTGCGTTATGAGGGCCTGCCGCTCGAACCGGATGCCGTCGTCATCAACGTGTTCGTGGGCAACGACATCGTCACGAAGTGGCAGGTCGATCGCAGGGACCGGTTCCTGCGATCGTGGCTCGATCGACAGAACCTGCTCACGTATCTCGTGCCGAAGCGCCTGGCGGCCGTCGCGCGGGAGGCGGCGCGACACGAGCGGGAGGGGCGTGCCGTCGGCGAGCTCCAAGGCGAGCGCCAGTACGAGGCGCCGGTCCTCGAGGGCGAGCAAGCCGTGATCGACGCCTTCCCGTGGGTCGCGGATCCGTTCCTCGAGGAATCGAACTCCTCGCACGAGGGGCTGGTCCGCAACGAGACCGCATCGGCGACGCACGCGTGGACCGAGGAGCCCGCGAGCTATGCGCAGCTCTTCGGATTCTTCGAGGCGGTGCGCGAGGCGTGCGGCGACATTCCGGTCGTGATCGTTCTCATCCCGAACCGCTTCCAGGTGGAGGACGACCTGTACCGCGAGATCCGCGAGCGGGTGCCGGCCGTCGCCGACCGTGAGCTTCCGCAGCGCCGCATCGTGGCGTGGCTCGAGGAGCGCGGCTTCACCACGATCGATCTCCTGCCTCGACTGCGCGAGCTCGAGCCGCTTCGCGACGGACGGATCCACGCGTATCACCGCAACGACACGCACTTCAACCGTCGCGGAAACGAGGTTGCGGGAATCGCGATCGCCGAAGTCTTGCGCGAGCCGCTTCGCGAAGCGCTCGAGAAGAAGGACTAGCGGCGACCGGCGTCGTTGCGTCGTCGCGGCGCGGGCATCCCCTTGCCGGCACGGAGGCTCTCGACGACGCGGTACGGTCCGGCATTGCGCTCTCGATCGAGCGTGCCGAGCGCTTCCTCCATCGCGGGAAGCTGCGGCAGCGCGGCCTCGCCGATCTGTCCGAGCGCGATGATGGCGGCGCTGCGAACCGTCGGCGCCCGGTCGCGAAGCGCGCGCACGAGGCACGGGATGCCGGGGGCCGCGTCTTCCTCGAACTGGCCGAGCATGGCCACGAGCTTCGTGCGGCCGCGCGAGTCCAGGCTCTCGATCGCGGCGATCAGGGCCGGGACGGCGCGCCCGGGGCGTCCGAGGAGCCGTTCGCGAAGGGCTTTGGCTGGCGGACCTTTCGCGTACCGAAGAGCGTCGATGATGGCATCGATCGCGCCCTCCCGGTCGAGCCACAGGAGGGTCTCGGCGGCCTGGTCCACGCGGGCCGCATCGCGTTCCCCGAGCGATCGAACGAGTCGGGGGACAGCGACCGGGCCGAGCCGCTGGATCTTGCGGCGCGCCTGTTCGCGGTCGTCGCCCTCGGGGCCGCGCATCCGGTCGAGCAGTCGCGAGACGATGAGCCCGGCCGCGGCCTGGCGGACGCGCTCGCTGTCGTCTTCGAGGGCCACGTGGAGCGCGCGAACGGCGTCGGGCTGATCGACCTCCATGCGGGCGAGGGTCGTCGCGCACCAGAACCGGATGCGCTCGTCGTCTTCCTCGAGGCCGCGCGCGAGCTGCGCGATGCCCTTGCGCGAGCGGG
>CAZQZX010000293.1:0-7271 GCA_964597885.1 uncultured Planctomycetota bacterium
GGATCGCTGGGAAGTCTGGTGGGCGCACAATCGCGATCCGCTGCTTCGCCTTCGCGAGCATCTGGCGACCGGCCGGAATCGAACGGTCACGGGCTCGGCCGACTGGCTGCTCGGAAGCACTCCGCGGAGCCTCGCGACCGAGGCGGAAGACGCGTCGGGCGGGCGATTCCTCCCGGCGGAGTACGTCCGAAGCGTGATCCTTCCCGTCCTGCGTTCGGCCCTCGAGGACGAGGACTTCGATGTTCGCGCGGCGGCGGTGATCGCGCTGGGCAAGAGCGCGGAGCCGGCGTCGTTCCCGCTCCTCGTCGAAGCCCTCGGCGATGAGCACCAGCGGGTGTCGGAGTCCGCGGCGCTCGCGCTCGGACTTCTGGGTGAGAAGAAGGCGGCCTTCGTTCTGCGACATGTCCTCGACGATACGGCGGACGGGCGACGCTCGGTCCGGCGCGTGTCGGGCGTTCCTTACCGGACGCGAAGCTTCGCGGCGATCGCGCTCGGTCTGCTCGGCGATGCGTCGGTCGTGCCCTCGCTGCTCCATGCGGCCGATCCGGCCCGTGGCGAGTCGCACCGTGATATCGCGATCTGCGCGATCGAGGCACTGTCGCTTCTGGGTGCCGATGCGGTCTCTGCCGTGGACGAGCTCGAAGCCCATGTGCGGAACGTTTCGGTGAACGACTACGTGCGAAGCCAGGCGGTGCTCGCGCTCGGAAAGATCGGCGCGCCCCGGTCGGCGCTGCTGCTGCGTCGCGCGCTGCGGGATCGATCGCTGCCGGTGCGCGTGTCGGCCGCGATCGCGATCGGGCGAATGCCGGCGATCGCGAACACGCGGGACCTCACCGTGAGTCATCTCCGGCAGGTCGCGCTGAAGGGAAGTGATGCCCTCGTGCGGAACCTGGCGTGCATCTCGCTCGGCCGTCTCGGAGGGCCCGGGGCGATGAAGACGCTCAAGCAGATCGTCGCTCACGAGTCGGGGACCCTTCGATCGTTCGGAGCTCTCGGGCTCGCCCTCCACGTCCGAGAGACGAAGGACGAATCCGCGATCCGCATGCTTCGCGCGGGTCTGACCACCGCGCGCGAAGACAGCCTGCGCGCCGCCTTTGCCGTGGCGCTCGGGATCGCATCCGACGAGAAGGCTTCCGAGCCGATCGAGCGGATCTTGCGCGGCCGCGGCAGCGACAGCTCGCGAGGTTACGCGGCCGTCTCGCTCGGCATGCTGCGGCGGCAAGAGTCGGCGCCGGATCTGCTCGAGCTCCTCGAAGGCGACGCGACGCGCGATCCCGATTTCGTCCGCGCGGTCGCGACCTCGCTCGGCCTGCTCGGCGATCGCGAAGCGGTGCCGGCGCTCGTGCGCACCCTCGAAGAAGCGAAGACCGAGTACGTGAAGAGCGCGGCGGCGACGGCGCTCGGCCAGATCGGGGATCGACGTTCGGTCGTCCCGCTCGCTCGGATGGCGCTCGACAAGGAGCACGCCACCGATATCACGCGGGCGCAAGCGATCGTCGCTCTCGGAGCGATTGCCGAGTCGACGCTCCTGCCCACGCTGAGCCGACTACGAGTCGACAGCAATTACCGGCATGCGGTCGAAGCCATCCTGGAAGTCCTGTCGATCAGCTAGCGGCGGGCAGCCGAGAATAAGGGGAAGAGGGATGTCGAGTGAGTCCATCGCGGCGGCGCTTCCGGGCCATGCGGAAGCGTCGCCGCTCAAGACAGGGCGGATCGGATCCCGATAATCGGGAGATGACCCACCACCGTTCCGATCACCGACGACGGCTCGTCCTCATGCTCGCGATCTTCGTGCTCGCGAGCGCGACCGCTTCCTGCTCGCGCATCGACGCCTCGCGAGAGGATCCGACGGCTACGGTCGATCCGGCGGCCCTCGAGGATCGGCTTCGCCTTCGTGTCGATGAGTTCTGGCAGCTTCGCGAGTCGGCGCAGTACTGCTGTTTGTACGACTTCCATACCCCCGGCCTCCGACGCCGCGTCACGCGAGACGAGTTCGAGGCCGCGAAGGGGTTCGTCCGGTACTTCTCGCATGAGATCGTGGATCTCGAGATCCATGAGGACGGCGCGGCGACGGCAGAGGTCCGATACGCCTGGCAACCGCTACGGCCCTGTTTCCTCAGTCTCGAAGACTCGAGAGCGCCGAAGACGCACGTGACCGATGACCGTTGGATCCTCATCGAGGACGAATGGTACTTCGACGAGCGAATCCCCATGTCGGAGGAACGCCTCTACGAACGCGTTCAGGAGTTCTGGCACTACCGAACGATTGGCCGGTACTGCTGCGTCTATGACCTCCTCTCCCCCGAGAGCCGCACGGTCACGCGGGACGAGTACGAGAGCGCGCTGAAGGGCTTCGTCGACTACCGAGACTTCGAGATCGTAGCGCTCGAGATCGAAGAAGGTCGCGCAACCGTATCCATTCGCTACTCGTGGAGACCCGTCGGTTGCGCGATGGAGGCGGGGGGGCCACGCGAGTCCGAGGGCGACGAGGACTGGGTCTATGTCCAGGGCGACTGGTTCTACGCCCTTCCGCAGCTCCCGTCCCAGCAACGATCGCTTGAATAATCCGCGCCGGCGATAGAATCTCGGGTGATGAGGCCCCGACGCCCATCCTCGAGACTCTCCTCGCTCTCGCTGCTGATTCGTTCGGCGCGCACGCTGTACGCGCTGAGCTCGGGGGTGGGCTGCGTCGCGCTGGTGACGATGTTCGTCGTTCCTCCGATCACCTCGCCCGCTTTCTACTGGCTCGACGTCTTCCTGCTTGCGACGTGGACGCTCCTCTTTGCAACCGCGGCCATTTGGCTCGACAAGGATCCCGCAGGCTGGTCGGCGGTCGTCGCGGGCGGGACGACGATGGTCGTCGCCCTGCGCCTTGCGTGCGCCGGCTTCGGTAGCTTGCTGAGCTCGGTCGTCCTTCTCCCGATCGCCGCTGTGTTCGTGATCACCGTCTTGGCGATCGCCTTCGCGTTCCGGTCAACCTCGAGTCTCGTCCGGCGACATCCCGACCACCGAGTGAGCCGGCGGCTGCGGGGCGATTCGCCCGAGCGACCGCCCGGTCGGATCCGGCAGCGCTGGCTTCGACGGGTTGCGGTGGCTTCGCGACGTGCGCGACAGCGTGCGGTTCTCTATTTCGCGGGAACGATGATCGCGCTCTTCGTGCTCTATGCCATGTTCTTGTGGGTCACATCGCCACCGCCCCTCGAGCCGTTTGCGGAACGCTTCGTCTCCGCCTGGAATGAAGACGCCGCCAGTGCGCTCCGCCAGTTCGGAGCGACTCCTTGGCTTAGCGCGAGCGACGAAGTCCTCGACCTGACGATCTCGATGCCCGAGCCGTTCCACGCGAGATCCCTGCACCTGCACAGCTACCGCCTGACGAAGCTTCTTCGCGACGGTAAGCTGCTCCACTACGTGTACATCCAGTTTCCGATCGAGGGTCGCTCCCTGACCAAGCTCGAATGCTCGTTCCGCAGGATCGGAATCGGCGGAGACTGGACGCTCTATGGTCTCGGTCGCGTCGGGGGATCAGCCGAGTAGCCGACGCCGGCGGCCCTCTCGCCGGCACCTGGGGAATTCCACGGTTTCTTGTCCGGGCGTTCGCGACGCCGGTGTGTAGGCCTTCGATGCCGCACCGCGAGCGAGCCCGCCGAGGGGGCTCGTCTGCGGCCTGCCGGCACGGTCTGGACGACGAACGGAGGTCCCCGATGAAGCCTGCACGACCGCATACCTGGACGATTCCCGCGATCCTGTTGACGATCCTGCTCTGCCTTGCAGGGCGAGCCACGGCGCTCGACCTTGTGGAAGTCGCGAAGCTCACGAGCTCAGGAGGGGGAGGCGGTACGACGGAGGAAGTCGGTGGGGTCGTCGCCCTGAGTGGTGACGTGGCTCTCGCCGGCTCCGGCGATGGGGCCGGCCCGAGAGCGGTACCCGTCTTTCGGTTTGATGGACTGAGCTGGGTCGAGGAGCAGGCGCTCGTGGCGAGTGACGGGGAGCCGTTTGACGACTTCGGGAGCGCGGTTGCGGTGGAGGGAGATGTGGCGCTCATCGGAGCCGAGGGCGAAGATGCGGCCCGTGGGGCCGTGTACGTCTTCCGATTCGACGGCGCAACCTGGATCGAGGAGCAGAAGCTGACGATAAGCGGCGCCGAGAGCGGGGACCGCTTCGGGTGCGCTGTGGATCTTCTCGGGAACGCCGCGCTGATCGGGGCCTGTGGTGAAGACTCGGGTGCCGGTGCCGCCCATGTCTTCCGCTTCAACGGGACGAGCTGGATCGAGGAGCAGAAGCTGTCGGCGAGCGATGGTTCGACGGACGATCTGTTCGGCAGCGCGGTGTCCCTGACCGCTGGGGCCGCGCTCATCGGGGCGTTCGGCGACGACGCGGCGCAAGGTTCGGCGTACGTCTTTCGCCACGACGGCCTGGGCTGGGTCGAGGAGCAGAAGCTCACCGATCCCTTCGGATTCTCGGAGGACGCCTTCGGACTCTCGGTCGCGATCGAGGGCGATCATGCGTTGATCGGGGCTGTCGGCTTCGAGGAGTTCGCGGGCACGGCACTCGCGTTCCACTTCGACGGAAGCACGTGGACGAAGACGCAGCAGCTCTATTTCCGGGGGGTGGGGGGCACGAACGCGTTCGGCCTCTCGCTGGACATCGATGGCGATACCGCGATGATCAGCGCACCCGGGTTCGACAATGGCCGTGGCGCCGCGCGTCGCTATGATCGAACGGGAAACACCTGGGTCGAGGGCGAGTTGCTGACCTCGAGCGACCTGGTTGCGGAAGACTCGTTTGCTTTCGACGTCGCGATTGACGGGGGGCGAGCCCTGTTCGGCGCGCCCGGCGAATCGAGCTTTGCCGGCGCGGTCTACGTGTTCGAGGAACAGCCGGACTGCGTCACGGGCACGGTCAACGCGGGAGCGGGCTCCGTGACGGACGTGCTGTACCTGAACGGTTCCACCGGCGGTTCGGATCGATCGGTCGACGCACCCGAAGGCGATCTGATCGCGGTGACCCTCCTGAAGCCGACGGCGGGCGGCAACGGCAAGTTCGTTCTGCACGCCGACGCGGGGGCGCCAACGGCCGCGTCCGAGAGGGTGCTTCCGTTCGGCATCGGCACGACGTGCTTCCCGTTCCTGACGTCCGATGCGGCCTCGCCGTCCATCGTCGCGAACAACATCGGCAAGGAGGGCGCGGTGGGATCCAGCAACTACTTCGGCGCGCCGACGGAGGATCCGGCACGCGCGACCATGAGCCTGCACTACGGCCCCGGGCTTCCGGTCGGGACGGTGCTCACGTTCCAGGCCGTGATCGTGGACCCGGCGTCGCTCAGCACGAGGGGGGCGAGCACGTCGAATGCCGTCGTCCTCCGCGTTCGCTAGGCGCGCGGATTTTTCGAGGAACGGAACCGGCTGCTCTCCGCTGGCGGGGTAGAGCGGGAGACGAGCTCCCGCCGACGACCTGAACCCGTTTGCTGGGGGAGAGCAGCCATGCGTCCGCTCGAAACCAATTCGCGCCGCCCGATCCTGGTGACGGCGCTCGTTGTTGTACTGACGGCAATCGCCGTCTCGGAAACGACTTCCGCCGGAACGTGCGATCCGGCCGAGAAGCTGATCGCCGCACAGCTCACCGCCGGCTCGGCGGCCGGATCGAGCGTCGCGATCGACGGCGACGTGGCCGCGATCGGGGCCTCGGGCGGCACGGGGCCGGGTCGCGTCGAGATCTGGCGCCACGACGGTAACTCCTGGCAGCCGGAATCGACGATCCACCTCGGGTCTTCCGGGCAAGACGGCTTCGGCGCGAGCGTCGCGCTCTTCGGCGACCTCCTCGTGGTCGGAGCGCCGCTCGTCTCGACCCGCGCGTCCGAAGCGGGCGCGGTCTACATCTACCGCTTCGACGGCAATGCCTGGAGCTTCGAGGCGGAGCTCGAGCACACGACCGCGTGGGGTAAGTTCGGTTCGTCCGTCGCGCTGACCGTCGGCCCGGTCGGCGAGATCATCGCGGTCGGCGCGCCGGGGAGTCAGCTCATCGAGATGTTCCAGATCGATGCTCTTCGCTGGGTGTCGACGGAACGGATCCTGGGCCCGGCCGGTGAAGGATTCGGCGATACCGTCGCGCTCCTTCCGGACACGCTTCTTGCCGGCACGCACGGATCGGATCTCGCGGGTACCGACGCGGGTGCGGTCCTCGTGTACGACTTCGACGGATCGAACTGGCTCCTCACCGAAACGCTCGTGGCGTCCGATGCGTCGGCCGGCGCACACTTCGGCGGCTCGGTGGCGGCCGACGGATCGACACTCGTCTGCGGCGCCGAGGGTGTCGACAAGGCGTACGCCTTCATCGAAGCGCAAGGGCAGTGGTTCGAAGAAGCGGCTCTTCAGGACCCGAGCAGTCAGCCCGGTCCTCCGACGCACTTCGGCGGTGCGGTGGCGTGCCGCGGAGCGGCGATCGCTGTCGGCGCTGCGTTCGCTCACGACGGGGCCGGAAAGATCTGCGTGTACCGAAACGACGGCAACGGATGGAGCCTCTCGCGGCGCATCCGCTCCCTCGACGGGATGGACGGCGACGGCTTCGGCTCCGCGGTCGCCATGTCGCGGGACGGCCAGCGACTCGTCGGGGGCTCGCCCTTCGATGGCGACGATAACTCGCAGTCCGGCTCGGCGTACGTCTACGGAATCTCCGATCCGGCCGGCATCGACTGCAACCAGAACGGGATCCCCGACGACTGCGACATCGCGTTCGGGACGAGCTTCGACTGCAACGGGAACTCCATCCCGGACGAGTGCGAGATCGACAACGGCACCGAGGCCGACTGCAACGGAAACGGCACGCTCGACTCGTGCGACATCGCGAGCGGGCTGTCGACCGACTTCGATCAGAACGGCATCCCGGACGACTGCTGCGCTTCGGAATACCACGGCGTCTCGGTCTTCGAAGGCATGCTCGCTTTCGATACCCAGCTGGACTTCCAGGCGACGATCGAACGGCTGATGGCCGAGGACGACGTCGTCACCTCGGATTACGGCGCCTTCGAAGAGCTCGAGTGCTCCCTCGGATTCGGCTCGCTGCGCCGCGATCTCGAACGACTCGACGATCTGAACGCGTTTGCCGGTGGCGTCGATCGCGATTACGACCCGGACGATCACTTCGTGCCGTGCGACTTCCTGCGCACCGTGCTGAATCCAGGCTGCGAGATCAAGATCGGAAGCTCGATCTGGGTGCTTCGCCCGCGCTCGGCCTACGAGGTCCCCGGCAGCGGGCTCCCCCCCTACGCCCAGTCG
>CAZQZX010000294.1:0-7067 GCA_964597885.1 uncultured Planctomycetota bacterium
ACCGCCTGGGCCACGGCTGCCTGCCGGCTACAGCCGTCACGCTCCGCGGCGCGGCCGGCGGCTCGTTGCTCCTGGCCGAGCTCGCGATCGCACGCGGCCTCGTCGACGGCGTGTCGGCTCGCGGCATCGAGGGGGCCTGACCTTGGCGCGCCCGCACGCCGTCACGGCCGTGGCCCCGGGAACGGTCGCCAACGTCACGTGTGGCTTCGATGTCCTCGCCTTCGCGATCCGCCGCCCCGCCGACACCGTTCATGCGGCCCGCGACGAGCGTCCGGGCGTCCGTCTCGTCGCGGTCGAAGGCGACGGCGGCGTTCTTCCGACCGCGGCCGAACGCAACACTGCAGGGGTCGCGGCGCTGCACCTCTTCCGCCTGCGCGATCTGCCGATCGATCGCGGCGAAGGCGTCGCGCTCACCCTGACGAAGGGGCTGCCGCTCAACAGCGGGCTCGGATCCAGTGCGGCAAGCGGTGTGGCGGCAGCGCTCGCCGTGGATGCGCTCCTCGGCACGGAGCTCGATCCGGACGAGCTGCTCGCCTGCGCGGTCGAAGCCGAGCGCGTGGCGACCGGGTGCGGCCACGCCGACAACGCGGCGGCCGCCATCCAGGGAGGCTTCGTGATGGTGCGCGCCACCGAGCCGCCGCGCCCGTACTCGATTCCGCTCGCGGCCGGACTGTCGTACGCGATCGCGCGTCCGCATCTCGGCGTCGACACCGGTGACGCGCGACGGGTGCTGCCGAACGACGTGCCGCTCGGTCTCGCCGTGAAGCAGAGCGCGAACCTGGCCGGGCTCGTGATCGGCCTCACCCACGGCGATGAGGATTTGATCCGCTCTTCGATGGTCGACGTCCTCGCCGAGCCGCATCGGATCGGCGCCGTCCCGCCGTTCCACGCGATTCGGGACGCCGCCCTCGAAGCGGGCGCACTCGGCGCCGGGCTCGCGGGATCCGGGGCCTCCGTATTCGCGCTCTGCGGCGACCCCGGAACGGCGGACGACGTGAGCCGTGCGATGCGGGACGCCGTCACGGAGACGAAGTGCGATCAGCACGCGGGGCTGCTCGGGGCGCCCGGCGCGCGCATCGTCCAGGTTGAAGGCCCCCCGGGCGAGGACGACGACCCATGCGCTACCTGAGCACGTCGGGCCGAGCGCCGCAGGTCCCCTTCCGCACCGCCCTGCTCGAAGGCCTCGCCCCCGACGGCGGACTCTACCTGCCGGATTCGATCCCGCGCCTGTCCGAAGCGTGGATGCGCGGCCTACGAGATCGATCGATAGCGGACATCGGCACCGAGATCGCCTCGAAGTTCGTCGACGAGCTCCCGACCGATGAGCTTCAACCGCTCATCGCGGACACGCTCGACTTCGAGATGCCGTTGATCGAGCTCGAGCCCGGGGTGTTCGTGCTGGAGCTCTTCCACGGACCGACGCTCGCCTTCAAGGACGTGGGCGCCCGCTTCATGGCGCGAATGTTCTCGGCACTCCACGAGGACGACGACCGGCCGCTCACCGTAGTCGTCGCCACCTCGGGCGATACCGGCGGCGCCGTCGCGCGCGCGTTCTACGGCGTGCCGCGCACCCGCGTGGTCGTTCTCTATCCGCGGGGGCAGGTCAGCCCACTCCAGGAGAAGCAGTTCGCTTCGCTCGGCGGAAACGTGCTCGCCCTGTCGGTCGAAGGAACCTTCGACGACTGCCAGCGCCTCGCCAAGGAAGCGCTCGCCGACCGCTCGCTTCAAGAACGGCTCGAGCTGACGTCCGCAAACTCGATCAACATCGGTCGGCTGCTGCCGCAGAGCTTCTACTACGCGTGGGCGATCGCGCAGTTGCCTTCGAGCGCGGGCACCCCGACGTTCGTCACGCCGAGCGGGAACTTCGGCAACCTCACCGCCGGCATGCTCGCCAGCAAGATGGGCTTCGCGTGTCGAGGCTTCGTCGCCGCGACCAATCGAAACGACGTCGTCCCCGAGTACCTTCGCACGTCGGAGTTCCGCCCGCGCCCGTCGGTACCGACGATGTCGAACGCCATGGACGTCGGGAACCCGAGCAACTTCGCGCGCATCCTCCATCTGTACGACGGCGACGCGGAGCGATTGAAGCGCGAGCTGCGCGCCGTCGCCATCGACGACGAGGAAACGACGCGGACGATCCGGCGCGTCCACGAGCAGCGGAGCTATCTGATGGATCCGCACACCGCGGTCGCGTACGCGGCGTGGTCCCGGCTCCGCGCGGACGACGACGGCCCCGCGATTCTGCTGGCGACCGCGCATCCCGCGAAGTTCCGCGAGGCGATCGAGCCGATCCTCGGCTACGCCCTTGAGCTCCCGGACGCTCTGGCGTCCCTCGTCGACGAGCCGGTCCGGAGCCGGCCGATCGCCGCTTCGTTCGAGGCCCTCGGCGACGCGCTCGCGAGCTTCGACCGCGACGACACCTGAGCTTTCCCGAATATCGGGAATTCACCCCATACTCTCCTGGCCTTCGCGCGAGTTAGTCTCGGAGAGAGAAGGGCAGAAAGGCACAGGAGGTCGAACATGGAAGTCGGACACAAGGAAAGACTCCAGTGGGTCGAGGACATGCTCGAGAAGGACGACCGCAAGCTGCTCCGCCTGTTGAAGGACGCGCCGATGGGGAGCTCGATCTGTCGCGCCTGTCAGTTCATCCCCGTCGAGAAGACCGAGCCCGGCGCCCGCACGGATCGCTGCCCGCGCTGCCGGTCGACGCACACCATGGAGACGCGTAGGTCGCTCAAGCGGCTCCTCCCGCGACGCTGACCCTGCGGAGCTCGGACGGGAGAAAGGCGCGACGGAAAGATATGCTGACCGTCCGTCGCGCCAATCCCGGCCGAGGAAAGTAGGACAGCAGCGCAGGTTGAACGAGAAAGAGCTCGACGCGATCTATCAACGCCTCGACCAGGTCCACGACGACCTGGAGGCCGGCCGTCTGGCGGTCGCGCGGCGAGGGGCGGAGCGCGCGCTTCGGCGCATCCGCCGCACCCGTCACGACGACCTCCTCCCCGCCGAGGCCGAGGCGCTCACGCTGCTCGGATCCGTCCTGACCGAGCTCGGGGATCTCGCCCGCGCACGTGACTGCTTTGCCGAGCTCGAATCGCTGTTGCCGTGCGGACAGGACGCGATCGACGCCGAGGCCCACTACATGCGGGCGCGATTCCATCTCGCCGAGTGGGAGTTCGCGGCGGCCGTCGAAGTGCTCGATCAGTGCGTCCCCACGTCGAACCTGGCGGCCTGCGTCGAAGATCTCCGCGGCCTCCTCGCGATGTTCGCCGGGCGAGAAGAAGAAGCGGACTCCCACTACCGACGCGCCTCCAAGCTCGATCCGGAGGCCTGCCCCGCTCCCACGCGAATGAGTGACGATGAGGCCGTGGCGCTCCTCGACGAGGTGGTGAAGGCCATGCCCGAGAGCATCCGCGGCGCGCTGGCGTCGGTCGCGATCGAAGTGACGAGCCTTCCCGACGTCACGACGGACAAGTCGCCGGATCTGCACCCCGAAATGCTCGGGCTCTACGACGGCGTGCCGCTGACCGAGAAGAGCGTGTTCGAATCCGCCATCCCTCAGGATCGGATCCGGATCTTCAAGCACAACCTGGAACGCTTCTCCGGCGATCGGGATGCGCTGATCCGGGAGCTCCGGATCACGCTGCTCCACGAGGTCGGACACCACCTCGGGTGGGACGAGGACGACCTCGCCGAAAGAGGATTGGCCTAGCCGGCCGGGAAGCGGCTCGCGAGGAGCACGCTGCGGGCGGGAGCGAACGTCGGCATGCCCGGCCGCTGGCCGAGCATGCGCGACGCCACCACCCTGGACAGGCCGTTCTGCCCGAAAGCCGGCCTGCCGTCCGATGCACGACGGACTCGTCATCCCCCGGGACCGAAGCCCCGGTCCAGCAAAGCCAAAGACCCTTCCCGAAGGTCGGATCCCCCCTTGGCTTCGCCTCGTTTCCCGCACGGCCTGCCGAAATGGCCTGCTGCTCGGGACATCTTCGAGAAAACTCAACCCCTAGAGCCCACTCGGACCTTCCCCGGGGACCGGAATCTCGAAAACTTTTGGCGACGTCCGTAAGCTGCTCAGAATATGCTGGTTGCGAGGAGCATCAGGGAAGATGTTCGAGGATCGAGCGGGCCGTTTCGCCGATCGCCGGATCCTGGGACTCGTCTTCAGCGAGTCGGCGGAGATGCTCCACGATCTCGTCCGAATTGCGGGCATGCCAGCGCATCGCCCCGACGGCATTCGAACGAACGCCGGCATCCGGATCGTCCGTCGAGGCTCGAATGAGCGCATCGACGATCGTCGCGTCGGTCGGAGGCCTGTTGAGACCGGACACCGAGAATCGCCGGATCGTCGGGTCGTCGTCCGAAGTGAGCAGCCCGGCGAGCGTAGCGCGGATGTCGTCCGCCCCTTCCTGCGCGGCCCGTGACAGAACCCGTGCTGCAGCGGCTCGAACCCTCGGAGCCTCCGACGCATCGAGGACGAACGCCCGAGCCTGGACGATCAGCCGCTCGTCGATCGCTCGCGACATCGCGTAGAGCGCCGCGGCGCGCGTCTGCGCGTCGTAGTCCGGCCCGGCGACGCGCTCGATCGCGTCGCGCACGAGCGGCTGCGCGAGCTCCTCCGCCTGGAGGACGTCGAGGGCCTTCAACCGCTCGATCGCCGAAGCCCCGAGCAGCGTATCGACCAAAGCGAGGTCTTCTCGCTCACGCTCGTCGATGCGGCGGGCCTCGCGCTCGCTCATGATCGCGTGCACTCTCTTGAACAGCTCGGGACGCCCGTCGATGCTGTATTGACTGAGCGCCGCGAAGAGAAGCGTCATCGTGTAGTCCGACTCGAGAGGAGCGCGCAGCGTGTCCCAGTGCAGCGCGAATTCGGCGGCGCGATCCTGTCCGGCCGGGGAGCACGCCGCAATGGCCATGCGCAGTCGTTCCTGGAGGATCACGAGCTCGTTGCCGTGGGTCACGGCTTCGTCGAGCTCTTCGAGGGCCCGTTCGATCGCTCCCGAGACGCCATGCTCTTCGCGGGCGGTTGCGATCCGGAAGGCCTCGAGCAGCTGAGCGATCCGCGTCTCCGGCGACTCGGCCGTTCCATCCGTTCCGCCGCCAGAGGGATCCGAAAGCGCTTCCGCCGACGGAGCCGCGCCCTCGCTCGATCCCGTGCTCGTCACGGCTCGAGTGGAGGCCTCGCTTGCCTCGCTTCCCAGGGCATCGGTTCCGGCGGGATCCGCCGACGCGACCGGCGCCGTCGCGGCCGCCGCCGAATCGAGACCCAAGCTGTCTCGGTCGTCCTTCGGCTCGCGGACCACGAGGAAGATCGCGAGGACGATCGACGCCACGCCGGCGAGCCCGATCCATCCCGAGACCGACGCGCTGGTGGCCTTCCCCGCCGCGACGGTCCCTGCGGCCTGCGCGGCACCTGCCGCCTGAACGCTTCCCGCCGCCTGCGCGCTCGCCAGCGCCGCCGCCGCCTGCTCCGGCAGCAGCCCCGCGAGAAGCAACAACGCACCGAAGCCGGCGTACCCTTCCGCACTCAAGGCCGTCGCGAGACGGCCTCGGAGCATCGACCGCGCCTTCGTGAGGCGGGCCTTCACGGCTTCGGCGGAGACCCCCGTCTTCTGCGCGACGTCCTCGCGCGAGAAGCCCGACATGTAGAACTCGAGGATCGTCGTGCGATAGGGCTCGTCGAGCGTCTGCACGACGGCCCGGACGATTTCCCGGACGCCCTCGCGGTCTTCCTGCTCCAGGAGATCTCGTCGACGCTGCTCGAGGGCGACCGCGCCGCGCCGCGCTTCCCGGCGCTGCGTCCGATTCTCGCGGATCGCCTGGTTCTGGAGCACCTTCCGCGAGTAGGCGCGCGTCGAGTCGATGTCGTGCGAGGTCTGCAGCCAGCTCTGGATGAGCGTCTGCTGCAGGAGCTCGTCGGCGAGATCGTCGTCGCCGTGAGCCATGTCGAGCGCAAAGGCACGAAGGGCCTCTTGCTGGGCGAGAATCTCGTCGATCCGAGCCGCGGTCACGATCCATCCTCCATTCCGTTAGCTCCCCTGATCCTAACCGATTCGGCTCCCTTCCGGTAGCGGCGGCCGGGGGTGCTCCGGGATCGGGGCCGCATTCGCTACAATGCCTGACGAGAACCATGATTACCGAGCTCTACGCCCCGACACCCCCGATTCGCCCGACGGTCGCTCCGGGAGAGATCCCGCTCGACCGGCCGCTCGTGATGTCCCGGGCCGACATGGACGCCCGCGGATGGGACGAGGTCGACGTCGTCTTCGTCAGCGGCGATGCGTACGTCGATCACCCGAGCTTCGCGATGGCGCTGCTCGGGCGGCTCCTCGAAGCCCACGGATTCCGGGTGGCGATCCTGTCGCAGCCGGACTGGAAGTCGTGCGACGCGTGGAAGACGTTCGGGCGGCCGCGGCTGTTCTTCGGGATCAGCGCCGGCAACATGGACTCGATGATCAACCACTACACGGCGAATCGGAAATTCCGAAACGACGACGCGTACAGCCCGGGCGGCAAGATCGGGCTTCGACCCGACCGCGCGACGCTCGCGTACTGCCAGCGCGCGCGCGAAGCGTACCGCGGTGTGCCCGTCGTGGCCGGCGGTGTCGAGGCGAGCCTGCGTCGCATCTCGCACTACGACTACTGGAGCGACAAGGTCCGCCGTCCGATCCTGCTCGACTGCAAGGCCGACCTGCTCGCGTTCGGCATGGGCGAGCGCGGCATCGTCGAAATCGCCCGGCGGCTCGACGCGGGCGAGACGATCGAAGATCTCCGCGACCTGCGTGGCGTGGCGTATCGCCTCGGCGCAAGCGCGACGCCGCCCGAGATCGAGACGCTCGAGCTCCCGAGCCACGAAGAGGCGTCGACCGATCCGATCGCGTTCTGCGAGATGACGCGCATCGCGCACCAGGAGACGAACCCGTTCAACGCGCGCCGGCTCGTGCAACGGCACGGCCGCGAGTGCGTGGTCGTGAACCCGCCCGCGAATCCGCTCACGCGCGACGAGATGGACGCAGTGTACGGGCTGCCGTTCACACGGAAGCCGCACCCGTCCTACGGCGGCGCGACGA
>CAZQZX010000295.1:0-7057 GCA_964597885.1 uncultured Planctomycetota bacterium
CGTCACCGCCTCGGACGTGAGCCGCTCCGAGTTTCCGATCACGCCGTGATCCTTGGGATAGAGCGACGTGAAGATCGACGAATGCGACGGGCACGTGGCGTTCGAGGCCGTCGTGGCGTTCTCGTACACGATCGACTGCCGGTCGAACGCGTCGAGGTACGGCGTCCGCGTCCGGATATCGCCCGAGTTGCCCATCGTGTCCGCGCGAAGCGTGTCGGCGGTGATGAGGATGACGTTCGGCCGCACGCGCTCGGATGCACGCACGATCTGCGGGGTCGAGATGTAGACGTAGTCCCCGGGCTGCGCCTTCTCGAGCGTGAACTTCAAACGGCTGTCGGCGCCTCCCGCGCGGCCGAGGCCGTCGAGCGGGATCTCGCGCCAACGAACGCGACGCGCCGTTCGGATCTCGCGCTGGAAGCCCTCGCCTTCGAGGCGGATCGTGAGCTTGCCGCCGCCGCGATTCGCCACCGCGCGCGGAACGCCGATCGCGAATCGAAGAGAGTCGCCCTTGCCGATCGGGATGGCATCCGTCTCGATCGTCTGGCCTTCGAGCAGAACGCGACCGGGACGCGCCTCGCGGCGGATGACCAGCCGCGAATGGTCGGCCGACTCGAGCCGCCACGCGCGCGCTTCGGGCGTGAGACGAAGCAGATCGACGTCGCCGAGGTCGAGCGCACCCTGGTAGCCCCACATCTCGAACGCGAGCGACTGGATCGTGCCGACCCACGCCGGATCGCCGGTCGGGTCGACGCGATACTCCTTCACGCCGCTTCCGCCCTCGAGGTTCACGGTGATCCGCCCGCGGCCGCCTCGATCGGTCGTGAACAGCAGGAACAGCTGTCGCCGATCCGGGCCGCCGATCCGAAGCAGGATCTCGGAGACGTCGGCCGCATCGAAGTCGACCGGACGCGATACCGTTCGCCGCACGCCGCCCGGGGGAACCCGAGCCAGGCCGAGGCGCTCGCGCGCCCGCTCCCCGGTGTCGAGGGTCCACGAGCTCGCCTCGGTTCCCGCCGCCGGGATCTTCGCGACCAGGACTTCGCTCTCGCCCGAGGGCTCCGGGGCGCGCGACACCCAGATCGCGCCCTCGACCTCGGTGCCGGGAAGATCGGGATTGCCGGGCTGGCCGCATCCGGTCGCCAGCACCGCCAGCAGCACCAGCGCGGGCAGGCCCGGACGCAGGACACCGGCCACGTCACGTCGGGTTTCGGGGGATGGGATTCGTCGGGAGCGCATCACGAGCGATATCGTACGTTCCCGCCGATCATTCGTCGTCGCCGACGACGTAGCCGAGCCTCTCGAGGGCACTGCGCTCGGCTTCGGAGAGCTCGGCCGAGGAAGACTCGATCGGACGCCGGTCGCGCAGCCAGCGGGCCATCTCGCGCTCGAGACGCAGGACCGCCCCCGGTTCTTCCCCGGATCGATCGGACTGCATTCCGGGGTCGCGATCCAGATCGTAGAGCTCGAATCCCGGATCGACGATGCGCTGGCCGTATCGCATCTTCCGCAACCGCTGGATCGCGTGGTATCGCCCTTCGCGCAGGCCGAGCGCGAGGCCGGCCGAGTGCTGCACGTACTGCGGGTCGGGGTCGCCGTTCCGCGCCGCCGCCCGACGATCGGTCCCTCGCATCGTCGAGGGAACCTCGAGGCCCGCTGCCGCGAGGACCGTCGGCGCGACGTCGATTGTCTCGACGCCTCTCGACACGCGTTCTCCCATGGCTTCGATCCCGGGCCCCCGGAGCATCCACGGGACGTTTGCCGTCGTTCCGTACAACCCGACGTGCTTGTAGTAGATGCCGTGCTCGCCGAGCGACTCGCCGTGATCGGCGGTGAACGCGAGGATCGTACGCTCGCGGAGACCGGACCGATCCAGCTCGGCGAGGAGCCGCCCGAGCTCGCGGTCCATGTGCGAGATCTCGCCGCGGTAGAGCGCCTCCGGCCAGCGCAGGTCGCGAGGGTACGCGCGGAAGCCCGAGAACGGGACACCTTCCGGCACGGGCACGACGTCCTCGTCACCGCCGCCGGGTGCGTATCGCTCGCGGTCGAGCTCCGGCGGATCGTAGGGCGTGTGCGGATCCATGTAGTGGATCCAGGCGAAGAACCGCGAGTCCGCGTGCTCACGGATCCACGGCAAGGCATCGGCGTTGACCTCGTCGGCCCCGCGCTTCATCGCGTCGCCCGCATCGAGGTAGCGATCGAAGCCCTGCCCCAATCCCGAGAGCGTCGACTTCAGGACGAGCGAGCCCACGAACGCGCCGGTCGCGTAGCCTTCCTCGCGAAAGATCTCGGCGAGCGGACGCGCCGGGCTGCCAAGACGTTCGGCATTCCCGTACACGCCGTGGTCCTTGGGATAGAGCGACGTGAAGATCGACGCGTGCGACGGGCCGGTCGCGTTCGATGCCGTCGTCACGCTCTCGAACTGCACGGACTCGCGCGCCAAACGATCGAGCGTAGGCGTCCGCACCGTCGGATCGCCGTGCGCGCCGATCCGATCCGCGCGCAGCGTGTCGGCGGTGATCAGGATGACGTTCGGGCGCGGATCGCGCGCGGCTCTCCGGACGCGCGGGCGCGCGACGAACAAGAGGTCGGATTCCTCGGCACCTTCGCAATAGAAACGGATCGGCTCCTCGCCGGCGGCGACGTTCGTCTCGATCTCGTACCAGCCGGCTTCTCGCTCGACGAGAATGCGGGCCGCCCAGTTCTCCCCCGATGCGTACACCGTGCACGTCTCACCGCTGCGGATCGCCGTCGCCCGGGGCATCCCGATCGCGAGCTGGACGACATCGCCCTTCTCGAGTCGGATCGGCTCCGTCTCGAGCGCGCGACCGGGAACGAGAACGCGGGCCGGTCGCGAATCGCGATCGACGGCGAGTCGAGAGTGATCGGCCGCCTCGAGCCGACGCGCGCGCTCGATCGGCGCGACGGCGAGCAGCTCCGCGTCGCCGATCCGAAACGGGAACCGCGGGTTCGCGATCTCGAGCCCGATCTCGACGATCGTTCCCGTCCATCCCGCCTGCCCCGTCGGGTCGATCCGATGCTCCTCGATCTTCGATCCGCCGCGAAGCGCGATCTCGATGCGGCCGCGCTGCCCTTCCGCACCGCGCCAGACGAACGTCACGGGACGTCGCTCCTTGCACCCGAGCCGCAGCAGGACCTCGGTGACGCCGGCCGATTCGACCTCGATGCGGCGCTTCACTCGCTGGAGCCCCGTCCCCGCCGGCGCCACCACCCACGAGTTGCGCGATCGCAGCGACTCGCCGTTGTCGAGGAGCCAGCCGCCGTCGTCGGCACCCTGCGCAGGAAGGTTCGCGACGAGGGTCTCGGCGGGGCCGTCCGGGTCGCCGCCTCGGGCCGCCCCGTCGAACGCGACCGACACGTAGGCGTCGGAAGCGCCAACCCGACGATCGGGGGACGCATCGTCGCCCCCGCACGACACCACGAACCCGGCCAGGAGTACCGGCACGGACACGAGCATGAGCGCGGGCAGGGACCGCTTCGGGGATCGGCGATTCGTCACGGCTTCGGGCATCGCATCACGATACGGACTGGGGGGGCCTTCCCGCAACCGGGGCGGGATGGTTGCAGCCGGGCTCGGACAAGGCGTACAATGAAGCGTCCGGTCGACAAATCTACATCCTGCGAGGAGACTCGCGATGCCTTATCCTGCCCCCGCCTCCCCGACTTCGTCCGGTCTTTCCCTGTCTCTTGTTCTCTTGGCGCTCTCCGTCTTACTCCCTGCCTGCGCCTCGGTTCCGCCAGTCGAGCAGAGCCAGCACTACCTGGATCGCGCCGAGGAGAAGCTGGCCACCGGCGACGCGGTGGGAGCCATCGACGACTACTCCCGGTCGATCGAGCTGACGCAGCTGCCGATGGCCTACCACAACCGTGGGAACGCCCGCTTCCAGCTCGGCGAGTATCGGGGAGCCGTCGTCGACTACACGATGGCCCTCCGCATCAAGCCGGACTTCGTCGAGGCGTACTGGAACCGCAGCGTCGCTCGCCGGAAGCTCGGCGATCACAAGGGCGTCATCTCGGACTGCACGGAAGTGCTCCGCTACCGACCGAACGACAGCCGCGTGTACTACGCCCGCGCCGTGGCCCGCGCCGAGATCGCCGACTACGACGGATCCATCGACGATTTCTCGCGCGTCATCGATCTCGAGCCGGCGCTCGGTTCGGCGTACTACGATCGCGGCATCGCACGACTGAATCACGGCAGCTACCCCGCCGCCATGCTCGACTTCTCGGAGGTGATCGAACGCGACCCGAGTGACCGCGAAGCCTGGATCGGACGCGGACGCGCTCGCCTCTACAGCGGCGACCCGACGGGAGCGACGGACGACTTCGCGCGGTCGATCGAGATCGAGCCCGACCTCGCGCTCGTCTATCTCAACAAGGCGATCGCGCACGCGGCCAACGGCGACGACCGCCAGGCCATCGTCGAGGCTTCGAACGCCATCCGGATGCGGGTCGAGTTCGCCGACGCGTTCTACGTGCGGGGCGCCGCCAAGGCCAAGCGCGGCGACGACGACGGGGCCATCGCCGACTACTCGATGGCGCTCAGCTTCGATCCGACGCACCGCGCCGCCAAGTCTCGGCTCGCCGCCCACAGTCGCGAGACCGATTGATCGAGGTCGGGTGGCCGCGCCAACCTCGCCGGGCGCCGGATGTTCCGGCGCCCGGGAGATTTCGCGCCCCGGGACCATTGCAGAGAAACCCTGCAAAACCCGACAATTGCAGTATGAAGACCATTCTCGAGACTCCCCGACTGCGACGCTTCCTCACCCTGATCGCCATCGTCGCGATCGGTGCCCTCTTCGTCGATGACGCCTTCGGCCAGCGCGGACGCGGTGGCGGTCGAGGCGGACAGGGACGCAACCGCAACCAGCGCGAGAGGCAACAGTACTCGGTCGTGCGCGTCGGTGACGAGATCCGCATGATCGAAGTCGAAGGACTCGAGGATCTCGCCAAGCGCACCAAAGAAAAGTATCGCGAAGAGGTCGCGGCGTGGACGCGCGCGAAAAAGGAAGCAAGTCAGGACCGCACCGACTTCGACGAGAAGAAGCCGAGCCCGCCGACGTTCAAGGTCCTCGCTCAGCGACTCGATCGCAAGGAAGCGCAGGCCCTTCGCGACAAGTGGACGGCGAAGCTTCGCGCCGCGAACAAGGACGCGTACTCCGTTGTGATGGTCCGCGGCGAGTACCGCGTGGTCTCGAAGAGCGAGCTCGCGTCGCTCGAGAAGAAGATGAAGGACGAGTACAAGCAGGCGCTCCGCGATCACGAATCGGCGCGCAAGGCGGCGCTCGCCGACGGACGCGACTTCGACCTCCCGCGCCCGAAGAAGGTCACGATCGACGTCACGAAGAGCTTCCCCACCGAGAACGAAGCCGTCGCCTTCATGAGCGAGGCTCGGAGTAGCGCGGGCAGCAGCGGACGCGGTTCGAGGAGGGGCGGGCGCTAGACGCCGGCCTCACGTCAATAGCGCCACCCCGATCGGAATCCCCACCACGCTGATCATGGTGCCGAGCACGATCGCCGACGCGACGAGGCGCGGCTCCGTTCCGTAGCGCTCGGCGAACACGCTGTTGATCACCGCCGGCGGCATCGCGGCCGAGAGCAGCAGCACCGACCGGATCCCTCCTTCGACACCCGCGATCGTCACGAACGCGTACGCGAACGCGAGCCCACCGCCCATCCGGATCAGCACCGCGATCAACGAGATCTCGAGCTCCGTGATGCGCAGGCGCCGGAGCTGGATGCCGAGGTTCAGGAGCATCAGCGGGATCGTCGCGTCGGCGAGCATGCCGACGGGGACGGCGACGAGGGTCGGCACCGGCGCCTTCGTCCAGGCGACGACGACGCCGGCGAGGCCCGCGTAGAAGAGCGGCAGGCGGAGCATCTCGAGCCACCCGCCGCTGCCCTTCGCGATCCAGATCCCGACCGTCGACTGCAGCAGCGTCACGGTGATGAAGATGACGGTGGCCGCCTCGAGCCCCGCCGGTCCGAAGGCCTGCGCGCAGACGGGGAGCGCCATGTTGCCGGCGTTCCAGAACGTCGCCGGCATCACGAAGCCGCGATGGCTCGGCGACCCCTTCCGGCCCGAGAATCGCCACCCGATCGTCCACGCGAGAAGCCCCGTCCCGGACGCGATGCAAACCGCCCCTCCGGCGAGCGCCGCGATCCCGGACGCGTCCATCGTGGTCTGAGACAAGCTCTGGAAGATCAGGCAGGGGGCGGCGACCAGCATCGCGATCCGCCCGAGATTCTCGGTCTTCTCACCGTGATACGCCGCCCAGACGTATCCCACGGCGGCGATTGCGAATACCGGAATGACCGTATCGAGGACGAGCATCATGACCGGGGGAGTCTCTCGCCCGCCCCTCTGCGCGTCAAGACTTGATACACTCTGGACTCGACACTTCCCCCTGTACCTGACCGGTTTACCCGGAGTTCACGACATGACCGAAATGGTGAGCGAACTGTCCCAGTACGACCTCTACAACCCGACCGAATCGCACCAGATGCTGCGCGACATGGTCCGGGATTTCGCCCGAAACGAGATCGAGCCGCAGGCGCTCGAGGCCGACCGCACCGAGCAGTTCAACGTCGATCTGTTCCGCAAGCTCGGCGATCTGGGGCTGCTCGGCATCACGGTGCCCGAGGAGTTCGGCGGCCCCGGGATGGACGCCGTCGCGGCCGTCATCGCGCACGAGGAGATCTCGGCATCCGACCCGGGCTTCTGCCTCGCGTACCTCGCCCACTCGATGCTCTTCGTCAACAACTTCTACCAGAACGGTAGCGACGAACAGCGCACGCGCATCCTGCCGAAGGTCGTGAGCGGCGAGTGGATCGGCGGCATGTGCATGACCGAGCCGGCGGCCGGTACCGACGTCATGGGCATGCAGGCCTCCGCGGTCAAGAAGGGCGATCACTACATCTTGAACGGTCGCAAGATGTGGATCACGAACGGCATGATCAGCGACACCGAGCTCGGCGACGTGTTCCTGGTCTACGCGAAGACCGGCGACAAGGTCTCTTCGTTCCTCGTCGAGAAGGG
>CAZQZX010000296.1:0-7009 GCA_964597885.1 uncultured Planctomycetota bacterium
AAGGCCGCCGGCTCGTGCGAGAAGCGCTGCGTCTCGACACGCGCGTCCGGCAGGTCGTGTTCCTGCCCGAGGCGATCGAGAAGGACTCCGAGCTCCGCGAAGCGATCGAGGCGGCGGAGGCGCGAGGAGTCGACTGCCGCCCCGCCGCGGCCGCTCGATTCGAACAGATCTCCTCGCTCAAGACTCCGCAGGGAGCGCTCGCGATCGTGGAGCGCCCCGCTTCCGATATCGACGCCCTCGCCTCGCGTGCTTCGTTCCTCGGCGTCGCGGCCCTCGGCATCCAGGATCCGACGAACACGGGGGCGCTCGCCCGCAGCGCCGCGGCCTTCGGTGCCGACGCCCTCCTGCTGTCTCCCGACTCGGGCGACGTGTTCGGGCCGAAAGGCATTCGCGCTTCGAGCGGGACGGTCCTGACGCTTCCCGTGGCCACCCTCGAGATCGGAGCGCTTCTCGAGCTCGCGCGATCCCACGCGATCGCCATCTATGCGGCGGACGCGCACTCCACGGACACTCTCGATTCTCTCCCGGAGGCCGCGCCGCGAGCCCTTCTCGCATTCGGCGGAGAAGGCGGGGGGCTTCCTCCCGAGATCTCGGCCGCCGCCGCCGCGCGGTATCGGATCCCGACCTCGGATCGAGTGGAATCGCTGAACGTCACCGCGGCCGCGGCGATCGCGCTGCACCGTTTCGCTCGCGTCGAGCGCTAGTCGGTGACGTCGTCGGACGTCTCGTCCCCGGCCCCGTCTTCGTCGCCGGCTGCCTCTTCACCGGGCGCGTCCTTCGCCGGCGGATCGGGAAGCGGCAGACGATCGTGCTCCTCGAGCGCGGCTTCCGCGCGCTTCGAGACGCACAGCTCCGAGTAGAGGCTCTGAACGGACTCGGCCGTGAGTCCCAGGCTCTGGACGAGAACGTCCGTCATGAGACCGAGCGAGATCTCCTCGGGAAGCTCGAGCGAGTCCGGGACACGCGCCTCGATCGCACGCTCGAGCCGCGGGCGGAGCTCGCGATCCTCCGCGTCTTCGGGGCTCGTCTCACCGAGGACCTCGGCTTCGACGACTCGGTAGAGCCGATCGGACTCGACTTCGTCGATGCGCACGCGCGTCAATCCGAAGAGCCAGATCAGGAAACGTCCGTCCGGCAGGCGTCGATGCCGGACGATCTCGCCAAGCCCCGCGACCGGGTGGACCGGAGGATTGCCGGCGATCTGGTCGTAGGCCTGCTCCACGATGTTGCCGATGACCATCCGGCCGGAACGATCGAGGAGGTCTTCGACGAGCTGGCGATAGCGTTCTTCGAAGATGTGGAGAGGAAGGACGGTGCCGGGGAAGAGCACCACGTTGGGGAGCGGGAACATCGGAACGCTCATCCGGGATCCCGGGGGCGGTACTCCTGGCCGGCTTTCGCCGTCGGAGCCCGAGGGAGAATCCCCGTCGGGCCAGCTGTCCGGAATCTCGGTCAAATCGCCGCTCCGTCGTGGGGCCTCTCTTGCGGGACGAGTATAGCAACAGGCCGAGGAAGCGGTTTGGACCGGTGGCGGGCCCTGCAGGATCAGCTGTCGCGGCGATGCTTCAGCTGGCGACGCTCGATCTGCTGCACGGACACGAAATGCGTGTCATCGGAGGTGAGGCGCTTGTCGATCGGCTCGAAACGGATCCGAGCCTCTTTCGGCGCATCCGAGAGGGGGATCGTGTCCAGGCGCAGGTCTGCGTCCGGGCCTTCGAAGGCTTCCACGTCGGGGTCGGTGAAGATGTTGCGAAGTCGCTGGAAGAACCGCATGTCTCTCTCCTTCTTCTTCGTGCTGGACGAGAGACGTATCGCAAGACCGGGACCAATGAGGGCAGACATTTCGAGAAGCTGACGCAAGGCCATAATAAGAAGCAACTTAGGATCCGCCAAAGCGCAGCCACAGCGGCCAACGGACTCCTTGGCCCGCGGGCCTTCGATCAAGTTGATCGGCCCGCCCCCCTCAGATCAGGCGATTCTGCGTCGTTTCGAGAACCCGAGAGGTCCGCGTCGGACAGGAACCGCGCGCGCTCGTCCGGAGTGGGAATCGAGCAGACGTCCGACTTGCCGAACCAGCGGTACCGGTTCCGGGCCAGCAGCCGGTAGGCGGGATCCCGCAGGAAGGGCGGAATCAGGACGAGGGGATAGAGCAGCCGCCAGGGCAGGCCCAGCCGACGCGCGGTGCGCAGCGCTGCGGTGGATCGAACGTACGCCCGCCCCCCCTCGATCAGCACCATGGTGTCGAGATCCTCCGGGAGCCCGTGCTCGGCCAGATACCGGCGTCCCGTCTTGGACTGCAGCGACGCGAACCGAAAGCGCTCCTCGCGGTCGCGGTCGAGCACGAAGCGCACGAGCCGACTGCAGAGGTTGCACACGCCGTCGAAGAGAAGCACCGAAGGTTCCATGGTCGACCAGAGCGTATCTACCCGGCCGCTCCCACGGCAAGACTCGACCGATCCGACGGGGCCGAAGGTCGATGCGGCCGTGAGCCAACGCGCGAACGCGTTGGCATTGGTTGCCGGCCGAACACGAATCACGAAAAAAAATCGCTGAAGATTCTCGGGAGGATGCAAGCGGTGCAATCTGCCCCACCCCGCAGACGACGATCGCACAAACGCCCTCCCGCTAACCCGTTCAATCCGATGTCGACGATCGATGGTTGACGACTGCGTTGCCGGTCCAACCGGACAGCTCGGATGACCTGTACCGAACGGCACCATGCTCCGCTTTTTCGACCGACAGCAGCCGCTGAGAATTGCCTTGCCCACCCGAGCGAACCGTCCGTACAGTCACCCCGCAATGAAACGAGAACGAACAAATCGGACACGCGTCACGGCACGTCGGCATCGAGTGCACGGCACCGGGATGCGCTTCCGTGCAAGATCCGCGGGATATGAAGAGGTGTTCTGCACGCAACCACTATTTCTTCGATTCAGCGCGCGCGAGTCGTCGAGTGAGTGCATCTTTCGTGGTTCGTTTCGTGGTTCGTTTCGGAGGTAATTGAACATGAAGAAGCTTATGGCCCTCGTGGCCGTCGCGCTCGTCGGATTCACTCCGGCGGCGATGGCGCAGCACAACGGTGCGGCTGACCTTCTCGATTCACCTGTGAAGGTCGAAGCCGAACTGCAGAACATCGGTGAGCAGGTGCATTGTTCGCTCCCGATTCCGCAGGCGACGGCGCTCTTCGGGGCGTCGGAGATCAAAGGCACCGTGACCAACGAGTTCCTGATCGGCGAGCTGATGGGTAGCTACCACATCTACCGCGTCGATTCGGATTGCAACCTCATCGAGTCCTGGCAGACGGCTTTCCCGGGCACGTCGATGACGGGTATCACGTACGATACGACGACCGACAACACGTACTGGGCGGCCGATCCGTCCAGCGGTCAGATCTACGAGTTCGAGATGTTCACCGGCTTCGCCACGGGCAACGTCTACACGCTCCCGAACGCCGGCACGAACGTCTGGGGCCCGGGAACGATCGATGACAACCAGTCGGGACGCCTCTCGTACTGGTCCGAGATCACGACCGACGAGATCTTCCAGGTCGACCTCGCGGACGGCAGCTTCGGCTGCTCGTTCGTCAACCCGGACTTCCAGCAGGGCCTCGGCGCGTTCGGTAACGGCATCGACGATGCCGCGAACCCCGCGCTGAACGACACGGGTCTCGTTCTGGCCACCGGTCAGATCAGCGATGGACAGCCCGTGCGCGTCTCGCAGACCGATTGCAGTGGCAACGTCTACGAGGACACGTGGAACCTCATCGATCCCCTGCTCCCGTCGGGTGAGATCTTCCCGAACGGGATCGTCGAGTACTATCGCTCGAGCTCGATGGCTCCGCAGAAGAACCTGCTCGTGGTCGGCAACGCCACCAGCACCGTCTTCGTCCTCGACCAGGATCTGGACATCGACGATTGCCAGGGCATCGACGACGAGTCGTCCAGTGTTCTCTTCGTGAACGGCGATCAGGGTGAACAGGGCGTGCATACGATCACGATGCCCGCCGGCACCCCGCTCGCTTATTCGATGGACCGCCCGGCCGACGGCGGCAACGGCAAGTTTGTCGTTCACTTCAACGCCGGCATCCCGAGCGCGGAAACCATCAGGCCCCTCCCCGCAAACCTCGGTACCTTCTGCTTCCCGCTGCTGTTCGAGCCGGCCGACAACGCCGACCCGTCCGCGGTGTGGAACAACATTGGCAAGCCGAACCGCATCGGTGCGTCGAACTACTTCGGTAGCCCGATCGCCGATCCGGAACGCGCCCCGGCCTTCTTCCACCTCGATCCGAACGGTGACATCGAACACCTGCCGTCGGGCTCGGAGTGGACGGTCCAGGGTGTGGTCTTCAACCCCGCATCGACCAGCCCGCGGGGTGTGAGTGTGACGAACGCCATTCAGCTGCGAATCGAGTAACCCCTACACCCATTTTCAATTCGTCATACGAAGCACCTGGCTGGCAGCAAAACGGCCGGGAGGGGGATTCCGCCCCTCCCGGCCGCATTTTTTGGGTGCACTACCGGAGACCCGCACCCAACACCGGATGCTCGCTGCCGCGCGCGAAGCGCAGCCTACCGGAGCTTCGCGACGAACTTGAGCCAGGCCGCCTCGAACTCCTCGACGTCCACGTCCTCGAGCGCAGCGGCAAGGGCCACGTCTCGGGCCCGCTGCCCCGCCTTGTTCTTCTCGTCGAGCATCGCGTCGGGTGACAGCGCGGCGCGCTCCTTCTCCCACTCCTTCTTGAGCGTCACGAAGTAGACCTCCGAGATCTTCGCCCAGGCCGGATTGCGGCTCACGTCTCGCGATTGCTCGAGGAAATAGACGATCGACCAGGCCTGCGCGTAGTACAGCGAGCGACGCGCGGGGTTGTAGAACTCGGATCGCGGCGCCTTGAGGATCTGCGCCATCGGGATGTGCTTGCCCTTCTCGATCGTGCGCTGGATCAGGGGAAGCCGCCAGCGGTTGGTCTTGATCTCCTTCACGCGGCCCGTGTTCGAGTAGACCACGGCCCCGGACATGAAGTCGGCGTACCCCTCGTTGAACCACATGTGCGGAGGGAGCTCGACCGTCGAGTAGAAGATGTACTGGTGGAAGGCCTCGTGGAAGAGCACGATGAAGGTGTCCGAGTTCCCCCGGCGCTTCCCGTCCCGATCGACCATGTTGTCGAAGAGGACGAGCTCCTCCTTGGTGTAGTTCCAGTACCCCGCCGATCCGGGCGGGCCTCCGTAGTCGAAGTACTCCTGCGTGTCGTTGCAGACCCGGACGACGGAGACGGCCTGCACCGGCTTGACCGGCGGGAACTGCTCCTCGTAGAAGCGACGCATTGCCTCGAGGTTGTGCTCGAGACGATTGACGAGCCGCGTGTCCTTCGTGTGGTAGAGGATCAGGTAGTTCGGCGTATCGAGGGACTTCCAGCCTCGTGCGAGCCCCTGGCACCGCTCGATCCGGAACTCGGGATCGAGATACTCAGGATGGCGCTCGTAGTACTTGCGGAGCTTCTCGACGTCGACCGCCTCGATATCGATCGGGATCAGCGAACGCGCCGACTTGTAGAAGTCCTTGTATCGCTTCTTGAAGTCGGCCGTCGGCGCAAAGCCCAGCAGCGCGACGTAACGATCCTCGAGCTCGTACAACCAGGCCGCGGCCGTGCGCACGCTCTCCTTTTCGACGTCGATCTGCGGCGCCGGCTTGCCCTTCGGAGGTCGGCGCAGCCTTCCCGGCAGAAGTCCGATCCGGTATTCCTTCCAGCTCCGCTCGCGATCGTTCTTCTCTTCCTCCGAGTACACGCGCCAGGCGCCCAGCCGCTTCTTCAGCAGCTCCTCGAAGGAGAACGCGGAAAGCTGCTCGGCCTGGAGCTCCTCGTAGCTGCGGACGCGGCTCGTCGGCGACGGCTTCTCCTTCTTCGCCTCGCCTTTGCCCTCCCCCTGCCCTTCGTCTTCGGGCTTCTGAGGCCCGGCGTCCTCCGGCTCGGGCGGATTCAGCGTGACCTTGACCGACGGCGGCTCCTCGCTCGGCTTCGGAATCGAGACGACCCACATCTCGTAATCGCTTCCGGAACGAGGCCGCCCGGCGCCCTTCTGGCTCGCCGCGGCGCGCACGAATTGCCCGACGAGAATCTCGTCGTTCGGCTGCACCGGGATCTCTTTGTAGGTGCGCGGGCAGAAGAACTGGTAGCCGAACTCGGGCTTCTCGACGCGATAGAAGCCGTCCGGGACCCGCTGCCCGAAGGCGGCGCCGGACACGAGAAGGATCGCGAGGCACGTCCCGAACGCAGTGCGCCGGATTCGGGCGGCCGTTGAAAGTCGTGACGGACCGGTCGTCGTTTCGATCAAGGGAGCTCCTCTTCCTCGGTTTCCGGGGCCCGTCACGGCAGGCAGGGGCCCGCGCGTCAGGCCGATCCCACCTATTGTGCCGTCCGACTGGCCGATCGACAAGTTTGCTAGAACAGCGTCCAAAGGAGGCAGCGATCGATACCGAGGACGCCGAGCCGGGCCGCGCGGTGTTTCTGGACCGCGACGGGACGCTGATCGAGGATACCCACTACGTCGGGAGCGTGGAGGAAGTCGCGTTCCTGCCGGGTGCTGTGGCCGCCCTCGCCCGCCTCTCCGAAGCCGGCTATCCGCTCATCATCGTGACGAACCAGTCCGGCGTCGCCCGCGGCTACTTTCCGATGGAAACCGTCCACGCGATCCACGACCACATCCAGGAAGAGCTCGCGCGCCACGGCGTCCGGATCGAGGAGTTCCTCGTGTGCGCCTGCCATCCCGACGTGGGCTGCGATTACCGAAAACCCTCGCCGCGACTTCTCCTCGAGGCGGCCGAACGCAGGCAGCTCGATCTGGGCCAGTGCTACATGATCGGCGACAGCGCCGCCGACGTCGGGGCCGGGCAAGCCGCGTCCGTGACGAGCATCCTGGTTCGCACCGGAAAGGGTGCCGCGACCGAGGCCGACCCCGATGTGAAGCCCGACCGTTGAAGGTGACCCAGGTGGGGTGATCGTAGGCTTCCCAAC